>NZ_JABMCX010000274.1 GCF_013179505.1 Paenarthrobacter sp. CM16 | reverse complement strand
GGCGTCGGCCTCCAGGCTGTCATCGGTACGCTGGCCGTCTTCGGCGTCACCCTGGTGCTCTTCAAGAGCGGCAAGGTCCGCGCCACTCCCAAGATGGTGCGCTTCTTCATGATCGCCACCATTGGTTACGCGGTCTTCGCCCTGATCAACATGGTCATGATGTGGACCGGTGCCGTGCAGTCGCCGTTCGGCCTCCGCACTGAACTGACGATCGCAGGCATCCCGCTGGGTGTCTTCATCGGCATCCTGGCCATCGGCCTGGCAGCATTCTCGCTGATCATGGACTTCACCAGCATCGAAGAAGGCGTCCGCGCCGGCGCCCCGGAACGTTACTCCTGGGTTGCAGCGTTCGGCCTGACGGTCACTTTGGTGTGGCTCTATGTGGAAATTATCCGCCTGCTGGCCATCCTGCGAGGCGACGACTAACTCCTTCCGGAGTCTGTCAACGCGAAATGCCCCCGAAGAGATTCGGGGGCATTTTTGCGTCAAGGGGCATTTCTTCGTCCGCGAGGGGCGACATCCCGGCAGTATGTGGGGGTTCAAAGTGCCGAGACCTAACCCCTCGGCGGCGGGAAGTTCTCGCCTGCCCGCAGCCACCTCACCGAACCAACTAGCTCAGCCGCTCGAAGACCACAGCCATCCCTTGCCCGCCGCCAACACACAGAGTGGCCAGCCCCAACGTTCCATCGCGTTCCTTCAACCCGTGCAGCAACGTGCTCGTCATCCGGGCACCCGTCATGCCGAAGGGGTGTCCCAGGGCGATGGCACCGCCATGGACATTGAGTTTGGCGGGGTCGATGCCCAATTCACGGGCGCTCGCCACCACCTGCACAGCGAAGGCTTCATTGAGCTCCACCAGGTCAATGTCGTCCATGGTCAGTCCAGCCAGTGCCAAAGCCCGTCTGGTGGACTCCACGGGGCCCATTCCCATGAGCTCGGGGGAGAGGGCGCTGACGCCAGTGGACACCACCCTGGCCAGCGGCTCCAGACCCAGTTCGCGTGCGCGGACGTCGCTCATGACCACCACCGCAGCCGCGCCGTCATTGAGGGGGCAGGCGTTGCCGGCCGTGACTGTCCCGTCGGGACGGAAGACCGGCTGCAGGCCGGACACACCTTCCATGGTCACTCCGGCCCTGGGGGAATCGTCCCGATCCACCACGGTGCCGTCCTTGCGCATATAGGGGGTGATTTCGCGGGCATAGAACCCTGAAGCGATGGCGGCCTCGGCGCGGTTCTGGCTGAGGACGCCCCACGCGTCCTGCTCGGCCCTGGTGATGCCATAGGTGGTGGCAACGTTCTCTGCGGTCTGGCCCATGGAGACATAGATGTCCGGCAATCGGCCACCCATCCGGGGATCCGTCCAGGGAATGTTGGACGCTGCCCGGGATGCAGTGCGTTGAGCTGCGGGGGCGAAGAGGGGATTGTGGTTGGCGGTGTCCGTTTCTCCGGCGCCGGCCCAGTTCTGGTAGCGCGAAACACTCTCCACTCCGGCGGAGACGATCGCGCTTGCTTCCCCGGCTTTGATGGCGTGGAAGGCCATCCGCAGGGTCTGCAGGCTCGAGGCACAGAAACGGTTGATGGTGGCCGCTGGTACACGGTCCATCCCGGCCAGGACAGCCACCACGCGTGCCATGTTGGAGCCGGCTTCGCCGCTGGGTTCGGCGCAGCCAAGTAGGAGGTCATCCAAACCCTGCCCATCGTCCGCGCCCGGGTCAAAGGCAGGAATTTTGGCGAGGGCGGCCTGCACCGTTGCTGTGGCGAGATCGTCCGGACGCACGTCCCTCAGGGACCCCTTGAAAGCCCGGCCAATGGGGCTTCTGGCAGTGGAAACAATGACAGCCTCAGTCATGGCCACAGCATACGCCCGGCGCCTGCATCGGCGCCGGGCGGTGATCAAAAATCACTGATGTGTCAGGTCAGGCGCCGGGCTCCTGCCGCCGGGGTCACCGTGAAGATGTCCGGCGTTGCATAGCCGGCCTCGCCGAAGGAACGCACGACGGCGTCGCGCACCTGTTGCTCCTGGCCCACCGGGGTCAGGGCGATGGCCGAGCCGCCGAACCCGCCGCCGGTCATACGGGCCCCGATGGCGCCGTTGGCGCGGGAGGTGTCCACGGCGAGGTCCAACTCGGGGCAGGAGATCTCGAAGTCGTCTCGCATGGAAACGTGGCTGGCATCCAGCAGGGGACCAATGCTGGCAGGTCCCTGGCTACCCAGTACCTCCACGGTCTGCAGCACACGGTCATTCTCGGTGACCACGTGGCGCACGCGCTTCATGGTGGTCTCATCCAGCAGTCCGGAGGCTTCCTCCAAACGTTCCACGCCGACGTCGCGCAGGGCTTTGACCCCGAGGATCTCGGCACCCAACTCGCAGGACGCCCGGCGGGACGCGTAACCGCCGTCGGCATGGGAGTGCGAGACCTTGGTGTCGATGACCAGCAGCACCAGGCCGGAGGATTCGGCGTCGAACGGGACCAGGTCCACGTGCTGGTCGCGGCAGTCGAGGAAGACAGCTTGCCCCTTGGCGCCACGCAGGGAAGCGGACTGGTCCATGATTCCGGTGGGCGCACCAACGTACACGTTTTCGGCCCGCTGCGTGGCGAGGACCAAATCCTGGGCAGCCAGGCCGGCGCCGGTCAACTCGTTGAGCGCCGAAATGACGGCGCACTCGATCGCGTGGGAAGAAGAGAGGCCGGCGCCCGAGGGGACATCGGAATCGAGCAACAGGTCAAAGCCGGGGACTTCAATGCCGCGCTCCTTCAAGGCCCAAGCGACACCGAGCGGGTAGCGGGACCAGCCGTTCCCCGAGCCCGGCTCCAGCTCAGCGAGGTCTGCTTCCACCAGTCCGTGCCCGCCGAAGGTGGACAGCATGCGGACAGTTGAGTCGTCGCGGACGCGCAGCGCAACCTTGGCAGTTTTGTCGATGGCGAAGGGCAGCACGAAGCCCTCGTTGTAATCGGTGTGCTCGCCGATCAGGTTGACGCGTCCGGGGGCCTGCCACACGCCGTCGTGAACTGCTCCGAACGTTTCCTGGAAGCGGGCGGCGAGGACGCTGGTATCGGTAACGGTGCTCATGCTCGGATGCCTTCCAGGGTCTTGGCAGAAGCCGGTGCTGCGGCAACGCTGCGGAGGCGCTCCGCCACGGCTTCGGGGGTGGTGTCGTTGATGAATGCTCCCATGGCGGCCTCTGATCCGGCCAAGTACTTGAGCTTATCGGCTGCGCGGCGGGGTGAGGTCAGCTGCAAGTGAAGCTGGCCGGCAGGGCGCAGGGCGGGGTCCAGCGGTGCCTGGTGCCATGCGGAGATATACGGCATGGGGGTGGGATAGAGGGAGTCGAGGCGCTTGAGCAGGTCGAGGTAGACGTGCGCAAGTTCGTCCCGTTCTGCTCCCGTGAGCGCTGCGAGGTCAGGGACGCTGCGGTGGGGGACCAAGTGGATTTCCAGGGGCCAACGTGCTGCAAACGGGACGTAGGCGCTGAAGTGTTCGGCCTCCAGCACCATGCGGCTGCCGTCTTCGCGTTCGGCCCTGAGGAGCGAGGCCGCCAGCGTTTCCTTAGCATCGACGTCGTCGTAGTACTTCCGGGCGACCGCACCGAGCTGTGCGGCTCGCGGCGTGAGGTACGGGTAGGCATAAATCTGGCCGTGCGGGTGGTGCAGCGTGACGCCGATGTCCGCGCCGCGGTTCTCGAACGGGAACACCTGCTTGATGCCCGGCAATGCGCTGAGCGATTCGGTTCGCTGGGCCCAGGCCTCAATGACCGTGCGTGCGCGTGTTTCGCCGAGTTCGGCGAAGGAGCCGGTGTGCTGCGGGGTGAAGGCAACCACTTCGCAGCGGCCAAAAGCAGGCCCCGCGGTCCCGTGTCCAGTGGTGCCCGGTGCGGGCAGGGGCGGAATCTCGCCCAAGGCAGGGCCCAGGGACGGAAAGCGGTTCTCGAACACCACGACGTCGTACTCGGCCGCCGGGATCTCCGAGGGATTCGCAGGCGTTGTGGGGCAAATGGGGCACTGGTCGGCAGGGGGCAGATGCGTGCGGGCCTGTCGGTGGGCAGCCACAGCTACCCAGTCGCCGGACAAAGCGTCATAACGGACTTCACCGGGAACACCGCGGGCCGGAAGCTCGCGATGGTCCACCAACGATTCCGGTGTTCGCTCCGGCGTTCCGGGGTCATCGAAGTAGATCAGCTCGCGGCTGTCCGCAAGGCGGGTGCTGGTAATGCGACTCATGACTTCATTATTCCACAAGTGACCAAAAACGCATAGATTCTAACAAAAGCTAACATTGGGCTGGGCTCACCGGATCCGGGATGAAGTACGGTATTGCCATGCCTGCCTTGTCATCACCCGCTGAAAACGCGCTTCCGTCCGACTCCCGCCGCTTCGCCACGGGCCGCCAATTCGAGCTTCGCAGGGGCGACGCGCTCGCCGTTGTCACCGAGCTTGCAGCAGGGCTCCGCCTCTACTCTCGCGGCGGAGTCCAGTTGACGGAAAGTTACGACGACGACCAGATTTCTCCAGGTGCCACGGGAATCACTTTGGCGCCATGGGCAAACCGGGTGGAGGACGGGGTCTGGTATCTCGATGGCAAGAAGCAGCAGCTCGATATCACCGAGGTCTCCCGCAACAATGCCAGCCACGGATTGCTGCGAAATTCCGCCTACGCCTTGGTGGACGAATCAGAATTCAGCGTGACGCTCGAGGCCACGGTCTTCCCGCAGCACGGCTATCCTTTCCTGGTCCGCCACGTGGTTCGCTATGAACTGGACGACGCCATGGATCTTCGTGTCTCACAGACCCTGGTCAACGATTCCCAGGGACGTGCCCCCTTTGTTCTCGGGGCGCACCCCTACCTGCGCCTGGGTGACGTCGCGCCTGAGGACTTGGTCCTGACGGTCAAAGCCGCAACCCGGCTGGTGGCTGATGAACGCCTGATCCCGCGCAGTACCGCTGCGGCGGACGGCCAGTACGATCTTTCGGCCGGGACTGCCGTAGGAGACCTGCTCATTGATGTCGCCTTGACCGACCTGACGTACGACGGCGGCGTGGCCCGCCACACGCTTTCCGCGCCGGACGGCCGCAGTGTCAGTCTCGAGCAGGACGAGACGTCACCTTATGTCCATGTTTTTGTCACCGATACCTTCCCCGGCCGCTCCAAAGCCGTGGCCATCGAGCCGATGACAGGTCCAGCCAATGCGTTCAACAGCGGTGACGGCCTGCGCTGGCTGGCCCCCGGTGAAGCTTTCACCATGAGCTGGGGGATCACTGCGTCCCTCTAGTCTTCCGGCCGTGCGGCTGCAGCGTCAGGGGCACGCTGTGAGGGCCGGTTTCCCATACGGCGTGGCCTACGGAATTATGGGTTCATGACGCCAACACCGGACGCCAAATCCCGCTCTGACCGCCAAATTGCCGAAGACATCCCTTATGGGGTGCGAATTGCTGCTGCCTGGTCGTGGCGGGCGGGCCTGATCCTGCTCATGATCGGCGCCTTGGTCTGGTTGCTGGGCAAGGTCAGCTTCCTCATCATCCCGGTCATGGTGGCCGCCCTGCTGGCGGGGCTGTTGTACCCGGTGGTGGCATGGCTCCGTAACCGCCGATTGCCCAACGGAGCGGCCGTTGCCATTACGGTGGTCTCCTTCATTGGTGTCATTGCAGGTGCACTGGCGTTGGTGGGCAGGCAGCTTGTCTCCGGCTTTGGCGAGCTCTGGCAGGAAGCACTCGCCGGAATCCAGCAGATTCAAACATGGCTGGCAGACGGGCCCCTCCACCTGACTGCAGACCAGATCGACCAATACATTGCCGATGGCGCCAATGCGCTGCAGAACAACAGCAGCAGCATCCTCAGTGGCGCCCTTTCCTTCGGCAGCACCGCCGGACACTTTGCTGCAGGACTTGTCCTGGCTCTCTTCATCCTGATCTTCTTCCTTCTTGAAGGAAGCCGGATCTGGGGCTTCCTGGTGCGGCTCCTCCCCAAAACCGCACGCCGGGCAACCGATGGCGCCGGGCGTCGCGGCTGGACTTCCATGGTCAGCTACGTGCGCATCCAGATGTTCGTGGCGTTCGTGGACGCTGTTGGCATCGGGGTTGGTGCGGCCATCATCCAGGTCCCGCTGGCCCTTCCGCTGGCCGTCCTGGTGTTCATCGGTTCCTTCATCCCGGTTGTCGGCGCGCTGGTGACCGGTGCCATCGCGGTTCTGCTGGCGCTCGTGGCCAACGGACCTATCAACGCCCTGATCATGCTGGCCATCGTCCTGCTGGTCCAACAGCTCGAAAGCCACATCCTGCAACCCTTGGTGATGGGCAAGGCCGTGGCACTGCACCCGGTAGCCGTGATCCTTTCAG
>NZ_JABMCX010000273.1 GCF_013179505.1 Paenarthrobacter sp. CM16 | reverse complement strand
GTCAACGGGCAAGCTGTTTTTGTTAAGGGTGCCAACTGGATTCCGGACGACCACCTGCTGACCAGGATCACCCGGGACCGGATCAACCGCCGGCTGGATCAGGCCCTCGGTGCCAACATGAACCTCCTTCGCGTGTGGGGTGGCGGCATCTACGAAACCGAGGACTTCTACTCGGCCTGTGATGAGCGCGGAATCCTGGTATGGCAGGACTTCCTGCTCGCCTGCGCCGCGTACCCGGAGGAGTCACCGCTGTGGGAGGAGATCGAGGCTGAAGCCCGCGAAAACGTTGTGCGCCTGGCTCCCCACCCTTCCCTGGTGATCTGGAATGGCGGGAACGAGAACGTGTGGGGGCACGAGGACTGGGGTTGGAAGGAAGAGCTGGCAGGTCGAAGCTGGGGAGACCGCTACGCCCACGAACTCCTGGGTGCCATTGTGGCCGAACTCGATCCCACGCGCCCCTACTGCGATAACAGCCCCTACTCCCCCGGCCGGAAGCCGGAGGACATCCACCCCAACCACCCGGACCACGGAACACATCACCAGTGGGAAGTCTGGAACAGGATTGACTACTCCGAATACCGCAGCGAGGTGCCAAGGTTCTGTTCGGAGTTCGGCTTCCAAGGCCCGCCAACGTGGCAGACGCTGAGCGACTTCGTGCACGCGAACGACGGCGGGCCGCTGGCTAACGCTGTTGACCCCAAGGAAGACCCCGTCTTCCTTGTCCACCAAAAAGCAGACGACGGAAACGGCAAGCTCGACCGCGGTCTTGCCCCGCACTTGGGTATCCCGGCCGACTTCGAAGACTGGCACTGGGCCACACAGCTCAACCAAGCCCGCGCTGTTCGCTACGCAATTGAGCACTACCGTTCCTGGTGGCCGCGCACTGCCGGCGCCATCGTCTGGCAGCTCAATGACTGCTGGCCCGTGACGTCGTGGGCGGCGGTGGACTCCGAGGAACGGCCCAAGCCACTCTGGCACGCCCTCCGCCTTGCTTACGCACCGCAGATCATTTCCCTTGGTGAACGCGATGGGCAGCTTTCCGTGTCATTGGTCAATGACACTGACCAGCCTTGGGTCGGACCGGTTGCTTTCTCCCTGCAAACCCTTGATGGCGAGGTCCGAAGCCACCACGAAGAACAGGTTGAGGTCCCTGCCCGGGGCGTGCTTACGCTGCCGGTGAGACCGGAACTCGGTACACCGCAGGACCCGTCCACGGAAGCCCTGGTTGTCAGCATGGGACCGGAGCTGGTTATCCACACTTTCGTGGAGGACGTCGACTTACAGCTCAACCCTGCCCCACTGGAAACCTCGGCCAAGGCCGTGGCAGGTGGATATGAGATCACCGTGAAGACTCACTCACTGGTCCGCGACATCACTGTCCACGTAGATCGTGTGGATCCGGCTGCCAGCGTCGATCACGCCTTGGTCAGCTTGCCTGCGGGAGCGGAGTGGACCTTCAAGGTGAGTTCCGACGTCGAAGGTTTGGACCCGGCAGAGTTCATCTCCTCAGCAGTGCTGAGGACGGCCAACGATCTGCGGGCCGTCCCCACCAAGGCGCTCGCCTCAACTGCCGCCACCACCGCGTAGGCTCACCATGACACATCAATTCCGGGCGGAACTTGAACTGGGCGCCCGCAATCGGGCACTCAGTTCGGGTTGGCATATGCGACTTGTAGAGGGGCCGGCACCCCGCCAGGTATCGGGCCAACTGATCCCTGCTTCGCGGCCTGGAGCCGTCTTCCAGGACCTCGCATCCGTGGGGCTCCTGCCCCCGGTATCTGCATCCGCCACGACCCCATCCGTTGATTGGGTGGCGCACTGCGGATGGGAGTACAGCGTGGACTTTCCCTGGCGTTCCTCAGGAAGAGGCAGGGCCAAGCTGATCTTCCACGGGCTCTCCCCCACGGCGTCAGCCAGCATCAATGGCCATGCACTGCAGCCCGGTCCCGCCCAAGGTCCGGCATTCCATGACGTTGACGCCTTGCTCCTGAACGGCATCAACACCCTCAAAATCACGCTCACCCCGGAAACGGCACCCATGCCCGCGGGTGTGGACACTCCCACCAGCTGACGAAAAGAAACTCCTGTGACTTCTCCTTCCACCGTTGTCGCCATCGACGGCGGTCAGTCCTCCATCCGTGCCAGGCTGATGGCCGGGCCTACCACCGAGTTGGAGCGGGAATTTCCTCCCCTCCTCACCCACGGCCCGCTCATGCCCCAGCTCGAAAGCGTCATCCGCTCGGTCCTCGCCAACCAGGCGCGGCAAGAAGTGCACGTCGCGGCAGCACTTTCGGGCCTGACTCCGGATAACGCCGACGCCGATGGAGTGTTGCAGGCGTGCGAAGACTTGGGCGTCACTGCGATCCGTTTGGCGCACGACTCCATCTCGGGTTACCTCGGCTGCCTCGGCGAGCGAGGTGGAGCAGCGCTCGCCGCCGGCACCGGCGTCGTGACCTTGGCTACCGGACCCACCGGGTACTCCAGGGTGGATGGCTGGGGGAACATCATGGGTGACGCCGGAAGCGGGTACTGGATAGGCCGGGCCGGCCTGGACGCTGCCATGCGGGCTCATGACGGCCGTGGCCGGCCCACTGCCATCCTGGACATTCTTCGGCGCGACTTCCCCGACGTCGAGGCTGCGTACATCGACATCCAGTCCAATCCCGAACGAGTTTCCCTTGTGGCTTCCTATGCCCGGGCCATCATCGACCTCTCTGAAGAGGATGAAGTCTCGGCCCGGATTGTTGCCCACGCTACCGATGAGCTGGCCCTCTCGGTGGGTGCCGGCCTCCGCAATACCGGTTGGACTCCGCAGGACAGCCCCGCGATCAGCTGGGTAGGAAAAATCCTGTCGAACCCCAACGTTGCCCTGCCGCTGCAACGCAAACTCGAACAGGCCTGGCCACATGCGCAGATCCTTGCACCCCTGGGCGGCCCCATGGATGGCGTGGCCCGGCTGGCCACCCTCCCTCCGGACCACCCGCTGCATCCACAGTTGCATTCGGCCTCCCTGCAGGGCTTGTCATAGCCGGACCCTCCAACCATTTCTTAAGGACCAGAAACGTGCACCTACTAACCGGCGCCAGGCGCTCCTATGACTGGGGCTCCACCACGTCCATGCCCGAATTCCTTGGTACGGATTCCGACGGAAAGCCCTTCGCCGAGCTATGGCTGGGAGCGCATCCAACGGGGCCGTCCAGCATCACCGGGCCCGCGGGAACTGAGGGTTTGGATCACTGGGTCGCCCGGGATCGCCTGGGCAATCTCGGGCATAGGGTTGATGCAGCATTCGGACGCCTTCCGTTTCTTGTGAAGCTCCTGGCACCCGCCAAGCCCCTGTCCATCCAGGTCCATCCCACCCGAGAACTGGCCGCGAACGGATACTTGGAGGAAGAACGGCAGGGTGTTCCCCTGGACGATCCCCGCCGGACTTTCAAGGACACAAACAACAAGCCCGAAATGGTTTACGCCATTTCACAATTCGAGGGACTGGCAGGATTCCGACCGCGGCAGGAGATAGCCCTGTTCCTTGGGGAAATCGCCGGACCCCTGGAACCCGCGCGGGACCTCCTGGGCGTGCCCGGCGAACAAGGCATGAGGCTGATGCTGGAAGCACTGGTGGGATTGTCCCCCGAGGACATCTGGACAGTGTTGGGAATTGCTGCGTCATTGTCCCTGACCCACCCGCATCCCCTGGTCAGGACGGCCTGCGCCACAGTTGGCGAACTTGCCAACACCTATCCGGGCGACGTCGGGACCGTCGTGTCCCTTGTCCTGAACAGGGTCTGCCTCGCACCCGGGGAATCGATGTTCCTCGCTGATGGCGTTCCCCACGCCTATTTGGGCGGATTTGGGCTCGAAGTCATGGCCAACTCAGACAATGTCCTGAGGCTGGGACTGACAAGCAAACATATCGACATCGATGCCATGCTGGGGGCGGTGGATTTCTCCTCCTGCAGCGTAGATGTCGCCTCCGCCCCCATCAGCGCTGCCACCCACATCTTCCAGCCGCCGGTCCCCGATTTCGCGCTGAGCATCACTCGTCCGGAGCGGGCAAGCACAGGATTCGTTGATTTGCCGGGCAGTGGCCCCCGCATCCTGGTATGCCTCGACGCCAGCGTGAGGGTAAAGGCGCAAGCCTCGGCGGATATCATGGCCATCACCCGTGGCCAGTCTCTCTTTATCCCGGACAACCAAGGAGGGATCAGGGTTAGCGGCCCGGGCACAATCGCCCTGGCGTTCGTACCCTGAAAGAGGGCCCTACGAGGGATAGCCTCATTTTTGATCGATGCGCTCATCTACGGGCGTAGGAAAGCAGGCAGCAACCATGGCGCCGGCCACCAACGCTAACTCCGCCGTGTTCAATGCAGCAGAGCCCTCTGACGAGGGCTCGCTGTGCCCGAGGTGGGACTCGAAGGCGATTCCGAAGCTTGGGAACACTGGGAAGTGGCGGAAACATGCGGAGTCCGGGGCAGTCCGGCGGATGTACGGGCGAGTCCGAGGCCGGAGGTGTGGACTTTGTCCACACTTCCCTTTTTTGCTTGATCGAACACCGCGGGGGCACTTGACGCGTCCCCGGAGTCACGCAACGGACGGAGCGGCGAGCCCGAAAATGGGGGCTCTACGGACGGAACTTTGACGCCCCAGACGCTGGCAGGCCACCGTCATCGCTCGGCTTACGTCGACCCGCGTCAACATGACCTCACAGGAGCCAGAGTAAGCATCAAAGCGGAGGAAATACCCCGAAGCTAGCCGGCCCTCAGAATATGGGGCAGTGCGGGGTCATCTCACGCATTAGCCCTCGAAACAACGGCGGAGTTATAGCAGTAATCCACTGATATAGGATCAGCCGAGGCTGTCGCCATGCTGCAAGACACCGATCGCCGCAGTACACGTCCGAACTCACGGATGTGGCGGCATGCACGGAGCGCAACAGCCTGCCTGGGACGCGGCCCAAGGATTGACAACCTCGGGCTCACAAAAGGGTTTCCGGAATGGGCTCCCCGCTCGCATCCGCTCCAGAAGATCATCGCGCGCGAACAGGCTACATGGATGCCGAACCTGGACCAGACACTTTGACTATCAACAAATCGTCGCCTAGCGTTGACAAAATTAGTCAACTATATGGGGGAAGTATGTCAATGAAAAGATTCAGGATGGCGAGCGTGTTGATCGCGATTGTCATGGCAGCCGGCTCGACCTCCGCTGCGGCCTTACCAGGCCCCGGCATTGAGCCTAATCTCTCGCCCGAAAATGCCCAGAAGATGCAGGAACTTCGCGGCGGCGACGGGCAAAACTGCGTCAGCTCTTCTACCGTCAAGATTCAAGTTGACGGGCGCGAGGGTGAGTTCACGCTCGACGACAAGGGAAATCTCGTATCCGGATCCGGTGAGCCAAAGTTCTCCGGTTGCTCATCGGAGAACAGCCGAGAAGCGAATACCTCGGGAGCGACTGCAGCCGCCTCGACATTCTCATACGCATTCGGGCCCGGCCGAACGACCTATGCAGCATCAGACGCGAACTCGAACTTCTGGGCACAGCAGAGTTATGCCAGCGGCCTGACCACGGCCTACCGATGGGAGCCTTCGGCTGGCGTGAGAGCTATTATCTATGGTGATGCGCTACAGGCGTACGCATTCAAGTCGCCGGACAACTGCTCGTACAATAAACCAGGCTACGACGCTGACTACATTTACCACTGGTCCTGCACGGGGCAAAGTAATCTGAACGCCTACTACATGTGGGGGCAGTGGTCATTCCGGGCATCCGGACCAGGTTGGTCGGGTACTGCAGATATCAACTGGGACTTTTCATACCAAATAACGTACGTCTAGGAATCAATGCAAAAGTCAAAGGGCATTGTGAAGTACTGGAATCCCGAAGAGGGTTGGGGATCAATCGTTATTGAAGGCTCCAGATTGGAATGTTTCGCTCACTTCTCCGCGATTCTTCAAAGCGAACATGAGTTCTTGGAGCTAATGCCAGGAGAAGAAGTTGAACTGGAATGGCACGAGGCGGAGCAGGATGGTTTCCACGCAGTCGCTGACCGTGTCGAAAGAAATCCACCAAAGTAGGCCTCAAGACCAAAGGGCGGCGTCCGCTGGACGCCACCCTTTGGTCTGCTTAGGTGGATCGCATCTGAGCAGTATCCCCGGACGCTCGACGGGGAAGCGCGTGGCTACCCAGACTCGTGTCCCGCCAACGTTAGGATGCCGCTGCAGCCTAGCTCACAGCGATGATTCTCACTTACGCTGCCGGGCAAGCGAGTCGCGAGCCAGTCAGGCAAGTCCGCACCCGCTACCGAGTTCTGGCTAGCGACCAAGAGACTTCCCTTAGTTCGACAGTTCTCCTATTGAGCCACAGCAGCCTGAAGCGGCCCCCCCCCC
>NZ_JABMCX010000272.1 GCF_013179505.1 Paenarthrobacter sp. CM16 | reverse complement strand
ATCCGTGAGGGTTTCACCAATGGTGATCTCCTCGATGCCTGCAACTGCGACGATTTCGCCCGGTCCAGCAGACTCGGCAGGAACGCGGGTCAGTGCCTTGGTGGCGAGCAGTTCGGTGATCTTGACGTTCTTGAGCTCACCGTTGGCGCGTGCCCAGGCAACGGTCTGGCCCTTGCGGAGCGTGCCGTTGTAGATGCGGAGCAGGGCGAGGCGGCCAAGGAACGGCGACGCGTCCAGGTTGGTCACGTGTGCCTGCAGCACGCCGTCCGGGTTGTACGTGGGAGCCGGGATGTGCTCAATGATGGTCTTGAAGAGGGGCTCGAGGTCCTCGTTCTCCGGAGCCGAGCCGTTGGCCGGCTGGTCCAGGGACGCACGGCCAACCTTGGCAGCAGCGTAGACGACGGGAACTTCGAGGACCTTGTCCAGGTCCAGGTCCGGAACTTCGTCGGCGAGGTCCGAGGCGAGGCCGAGGAGCAGGTCCATGGACTCGTGGACAACTTCGTCGATGCGGGCGTCGGGACGGTCGGTCTTGTTGACCAGGAGGATGACCGGCAGGTGCGCGGCAAGGGCCTTGCGGAGCACGAAGCGGGTCTGGGGCAGCGGGCCCTCGGAGGAGTCGACCAGCAGGACGACGCCGTCAACCATGGACAGGCCGCGCTCTACCTCGCCACCGAAGTCGGCGTGGCCGGGGGTGTCGATGACGTTGATGGTGATGGTCTCGCCGTTGGACGACGGGCCGTTGTAGGCAACCGTGGTGTTCTTCGCGAGGATGGTGATGCCCTTTTCGCGCTCCAGGTCACCGGAGTCCATGACACGGTCCTCAACCTCACCATGGGAAGCGAAGGAGTTGGTCTGCTTGAGCATGGCGTCGACCAGGGTGGTCTTGCCGTGGTCAACGTGTGCGACGATCGCGACGTTGCGCAGATCGCTCCGCGACGCAGTGTTGGTGATGGTTTCAGACATGCGTTAATGACTCGTTTCAGTGGTGAAGTCAGCTGTTTGTATCCGCGCGCATACCTGATCGACTTGATCGGAACACACAGCGAAAAGACCCCGGGACACAGGGCACCTGCATCCAGTCTAAACGCAGTTGCATTTCCCAGCCTAAAAAGCAAGCCATTCGCCATCCAGATGTGGCACTGCTCACATGACGTCACGCTTTAGTAACCGCTACTCCAGATGCTGGATTTTCTGTTCTCCGTGCCCCATGATTGCTCCAGAACCAGTGCCACACGGAGACCCATCGATGCGACAATCTTCGGCCGCGTTCCGCCTGCTCGCACCATTGATCGCCGTCGGCGTTCTGGCAGTGGGATGCGGACCCAGCCCCATTACCCCGGCTTCCACCCCTACGCGCTCCGTCGCGCCGGGGCCGGCTCAAACTGCCGCCGCCCCGCCACTCAGGACCGCCCAGGCGCCCAGTGCCCTGGACCTGCCGGTTGGCTCGTTGTACAAGAACCCGGCTAACAACCGAAATGAAGTGGTTCTGGCCGATGTGCGCCACACCGCCGTCCTGATCGGAGACTCCCAGGCCATGCCCAAGGACTCCTGGCCGCAGCAGGGCATCGCGGCTCTGGGGTACAAGTTGCACGTTGTGGGCATGGGCGGCACGGGGTTTGTGGCAGCCAATGGCAAGACCGGCAATTACATCGATGCCCTGCAGCGCGGGGACTGGACACTCCCCTACGGAGATCCACCGTTGATTGTGGTCCAAGGCGGCGGCAACGATGCTTCGCAAAAGGCCACGGATGCCCAGATCACCAGCAATGCCGAGCGGCTCCTCGCTGCCCTGAAGAAGCGTTACCCTGGTGCATCCCTCGCCATGATCGGAACCTTGGCACGCGGGGCGGAGAATGGCGGCGGACGTCGCACCGAAGTGGACGCACTGTTGGGGCGCATTGCCGCCAAACACGGCATTCCCTTCGTCAGCACGGGCAACTGGCTCACCCGTTACAACGCCGTAGGTGATCTTCAGGACGGGGTGCACCTGAAGCCTTCAGGGCACGTCAAGCTTGGCGCGGTCCTGGCCCGCGAGCTTGCAGCGCTTGGCCTGACGGCCCGCCCGGACAGCGCCGCCCCGACGAAGTAGCCCTCGGCGTCGTCGTCCGCTTCTGACGTTGTGAGGCCCGCTCTGCGTGCTTCGTGAGTGTTGTGAGGCCCGCTCTGCGTGCTTCGGGGGCGATTTGGCGCGCAGAGCAGGCCCAGCAACGCGCACGTTAAACGGCGAGAGCCGGTGGTTTCCTTTCGGGAACCACCGGCTCTTCTGCTATCCAGCGATCAAACGTTCGACGCCGGTCAGGCCACCGCGGGCGGCAGCAGGAGCGATCCACCCGGGATGGCATCCAGGAGTGCCTGGGTGTAAGCCTCACGGGGGTTGTCGAAGACGTCGTCAGTGCTGCCCGTCTCCACAAGCTTGCCCTTCTCCATGACGCAGACGTGGTCCGCGATCTGGCGGACCACGGCGAGGTCGTGGGTGATGAACAGGTACGTCAGGCCAAGGTTGTCCTGAAGATCAGCCAGCAGGTTCAGGACCTGGGCCTGCACCAGCACGTCCAGGGCGGAGACTGCTTCATCGCAAATGATGACTTCGGGATCCAGTGCCAGGGCTCGCGCGATCGCAATACGCTGCCGCTGGCCACCCGAGAGCTCGTTGGGGTATCGCTGCATCATGGACTGCGGCAGAGCCACCTGGTCCAAGAGCTCGCGAACCTTTTTCTCACGGCTGGCCGCATTACCGATCTTGTGCACGCGCAACGGCTCTTCGATGGTCCTGAAGATGTTGTACATCGGATCCAGGGAACCATAGGGGTCCTGGAAGATGGGCTGCACCCGGCGACGGAACTTGAAGAGTTCCCTGCCCTTGAGCCCAGCCGTGTCCACACCATCGAAGATGATCTGACCTTCAGTGGGCTTCTCAAGCTGAAGGACCATCTTGGCAACAGTGGACTTGCCCGAACCGGACTCGCCCACAATCGCCGTAGTAGTCCCGCGTTTGACGGCGAAACTGACATCGTCCACGGCCGCGAAGTCGGACGTCTGTCCCAGTCCTTGACGCAGTTTGTAGATCTTGCGCAGGTTCTTGATCTGGAGGACCTCGTCCTGGGCACGATCCTTCGCAGCCGCTACAGGAGCCAGAAGATCCTCAGACTCCACACCCTGCTCCTTGGCCACCTGGATGCGGCGTGACGCCAGGGAAGGCGCCGACTCAACCAGGCGACGGGTGTAAGGGTGCTGGGGGTTGCGGAGGAGCTCCAAGGAAGGACCAGCCTCAACCACGTTGCCCTGGTACATAACGATCACTTTGTCGGCGCGTTCAGCAGCAAGACCGAGGTCGTGGGTGATCAGCAGTACCGAGGTGCCAAGTTCAGTGGTCATGGTGTCCAGGTGATCCAGGATCCTGCGCTGAACCGTGACATCAAGTGCCGATGTTGGTTCATCGGCGATGAGGAGCTTGGGCTGGCAGCTCAAGCCAATCGCGATCAGCGCGCGCTGGCGCATACCACCGGAGAACTCATGCGGATACTGCTTGGCACGCCGGGCAGCGTCCGGAAGACCGGCTTCAGCGAGGACGCGGGCAACGTCCTCAGGGCCATCAGGGCGACCATTCGCCTTCAGGGTTTCCCGCACCTGGTAACCGATCTTCCAGACCGGGTTCAGGTTGGACATGGGGTCCTGGGGAACCATGCCGATGTGGCTGCCACGAAGCTCGATCATGCGCTTTTCCGATGCGTGCGCGATGTCTTCGCCGTCGAGCAGGATCTGCCCTGCCGAAACGCGACCGTTGTTGGGAAGAAGGCCGATGGCGGCCAGCGCCGTCGTCGACTTTCCAGAGCCCGACTCCCCCACAATGGCGACCGTTTCGCCCGGCATGATGGAAAGGTGGGCGTTCTTTACCGCCTTGACCTCACCAGAACCGGTCTTGAAGGTGATGGCCAGGTCCTTGATCTCCAGGATGGGCCGAACTGGTGCCGTGGCTTCATCAATTCTGATGTTCGCAGAAGTCATGGTCGCCTCCTTAGCGCTGACGGCTCTTGGGATCAAGAGCATCGCGGACGGCGTCGCCAAGCATGATGAAGCTCAGGACGGTGATGGACAGGGCGGCTGCCGGGTAGAGCAGGATTCCCGGGTTGGTACGGATGGAAGCGTTGGCCGCTGAGATGTCGTTACCCCAGGACATCACGCTGCCGGGCAACCCGACACCCAGGAAGGACAGAGTGGCTTCGAGGACAATGAAGACGCCCAGTTCCAAGGTGGCAAGCACGATGACAGGTGCCAGTGCGTTGGGCAGCGCATGCTTGACCAGTGCCCCGAACTTGGAAACACCGAGTGAGCGTGCCGCCGTGACAAAGTCCGCGTTGCGCACCTCAATGACGGCACCTCTGGTAATTCGCGCCATTTGGGGCCACGCGAGCAGGGATATTGTCAGGACCACTGTCCAGACACTCCGGTTCTCGCGGAACAGCGGCAGCTGCGTGATGACCAAAGCACCGAGGATGATCGGCAAGGCAAAGAAGATATCGCCGAGACGGGCCAGGACGGAGTCAAGCCAGCCACCGTAGTAGCCGGCCAAAGCGCCAAGGGTGACGCCAATGATGACGACGGCGAGGACCGACAGGACGCCGACTGACAACGAAGCCTGTGTGCCGTGGATGACGCGCGAGTAGACATCGCAGCCTTGCAAGGTGAATCCCAACGGGTGGCCCGCAGTGGGACCGCCCTCGGAGTTAGCCAGCTGGCAGTCGTTGTCCGGTGCAACGCTGGTGAAGAGGCCCGGGAACAGCGCAACGACCACAAGCAGCAGGATCAGCAGCGAGGAAACGATGAACATGGGGCGGCGCCGAAGCTTGCGCCACGCGTCTGCCCAAAGGCTGAGCGGCGCCTGATCTGTTTTCACAGCATCAGTAGCCAGAAGGGGTGTCTCCTCGACGGGAGCTACGAAGTGTTCAGTATTACTGGTCATAGCGGATCCTCGGGTCAAGCCAGGCGTACAGGAGGTCAACCAGGAGGTTGGTGATGACGAAAACAAGCACCAGGACACTCACGATGGCGACGATGGTAGGACCCTCGCTTCGCTGGATGGCTTGGAAGAGCTTGTTTCCCACTCCGGGAACGTTGAAGATGCCCTCGGTAACGATGGCGCCGCCCATAAGCCCGCCAAGGTTCGCTCCCAAATAGGTCACCACGGGGATCAGCGAGTTCCTGAGGATGTGCGCCATCACGACGCGCGGACGGGAAAGTCCCTTAGCGGTGGCCGTTCGCACGTAGTCGGCGTTCATGTTCTCACTGACCGAGGCGCGGGTCAGGCGTAGAACGTATGCGAAGGACACCAAGCCAAGCACAACGGCCGGAAGGATCAGGTTGCCCCAGTCGGCGTTTGCGCCCACCGTGGGTTTGGCCCAGCCAAGCTGGACACCGAACACCAGCTGGAAGACGAAGCCCAGAACGAAGGTGGGAACTGCGATCACCAGGAGCGAAACCACCAGAACGGTGGAGTCGAACAGCTTGCCCTTCTTCAGGCCTGCAAACACGCCGAAGGCGATGCCGAATACAGCCTGGATAATCAGGGCTTCAATGGCGAGCATTGCCGTGACGGGGAAGGCCCTGGCAAGTGAGTCGGCAATGGGCTGCTGGGTGAAGTCAACGCCAAGGTTGAAGGTGAACAAGTTCTTGATGAAAAGCCCGTACTGAACCCAGAACGGCTGGTCCAGGTTGTACTGCGCCCGCAAGGCGTCGATGACGCTCTGCGGTGGCTGGCGATCCCCGAAGAGGGCGGCAATGGGGTCGCCGGGTAGTGCGAAGACCATGTAATAGACGAGGAGCGTGGTCCCCAGGAATACCGGGATGACCTGGAGAAGCCTACGGAAAATAAAGCGAACCACGGGTCACCCCTCTCCGGTGGTCGGGCATTGGTGTGTCATGTGTGCCTTCCTGCCAAGCAAGCAAGGGGGGCCCGGCGCATTGGCCGGACCCCCTCTGCCCTAGGGCAAGTTCAGATCCTGAGGACTACTTGGCCTCGATGTCGAAGTAACGGACGCCGCCATTCCAGCCGGTTTCGGCTGAGACAACGTTGTTGCTCCAAACGATCGGGGTTGCCCGGTACCACAGGGGCAAGCCCGGGAGCTCCTTGAACAGGATCTCCTGTGCCTCGTTGAACTTCTTGTTGGCATCTTCCGGAGTCTTGGCTGCAAGGCCTTCCTTCAGAAGCTTGTCGAACTCGGGGTTCGAGTACTTCTCGTAGTTGGACGATGCGTTGGTTGCCCACACCGGTCCAAGGAAGTTGTACAGCGACGGGTAGTCGCCCTGCCAGCCGGCGCGGGTGAGACCCGGGAGGGACTGCGACTTGCGCAGGTCCAGAACTTCAGCGAACTTGGCGAAAGGCTGGATTTCGG
>NZ_JABMCX010000271.1 GCF_013179505.1 Paenarthrobacter sp. CM16 | reverse complement strand
GTCGAGGGAAGCAATGGACGAGGCCCGGAACAGGTTCCTCATACCCACGTTGTTGTAGCTGAGCAGCGTCATGTGGGTATACGAGCCACCACCGGAAACGTCATCCTTGCGCTGGCTTTCGTCTCCCCAGCGAACACGCTCTTTGTCGCCGCGGGCGGTTCCGGGGGTGACATAGGCTTCGACGCCGATGATCGGCTTGATGCCCTTATCGGTGGCCTTGCGCCAGAAGTCGAACGCACCGAACAGATAGCCGTGGTCCGTGGTGGCCAGGGCCGGCATCCCGAGACGTTCGGTTTCATCGAACAGCTCACCCAGACGGGCCGCTCCATCCAGCATGGAGTACTCGGTATGGGTGTGCAGGTGGACAAACGAATCATTGCTGGAAGTCACCACGACAGTCTACCGTCGGTCAGCGGGGCCCGGGCCCTGGCGGAGGTTCCTTAGGCTGAACCTGTGGCGAGGAGATCCAGGGCGTACTGAAGGTCCGCTGGATACTCGCTGCTCACTTCCACCCATTCACCGGTGCCGGGGTGCGTGAATCCTAGCTGACGTGCGTGAAGCCACTGCCTGGTCAATCCCAGGGTCGCTGCCAGACGGGGGTCCGCGCCGTACGTGAGATCTCCCGCACATGGATGACGCAAAGCCGAGAAGTGGACGCGGATCTGGTGGGTCCGGCCGGTCTCCAGGTGTACTTCCACCAAGGTTGCCTTGCCGAAGGCTTCCAACACCTCATAGTGGGTCACTGAAGGACGTCCATCCTCGATCACCGCGAACCGCCAGTCGTGGCCGGGGTGGCGCCCGATAGGCGCGTCAATGGTGCCCTCCAGGGGATCAGGCAGGCCTTGGACCACGGCGTGGTAGACCTTCTCCACCGTGCGCTCCTTGAAAGCGCGTTTGAGCACGGTGTAAGCATGCTCGGTCTTGGCCACCACCATGACCCCCGATGTCCCGACGTCGAGCCGGTGGACGATTCCGGCGCGCTCAGGTGCGCCGGATGTGGAGATCCTGTACCCGGCACCGGCAAGGCCGCCCACCACAGTAGGTCCCACCCAGCCAGGTGAGGGATGGGCCGCGACCCCTACCGGTTTATCGATGACAACGAATTCGTCGTCGTCCAACAGGATCTTCAGGCCTTCCACAACTTCCTCCACCACTTCCAAGGGGTCCCTACGATCAGGGACGGTGACATCCAGCACCGAGCCGGCGGCGAGCTTGGCCGACTTGCCTACCGCAACGCCGCCTACAGTCACATTTCCTTCGGCAATCAGCAGCGCCGCAGCCGACCGCGAGATGTCAAGCAGCTGGGCCAGGCCTGCATCCGCCCTGACCCCCGCCAGGTCCTCGGGCACCACGACCGAGCTACTCACCGGCAGGCTCCCCTGCGGGACCGCCGGCCGGTTTGGCTTCATTGGCGCCTTTGGACCCGTCGGCAGGTTTGGGAGCGGACGTCTGGCGAGTCCCATCCATCCCGATGCCGCGAAGCGTCAGAAGGCAGATGATGACAACCCCGGACACCACGGCTGAGTCTGCAATGTTGAAAATCGCGAAGTTGGGAAGCTGGATGAAGTCCACCACATGTCCCATGGCAAATGAGGGTTCCCGGAACAATCGGTCAGTGAGGTTGCCCAGCGCTCCGCCGAGCAGCAGGCCAAGCGACAGAGCCCACCACGCCGAGCCCAACTTTCGCAACTGAAAGAGAATCGCCACGGAAACAACCGCCATCACAATCGTGAAGATCCACGTGACGTTCTCGCCGATGGAGAAGGCAGCACCCGAGTTCCGGATGTAGTACCAGTGCAGCAAGGGAGGGAACACCGGGATCCGCTCCCCCTCCGTCATGGTGCTGGTTACCCAAAGCTTGGTGAGCTGATCAAAGGCGTAGGCGAACACGGCAAAGCCGGCAAACAGCCAAAGCATGGCCGGGCGCCATGCGCGGCGGGCGGAGGGCGCCGGCTGAGGGGCGTCATCGGTGAAGTCGGTCATAGTGCTTTCATTCGGGAAGCGTGGCGGGCACTGTCATGGTCTTTAACAGCAAAAGCCGGTGGCCGAGGAGTCCTCAGCCACCGGCTTTCAGAATACTTGCTAAACGTCTGCGGTTGCTTCGCCGACCTCAGGGGCAGCGACGGAACCACGGGCGTCCAGGTCGCGCAGCTGGCCTTCGATGTAGGCCTTCAGGCGTGAACGGTAATCGCGCTCGAAGCCACGGAGCTGCTCAACCTTGCGCTCAAGGACGGAGCGCTGCTGCTCCAGTGCACCGAGGATCTTGCGGGACTTCTCCTGGGCATCGTTGACGAGGCTGGAAGCCTCGATCTGAGCCTCGGCAATGATCTTTTCCTTCTGCTGCGCACCGTCGGAAACGTGCTTGTCGTGCATCTGCTGGGCCATGGCCAGCAGCCCTGCAGCAGATTCCGCGGAAGGGGTGACGGTGTTGTTCGCAGCGGGAGCCTTTGCAGCGGCAGCAGCGGCTGCAGCCTGCTCGGCTTCCTTCTTCTTGGCAGCTTCAGCAGCCTTGGCTTCGGCTTCCGCCTTGGCCTCAGCTTCTTTGTCGACCTTGACGGGGGCCGGAACCTTCTCAACCACCGGAGCCGCAGCAGCTGCAGCAGGCACTGCCGAACCGGCTTCGCCGAGCTTCTTTCGAAGTTCGTCATTTTCCTGGTTCAAGCGGCGAAGTTCCACCACGATCTCGTCGAGGAAGTCATCTACCTCGTCCTGGTCGTAGCCTTCGCGGAACTTGGTCGGCTGAAAGCGCTTGTTGACAACGTCTTCTGGCGTCAAAGCCATCTGGTCACCTCGTTGGTCTAGTTAGTCAGTAGGCCTTCCGGCCGTTCAAAACTACGGTACCTAAATATCATCTGGTTCCTCCAATTCAACACCATCGTGTTGATTTGGAGAATTTGCGGCCTTTGAACCATCGGTGGTCCGGGTTCCGCGAAGCAGCTACGCCAGGCTGCTGGTTACCGCCATAGCAATACTGACGGCAATAATCAGGATCAGGAAGCCCAAATCCAAGGAAATTCCGCCCAACTGGAGGGGCGGTATCAGCCTTCGGAGCCTCCCCAGCGGAGGATCCGTAACGGAGTAGACCACATGCGCTGTAACCAACGCCACACCCCGCGGCCGCCACTGGCGGGCAAACATCTGGACCCATTCGAAGATGAGCCGGATGATCAGGGCAATGAAGAACAGCAACAACACAATATAGATAAGGCCGAAAACAATGCCCACGAGTTAGCTCAGATCTCCCACTTGTTCCGGAATGCGGATCGGTCCCTACTATTGCAACACAGATGCCAGGCAGGTTGACCCGCCTGGCATCCGCAAAAGATCGTTGTTAGCTCTGGTTGAAGAAGCTGGCCTGGGTTTCGCTGGCCTTCTTGTCATCTCCGATGACCTCGACATATGACGGTGACAACAGGAAAACCTTGTTGGTGACCCTCTCGATGCTGCCGTGGAGGCCGAACACCAAGCCGGCGGAGAAGTCCACGAGGCGCTTGGCATCGGCTTCACCCATGTCGGTGACGTTCATGATGACCGGAATGCCATCCCTGAAGCTCTCACCGATGACTTTTGCGTCATTGTAGGAACGGGGATGAACGGTGGTGATCTGCCTCAGGCCAGAGGCATCTTCGCGGCTGGAGGCCGCACGCTTGATGGGTGTCACGGGTGCGCGGTATTCCTCTTCGGCATCTACAGTGGGCATTTCACGGACAACTTCCCGGACGGGAGCAGGCGCCCGGCGCTCTTCCCGTTCCTGTGCCTGGGGGCGGTCTTCGTCGTGGTGCGAGGCGACGGCCTGCTCAGATTCGTAGTGTTCATCGCCGTCGGCGAGCCCAAGATAGATCATTGTCTTGCGCAGAGCGCCAGCCATGGTGCACTCCTATCGTTTCTGCAGTAGGCGGGCCGCCATGACGTGACAAATTGGAACCCCGGCCCGTCATTCCAATACTTTGACGCTACCCCACGGCCGGACGGGAACCGAGAATATCGGAGCCAATTCTCAGGTGTGTCGCCCCGAACTTCACAGCTGCCTCAAGGTCCTGGCTCATCCCTGCGGAAATACCGGTTGCGGTTGGATGCTTGGCCCTGAGGGCCTCGGAAATGCCGGCAAGTTTTTCAAATGCAGCCTCAGGATCAGCCCCCAGCGGGGCGACAGCCATGAGCCCCGACAACTGGAGACCGGGAGCCGACTCAATCCTCCCGGCAATGACCTCGACGTCGGAGGGGCTGGCACCACCTCGGTGGGATCCGGCGTCGTCATCCAAACCAACCTGGATGAAGCAGTCGAGGTCGCTGCGTCCGGTAGCATCCTGTTCCCGCGCAATGGCCTTGGCCAAGGCGTCAACAAGCTGGAGCCTGTCGATCGACTGTACGGAGGAAGCATATTTGGCGACCGACTTGGCCTTATTGCTTTGAAGCTGCCCGATGAAATGCCACTGAAGGGCGATGTCGGCCAGGTCGGCGCTCTTGGCGGCCGCTTCCTGATCGCGGTTTTCTCCGACGTCGGTCACGCCCAAGGCGGCCAAGCGACGGACGTCGGCGGCAGGGTGGAACTTGGTCACCACAATCAGCCGTGGCAGCTCAGTCCGCCCGGAAGCATCTATAGCTGTTTCAATCCGGCGCCGGACCGCCCCAAGCCGCTGTGCGAGCTCTGCAGTCCGGGCATCGCCCGGAGCCGCGGGCTGTTCGTCGTCGCGACCAAGGCTAATCATGCGTCCACACCAAACCTGCAAATCGACCCGTCCGGGACTCCCGGCGGTATGAAAAAAGTGAGTTGTTCTCCAGCGTGCACTCTCCCGAGTACTCCACGGTGACATCCAAGCCTGCCAACTGTGCCCTGACGCCGGCCGGAAGATTCAGTGCCGGCGTGCCCCAGGAGGTGGCTGACCAGGTAGCAGGAACCAGGGCGGCGACTTCATCGCGCAATTCCCCGGGAACCTCGTAACAAGATCCGCAGATCGACGGGCCCAGCCACGCGCGGATGTCCACTGCGCCGTGCTTGCGCATTTCTTCAACGGTTGCGGGTACCACGGCGGAAGCCACACCGGGCCGGCCCGCGTGCGCCACAGCGATCACGGGTTCGTTATCGGCACCGTTCCCCACGAAGACCACGGGCACGCAGTCAGCCACCATGACAGCCAATGGCTGTGCAGCAGCGTTGGAAACGGTGACCGCTGAAACCATGGCATCAGCGGTGGGTCCTGGCCCGTAGGTGTCGATGAACTCCACAGTCTTGCCGTGGACCTGTTCCATGTATTGGAACCTGCCGGACTCAAGCCCGGCAGCCTGTTCCACACGAACGCGACGAGCCAGGACCTCAGTGGGGTTGTCCTCCACATGGAGAGCCAGGTTCCCGGCGCCTGTATCCGTGAAGGCTACAGAAACGCCGGGACGAACTTCATTCCGCCACCAGAACACCAGGAACTGACTCTCCGAACGTGGCCTACTTCAGGAAGTCGGGGACGTCGAGGTCGTCCGAGCGGCTGCCCGAAAGATCAGGCTCCACTACGGCAGGGAGATCGACGTCGAAGCCGGAGTCGGCCGGGAGGGCCGACGGACGCTGCTGGCCCCAGTTGCTCAAGCCTGCGGCGCCAATTCCCGCCGTTGCGTGCTGTGGAGCAGCGGCGCTGGACGGGGCACTGCTCGGCGCAGCGGGACGATCGGAAGGAACGGGGTTCTGAGCGGGACGCGACTGATCCATGGAAGGAGAGGTCGCTTTCACGTCATCAAAGCCTGCGGCGATCACGGTCACGCGGGCTTCATCTCCCAAGGCGTCGTCAATGACTGCACCGAAGATGATGTTCGCTTCGGGGTGGGCCACTTCCTGAACCAGGCGGGCGGCCTCGTTGATTTCGAAGAGGCCCAGGTCCGATCCACCCTGGATGGACAGCAGGACGCCGTGGGCACCGTCAATGGACGCTTCAAGGAGCGGGGAAGCAATGGCCAGTTCCGCAGCCTTGACAGCGCGGTCCTCGCCCCGGGCGGATCCAATACCCATCAGGGCTGAGCCTGCACCCTGCATGACGGACTTGACGTCTGCGAAGTCGAGGTTGATCAGGCCGGGGGTGGTGATGAGGTCCGTGATCCCCTGGACACCGGAGAGGAGCACCTGGTCCGCTGAACGGAAGGCGTCCAGGACGGAGACGTTGCGATCACTGATGGACAGGAGGCGATCGTTGGGGATGACGATCAGGGTGTCGACTTCATCGCGCAGGGCGTCGATGCCGGCCTCTGCCGAACCTGCACGACGGCGTCCCTCGAAGGTGAACGGGCGGGTTACCACACCGATGGTCAGCGCGCCCAGCGACCGGGCGATGCGTGCCACCACGGGGGCGCCACCTGTTCCGGTGCCACCGCCTTCGCCTGCGGTAACGAAGACCATGTCAGCACCGC
>NZ_JABMCX010000270.1 GCF_013179505.1 Paenarthrobacter sp. CM16 | reverse complement strand
CGCCATCCCTTGCCCCAGGACCCAACGCACAGCCCTGTCGAGCAACCGGCGGATGTCCAGGTGGACTTCACTCCAGTGTTCCGTCGGGAACGACGCAGGGAGTGCGTTCAACTCCTCCACCATGGGGTCGAGGTCGTATATTTCGCGCAACGCCACGAAAGCTTTGGCAACCGCCACCTCATTTGCCGAGGTTTCTTCGATTGCCCGGAAGGCAAAGGTGATACCACCAAGGTTGATGATGTCGTTGGCCACTACCGTGGCGATGATTTCGCGTCGCAGCGGGTGTGTGTCGAGTTCGGCGTCGAATTTCTCGCGCAACTGCTTCGGGAAGTAGTTGCGGATGGTGTCGGCAAACCAAGGATCGTCTGCCAGGTTGCTCTCACGCAGCGCCGCACCGAGTTCGATCTTGGCGTAGGCCGCCAGCACTGCGAGCTCCGGCGACGTCAAACCCTGGCCTTGCTCCAGCCTTGCCCGAAGTGTCTCCGTGGTGGGCAAGGCTTCGAGATCACGCTTGAGGTCGGCGGACTTCTCCAACCAATCCATCAGTCTTTCGTAGCTTGGGCTCCATTCCGCCACCCGCGTCCGATCATTCAGGAGCAGGATATTCTGGTCGATGTTGTCCTGGAGGACGAGTCGCCCCACCTCATCGGTCATAGCGGCCAGGAAATCGGCCCGCTCTGCTGCCTCAAGCTTGCCGGCAGCCACCATTCGATCCACGAAGATCTTGATGTTCACCTCATGGTCGGAACAGTCCACCCCGGCCGAGTTGTCGATCGCATCGGTATTGAGGATGACGCCTTGGAGGGCGGCTTCAATGCGCCCACGCTGCGTCAAACCGAGGTTCCCGCCTTCGCCCACAACCTTGACCCGCAGGTCCCGTCCGTCCACACGGATGGCATCGTTTGCCTTATCGCCAACAGCTGCGTGGGTCTCGGTGCTGGCCTTGACGTAGGTGCCGATACCGCCGTTGTAAAGGAGGTCGGCCGGAGCCAACAAAATGGCACGAAGGAGTTCCGGCGGGCTCAACTGCGTGGTGCCCTCTGGCAGGCCCAGCGCCTTACGGACTTGGTCGGAAACCGGAATGGTCTTCGCTTGGCGCGCGTAGACCCCTCCACCTTCACTGATGAGTGACCGGTCGTAGTCATCCCAGGAGGACCGGGGCAGCTCGAACAGCCGCTGCCGTTCCGTGAAGGATGCCGCGGCATCAGGTGCCGGATCGAGGAAGATGTGGCGGTGGTCGAACGCGGCCAGGAGTCGGATGTGCCGGGAGAGCAGCATTCCGTTGCCAAAGACGTCGCCGGACATGTCGCCCACGCCAACTACGGTGAACTCTTCGGTCTGCGTGTCTAGATCAAGTTCGCTGAAGTGCCTCTTGACCGATTCCCACGCTCCTCGGGCCGTAATGCCCATCGCTTTGTGGTCGTAGCCCACGGAACCACCGGAGGCAAAGGCATCGCCCAACCAGAAACCGTACTCGGCCGCGAGCCCGTTGGCGGTGTCGGAGAACGTGGCTGTTCCCTTGTCGGCTGCCACCACCAAGTAGGAATCATCGCCGTCGTGACGGACAACGTCCGACGGCGGGACCAGCCTTTCGCCGTCCGCTGAGGTCACGAGGTTGTCGGTGATATCCAGCAGGCCCCTGATAAAGGTCTTGTAGCTCTCGATGCCTTCGGCCATCCACGCTGCACGGTCAACTGCCGGGTTGGGCAACTTCTTGGCGAAGAACCCACCCTTGGCACCTGTCGGCACGATCACGGCGTTCTTGACTGTCTGGGCCTTGACCAGTCCAAGGATTTCAGTGCGGAAGTCCTCCCGGCGGTCGGACCAGCGCAGACCGCCTCGGGCTACCTTCCCGAAGCGCAGATGTACGCCTTCAACCCTGGGTGAGTAGACCCAGATCTCGTACATCGGGCGGGGGAAGGGCAGTCCGTCGATCGAGGTTGGGTCCAGCTTGAAGCTGAGGTATTCCTTGTTCTGGAAGTAGTTGGTCCGCAGGGTGGACTCAATCAGGTTCACGAAGGTACGCAGCACACGGTCAGCGTCCAACGTTGCCACCTGTTCGATGGACTCGGCCAGGTTTGCCCTCGCCGCAGCCTGCCGTTCGGGCCGAAGATCCTCCGGCACAGCGGGATCAAAGCGCGCGGAGAAAAGTGCATTCAGGCCACGAGCGACATCGGGGTTGCCCAGAAGGGTGTCAGCGATGAAACCAAACGAATTGGTATTGCCCATTTGCCGCATGTATTTGGCGTAGGCCCTGAGGACCACTACCTGGCGCCAGTGCATGCCTTCACGCAGTACAAGCCGGTCAAAGTTATCCGACTCCACGGCTCCGGTGACGGCAGCTCCGAAGGAATCACTCAGGAGTTCCCCCGTGGCAAGGGGGTCCACGCCGGCAGGGTATTTGAGCCCGAGGTCGTAAAGGAAGAAGTCACGGTGATCGGAGGTTTCGATCTCGAAGGGGCGTTCGTCCAAAACCTCGAGACCAAGATTGTGGAAGTACGGGAGGATCTGGCTCAAGCTCTTAGGCTCCATGAGGTAGAGCTTGACCCGAGCGTCCTCCTCGAGAGCCTCACCGGCACCTTCAGGAAGATATACGTGAACCCCGGGCTTGACCTGCTTGGTTGTTTCCCCGGCCCTCTCAGCCTGGGCCCCGTACTTTTCGAAACGTTCGATGTCCTCCAGGGCGTCTTCGACCTCATAGTCCACCCGATACCCGGCCGGGAATGCCTCAGCCCACAACGCCGACAAGACATCGGCACTTCCTGCCGGGCGGTGCTCGCGGAGGACCTCGGCAACCCCTTCGCTCCAGGAGCGGGACGCCCTCATAAGCCGGTGTTCAAGTTCGGCAACGTTGACTTCTGCCAGCTCAGCCGTACGCGGAAGCCGGATCCTGAAGAAAACACGGGCCAAGGCAGATTCAGTGATCCGAGCCTCGTAATCAATGCTCTCGGCCTGGAAGGTCTCCCGAAGTTCCTGTTCGATCCGGAGGCGGACGCTGGTGGTGTAACGGTCGCGGGGCAAGTACACCACGGCCGACATGAAGCGGCCATAAATGTCGGGCCGCAGGAACAACTTTGTACGGCGTCGTTCCTGGAGACGTTGGATCCCGGTTGCGGTAGCGGCAAGGTCCGGAATCTCGATTTGGAACAGCTCGTCGCGAGGATAGGTCTCGAGGATACCCAGGAGGTCCTTACCGGAGTGGGAATCGATCGGGAATCCCGCGTTCCGCAGCACGGCGTCCACTTTGTCGCGAACAATGGGAATGTTGCGCACAGAACCGGTGTAGGCACTCGTTGCGAACAGCCCGATGAAACGCCGTTCCCCATTGACGTTGCCCTGGGCGTCGAAGCTCTTGACGCCGATGTAGTCGAGGTAGGCCGGCCGGTGCACTGTCGACCGGGAGTTGGCTTTGGTGATGACCAAGGCCCGCTTTTCACGGGCGCGCTTACGCCCGGCGTCTGTGAGGTGCTGCACCTGACGTGTCGTATCCCCTGCCCGCAAAAGGCCCAGGCCGCTGTCTTCGCGTAGTTGGAGGACGTCCTCGCCGTCCTGCTCCACGAGGTCGTACTCGCGGTATCCGAGGAAAGTGAAGTTGCCGTTGTCCAGCCAGCGCAGAAGATCCTGTGCTTGCCGGAGTTCGGCAATTTGCTCGGGATGGGAGATGCCGCCAAGGGCTTCCGCCAGTTCCAATGCTTTGCTGCGCATCTTGGGCCAGTCCTCGACTGCTGCCCTGACATCGCCGAGGACGCGTTGCAGTCCCTCGATCAGTTCCGCGCGGGCGTCATCGTTCACGCGGTCGATTTCAACAGCGATCCACGACTCCATGTGCGAGGAGTTGTTATCGTCGCCCAGGAGGTGGGCCACGCTTGGCAGCGCAGCGGTATCACCGCTGGATATCCCGACGTTGGAAGGAACCCTGGAAATATTCCGCAGTTCCCCGGACACGCGGTCGCGGGTGATGACGAACAAGGGGTGCATGACCAGCCGGATGGCACAGTTCTGGCGAACGAGTTCGGCGTTGACCGAGTCCACAAGGAACGGCATGTCGTCCGTGACAATGTAAACGACGCTTCGGTCCGTTTCGCCTGCAATTTCGACGACGGCATTTCCGGGCGTGCGGGATTGCGCGACTTTCTTGTGATTCGTTGCCCGCGATATCAGCAGCTCGGGCGAATATGCGCGGGCGTCCTCCTCTGCGAGGTGTTCATAGTAGTCACCGAAGAACCCTTCACGGACAACTGTTGCTTCGGACCGATCCTCCACGCTGGATCCTGACGACATCTACAAACGCCTCCATCACATGTTGATTGCTGCGACTCTGCAGCCCACATTTTGAGCCTAGCGCTTAAGCAGGCGTGCGGCTCTGGTGTTTCGGCCAAAGGATTTCCTTTTTTGCTGGTCAGGCGCACAGACCAGATTGGCGATGGCGAGCCGCAGTGCGGACTCGGGCGCAATTTCCAGGAGGACTGAGCCGGAAAGCAAGGCAGCATCGCATGCCACTGGGTCGGCAGGAAGGTAGGCATCGATCCTCAGGCCCGGGCCGAACCGATCCCAGGCTTCTGCCAGTTGCTGCTCGGGCGCATGGCCGATGGCAGCCCGCTTGACCTTATTGAGCACCACACGAAGGGACGCTCCTGGAACAACGGCTTCAATCTCAGCCAAGCCCCTTATCAGCCGGGGTATTCCCACTGCATCGGCTGCTCCCACAGCGAAGACAACGTCAGCCATTTCCAAGCTCCTCAGAGTTGCTGCGTTCCGTCTTGGGGCCATGGTGTCGAAGCTCAACTCCTCATCGGATTCGAGGCAGAATCCGGTATCGATCACCACGACATCGGTCACTTCTTTGGCTCGCTCAAGAACGTGCGAGAGCGCAGCCGCCCTCAATTCCGTCCATCGATCGGCGCGGGTGGTCCCACTGAGCACCCGAAAGGAGCCGTCTTTGGTAAAGACGGGGGTCGCCGCAGCCTTCAGGGCGTTGGTATCAAGCATCCCTTGGTCCGCAAGCCTGCAGGCCTGGGCCAGTCCTGCAGCTTCGTCCAACAGCCCAAGCACAGCAGATACGCTGGCACCATAGCTGTCGGCATCCACCAGGATGACGGATTTACCCTCCGCTGCCAGTTCAGCAGCTATGTTGACCGCCAGTAGAGTCCTGCCGGGCGAACCAATAGGCCCCCATACGGCATAAACCTGGCCCAAATCTACCGGAGAAGGGTCCGCCGGAGGTTCGGGAAGATGGACTAAAAGCCCACCACCTCCAACGTCAGCGAAACCTGCGTCCTGGCCCGCGCCGAGGCGGCCGCGCGCGTCCTCACGACCTACAGCCTCGGATATTTTTGTCGCGAGGGCGGACGGCTCTATCCCGGAAGCCGCCACAACCACTCCGATGGAGTGCAGCCGTACCGCTTCGGACGGGTCATCCGTCAGGGCCACGATCGAGACCCCTACTGCGCCAAGGCGATCCACCAAAGTTGTGGTCAGTTCCTCACAGCCCTCCGCCACAACGGCCGCCATGGCAAGACCGCTTTGGCAGGCGGCCATCAGCTCAGCAAGTTCTGAACAGCGGCGAACCACCGTCACCGGCCCGTGCAGGCCCTCAAGCCCACCCACTACAGCCTCCTGCGCAGGGCCCACGGTAACTACGGGAATGCTCATGGGTTACGGCCCGCAGGATTCCACACGACGGAGATATTGGCCTTATTCGCTTGAGCACCCAGCAACTTGGGCATCTGCTCATCGGTGACCAGCACCAGTACCTGAGTTGTCTTGGAGGCCCCCAAAGCCGCCGAGCCCGCAACTACCTCGGCAATTTCCGCGCCAGGCAACAACAATTGCGGCTCATCAAAAGCACTGCTTGTACCCGGTAAGGCAACCCAGACATCGACGCGCGCACCACCGACAGCCTGGGCAGGGAGTTCTCCTTCCATGGAAATGGCGACCGGCTTCCTGTTCAGGGCATCAGCTTTTCCCAGGCTTCCCCTGGGAACGAGCTCGCTTTTCGCCACCCGCTGCAGGGCGACCTGACCTTCGTCCAGCCCACCCTCTACGGTGATGTATCCGGACTCAATATCATCCAGGCGGACATTGACAATCGAGACGTCAGCTTCGGTAACTACCTGGCCAACGGCAATGTCTTCGCGCGCACTGTAGACCTGCGTAGTTCTGTCCGCCGACCCAACCAAGGCCACGACGCCGCCAATGGACACAAACACCAGCAGCATCCCAATGAGAAGCCGTGGGTCCTTCCACGATGGCTTCTTCAATCTGGCTGCAGCAACCGCTGCCACTTGATCCATGTTCCTGCTACCCCCGGTGAGCTCACGGCATGGTCGTCGGACCCGCCCCCTTATTCTTACCGTCCGCTCGCGTTCGACAAAGGCCAACTACCTCAAACTGACTAA
>NZ_JABMCX010000027.1 GCF_013179505.1 Paenarthrobacter sp. CM16 | reverse complement strand
GCATCAACGCCTGGAAAGGCGAGGCTTGCTGCGCCATTCCGCACGCCGATCGCCACGCCGACGAAGAAGACGACTGCTGCACGCCCACCGATAAGACCCCAGCAGCATCCGCTCCGGCAATCATCGAACTGGCACTACCGGCCGATGCACAGTCCTCGGACGCCAGCTGCGCCGGGTGCGGATCGGACGCCGCGGCTGAGCCTGTGACCGTGAAGCTTGGGGCAAAGCCGGCCGATCGATGAGCGCAGTAATTTCCGGCCGAAGGGTCCGCATCGCCATCTGGATCCTCCTCGGCGCAATCGTTGGCGCCGGAGTGATCTGGTACGCAGTACTCACCGCCAACAAGCCGGCTCCACCGGCCCCACTCGCGGCCGCCGACGCGCAGCTCGTCAGGGACGACAGTCACCGGGTCACGAGCCCGGCCACGGAGAAAGCCCAGTTGGTCGAATTCTTGGACTTCGAGTGTGAGTCCTGCCGCGCCGCCGAACCGCTGGTGGCGGAACTGAAGAAGGAATACGGGGACAGAATCACGTTCGTCCACAGGTACTTCCCGTTGCCCGGTCACCGGAACTCCGGCACCGCCGCCTTGGCCGTGGAAGCGTCGGCCCAACAGGGCAAGTACCAGGAGATGGCCTCCAAACTCTTCGCAACCCAAAGCGAATGGGGTGAAAAACGGGACTCCCAAGCCGCGCTGTTCAGGACGTTCGCCCAGGAACTCGGTTTGGACCTGACACAATACGATGCCGCGATCGCAGACCAGAGCACCAAAGACCGGATCAGTCAGGACGTCGCCGATGGGAAGACCCTCGGCGTGACGGGTACGCCTACGTTCTTCCTGAACGGAAGGAAGCTCACCCTGAACACCGAAGCCCAATTCCGGCAGCTCCTCGACGAGGCCGTGCATTAAAAGTCCCACTCTAGGCTCAGCCGGGAGGGGCCCCCTCCGCGCCCACCCTCAACCGTTTGCTGCAACATTCCTGCAGGAAACGCACGATTCCCCAGCGCGACCAGTCCGCCCATGCTCTAATTTCACACCCGCCGGCGGTCTTGCAGGCCTGGAATGCCAAACCATCGTGCACCCTCGGAACTTGGTGGAGTCAGCGCAATGTCCGCCATCGCCTGTACACTCAAGTATCGAACATATATTCGAATAAAGGTGTGTTGTGGGCGTGATCGTCGGCCCCCGCGTGATAGATGCGGGCTTTTCCCTGATGTCAGTATTGCTGGCACCTCTCCCGGTGGCGGCCGGGTATCCCTCGCCTGCGCAGGACTATTTTGATGGCAGGATCGACCTCAACGAGCACCTCATTAAGGATGTCACCAGCACTTTTGTGGTCCGGGTGACTGGGCAGTCAATGGAAGGTGCCGGGATCAGTGATGGCGATGAATTGATCGTTAACCGCGCGCTGCAACCAAAGGACGGGTCCGTCGTCGTGGCCGTCCTTGATGGTGAACTCACCATCAAGAGGCTCCGGATCACGCCCTCTGGAGTGATCCTCCAGGCCGACAATCCCAAGTATCCGGACATTCGCGTCCCGGCGCTTTCCGAACTCACCATCTGGGGAGTTGCCACCACATGCCTGCACCACATCTGAGCGGGGCCGGTTTGCAAGGGCCCGTTCCCAGCGAACTCTGGGAACGGATGGGCGCCGAATTCGGCTTGCCGGATCTGGAAAGAGTCCGTGGTCGGCTCGCCCAATTACATGAGGATCCTGAACCTGTGATGCAACAACTGGTGCGGGTGTTTTCTGCAGATGGCACGTACTGTCCGGGTTTTCAGTTCCGTGAAGACTTGTCCTTGCACCCCGTGGTGCTGCGCCTGTTTGCGCATGCCATGGAACTGAGGATTCCGCACAACTACTTTTCGGCCTGGATGGTCACCGGCTGTCCGGCACTGCGGGATGCCAGGCCTGTGGATTTGTTGGACCGGCTGGTGCCAGCTGTCCTCGTCTCTGCCTTGGAGCGCTCCTTTGGATCCAGACCAGGGGATGGGCGTATTTGAGGGCCGATGATCTTCCTTAAATGCCGATGATCTTCCTTAAATACAGTCTCGACGCCGGCCACTACGCCACCTTCACGATCGGTTTTGTTCGTACTCCTCCAAGTAAGAGCGGAAGTAGTCCGGCGTTAACCAGTGTGATGACGCCTGCAGTGACGAGTAGTCCTTCCGGGCCTATCCCGATCCAGAGCGGAGCCCCCATGACTCCACCGAGGGCATCACCCACCAGGAAGGCGGTCTGCGAAATCCCGAAGATCGCTTCTCACGAACCAGGAAACATTTGAGGGCCATTATCGGCAGCTAAGTTCTTCGGCGCAGGAAGCGGCAGGTTCTTGGGTGTCCTCTTCTTGTCGGGGCCTGGCGGTACAGTAAAGGTATTCGAATATATATTCGAATGCGCGGCGTGTCCTGCTTCGGAACGGCGGCGCGCGTGCTATGCCCGAACGGAGGAGAGCCATGTCCAAACCAGCACCCATGCACCGGATGCAGGAGATTGCCCACGTGGATATCAACTGTTTCTACGCATCGGCGGAGCGTGCCTTCAACCCTTCCCTCGAGGGCAAGCCGCTGATAGTGCTGTCCAATAATGATGGCTGCGCCGTGACCAGGTCTCCGGAAGCGAAGAAGCTGGGGATCGGCCTGGGCGACCCATGGTTCAAACTCGCTCCGCGGGCCAAGGAATGGGGGCTCATTGCCCTCTCAAGCAACTACGAGCTCTACGGGGATATCAGCTCCCGCGTGATGGAACTCCTGGCCCGGTACTCAGCATGGCAGGAGGTTTACTCCATCGATGAGGCGTTCCTCGGGGTGAAGGGCCGCCCTGAGGACCTGCTGGAACTGGGGCGCACCATCAAAGCTGCGTGCCAGCGACACGTGGGGGTGCCGGTCTGCGTGGGGATTGCCCGAACCAAGACGCTCGCCAAGCTGGCCAACAAATGGGCCAAACACAATCCGGCCTTTAACGGCGTATGCCGTTGGGACTCGGTTCCTGAAGCCCAGCGGGAGGCCTTGATGGCACGGCTGTCGGTGATAGAGATCTGGGGCGTAGCCACCAGGCTGACCAAACGGTTGAACGCCATGGGGATCTTCTCCATCCTTGACCTGGTCCGGGCCGACCCCGTGGCCCTGCGGGACAAGTTCTCCATTGTCATGATGCGCACAGTGCTGGAGTTGCAGGGAACCCCTTGCATCCCTATGGAAGAGGAAAGGATCGGGCGTGACCAGTTGATCTTTTCGCGCTCCTTTTCCACCCCGATCACGACGACGGCGCAGCTGCGGCAGGTGCTCAGCGTCTACGGCCAGATGGCAAGTGCCAGGCTCGCCAAACACGATCTTCAAGCAAAGCTGCTCACAGCGTTTGCCGCCACCTCGTTCTATAACCCCAACGACAAGTCTTTTCCCACGGTTAACGTCAAGCTGCCTATGCCCACCTCAGATCCCGTGCTGCTGACCAAGGCCGCCCACGCGTTGGTTCCCAGAATCCAGGAAGGCGTCAGGTACGCCAAGGCCGGGATCATGGTCACGGATCTCAGGCCCAGCGGCAACCAAAAACCGTTGGAGATCTTCGAGAACCGGCACGAGGAGCGTGGCATCGGCCCACTGCTGGAGCAAGTCAGCAAACGGTATGGCCGCGGCTCCATCGGTTTGGGGCACGCCGGCATCAAGGGAGGACCGGACTGGTCCATGAAACGGGACATGCTCAGCCCCCGGTACACCACCAACTGGGACGAACTTCCCTTGGTGAAAGCGGCCTGAGGTGGGCGGACGTCACCACTGCAGCAGAGGCAGCCAAGGCAATCTAGGCCCGCAGCCGGTAACCGCGCTTCACTACTGTTTCCACGAGCTTGCCGTCCGGGAGAGAGGAACGCAGGCGGCTGACCGTCATGTCCAAGGCATGCACGGAGCCGCGCAGGTCCAACAGATCCGAGAGCGCCTCGCGGGACAACACTGCACCGCCCGCGCCGAGCAGGGCACGCAGGAGCAACAGGGGAGCGGGCGCCAAGTCAATGACCTCGCCGTTGATCCGCAGGCACCGCCCGCGAAGCTCAATGGTGGCGCTCCTTGTCTCCAAGCGGCGCACATGGTTGAGGGACAAATGCTCGGTGACCAGACGGATCAACGCCCCCATGCGGTAACGGTCAGGGATCAGTGGCGTCAGACCGGCGTCGACCAGTGGTTGTGCGGTGACAGGCCCCACTGCGGCAACCGTCACGGGGCCCTTCAAGGCTTCGATGAGCTGACGGTAAAGGCCCATTTCGTGGGCTGTGCTCCACATCGCATCCACGGCAGGTGCGCTGGTGAACGTCAGGACATCGAGGTTGCCGCCCACCACAGCCTCGATCAGGCGCGGGAGCTTGTCCTCGCCGTCGGGCTTCACCCACCGGTAGGGGGTGACGGTCAGGACCGTGGCACCGGACATGCGCAGCCGTTCCAGCTGGCGCACATCGGTGTAACCATGCAGCTGCACGGCCACCGTCTTGCCGCGCACGCCTTCGGCCAGGAGCATGTCAACCAGTGTGGCCGTGGTTTCGTCACTGCTGATTCCGACGTCGGCAAGTCCGGCCGCCCGCACGGCACCGCGGGCCTTGGGGCCCCGGACGAACATCCGGCAGGCGGACAGTGTTTCCAGCAATTGCTCGCCGATCCCGAAAGAATCAGCGGCCTCGCACCAACGGCGCATGCCGTAAGCGGTGGTGGCGATGCAGATGTCCGGCTTCGCGGCAATGATGGTGCGGGTGTCCTCGATGAGGACCATGTCTTCCTGGACAGGGGCGATCTTCAGCGCGGGGGCGTGCAACACGCTCGCACCGCGGCGCTCCAGGGCCTCAATGAGGTCACGGGAACGGCGGTGCGAGGTGACGCCGATCCGGAATCCATCCAGCGGCGCTTCGGCGGCCTCGGAAACTTCCGGTACAGCAGTAGGGTCCTGGACTTCAATGGCGCGTGCAACAGTCATGTGTTCTTACCTTCAGGCTTCAAGGAGCGAAGCCGCGAGGCGGCTCAGTTCGGCGGATGCTTCTGCATGGTTGCGGTTGGCTTCAGCCACCTTGACCACTTCGCCAATAACCAGCACAGCCGGGTTGCTGCAGCCGGTGGCAGCTGTTTCGATCGTACCCAGGTCAGCAATGGTGGTGCGCTGCCCGGGGCGGTATCCACGTTCCACCACTGCCATGGGCATTTCCGGGTTCATCCCTGCCCGGCGCAACCCTGAGGCCAGCTGGGGAAGGGTACCGATGCCCATGAGGACCACGATCGTCCCGCCAAGGCCGGCTAGATGCGTATGTTCCTTCTCGGTCAACGGGGCGTGGCCGGAAACTACTGTGAACATGTGGCTGACTTCGCGGTGCGTCACCGGGATTCCGGCTGCGGCGGGAACGGAGATGGCGCTGGTGACACCGGAAATAACCCGTACCTGTACGCCGGCCGCAACACAGGCAGCCACTTCCTCGCCGCCGCGGCCGAACACATAGGGATCGCCGCCCTTGAGCCGGACCACGTTCTTGCCCGCCAGGGCAGCTTCCACCATGAGCTTCTCGATGTCGCGCTGGGTCACCTTGTGAAGACCCGGCTGCTTGCCCACGTCCACCAGTTCGGCAGAGGTCAGATCGGCGAGCTCCTGGTAGGGGGCCAAACGGTCATAGAACACAACATCGGCATCGCGCAGGGCATCCACGGCGCCAACGGTCAGGAGGTCCAGTGCTCCCGGACCTCCTCCGACCAAGGTCACGTGGCCCTCGGCGCCCGGGGCAGGCTCAAAGGCCACGGGAACACCGGCCTCGCGGCAGCGTTCCACCAACGCCAGCCAGCCGTCGTCGCCGTCGTCCACTACTGCCACCAGGAAGGGGCGCTCCGGGAGCGGTCCGTCACCGGGCGCACCTGCAGGTGTGCTCAGGCGGTAAACGTTGGCGCCGGCAGCCTGGTATCGCCGGATGGCTTGGCGGGCAGACCTGGCCGAGCCCGTTACGAGGACGTCGCGGTCGGTGAGATCAATGGTGAGCTGCATGGTGGACCCCTAGTTTTCTACGCCGACGGTTTGGCTGCGGACCGGGATGGTGGAGGCGATCAGCACGCCGCCCTTTTCCTCGTTGGTGGCCGGGCGGATCTGTCCACGCTCCGGAACGAAGGAAATGGATTCATCCTTCTGGTTGGGCGCGTTGACGAAGGAACGGAAGCGGCGGAGGCGCTCCGGGTCCTTCAAGGTCTCCGCCCACTCGTCCTCGTAGGTGTCAATGTGTTTGGCCATGGCGGCTTCAAGCTCCTCGGCGATACCCAGGGAGTCCTTGACCACCACTTCCTCGACGTGCTTGATGCCGCCGTCCAGCTCCTCCTGCCAGCGCGCGGTGCGCTGGAGGCGGTCAGCGGTGCGGATGTAGTACATGAGGTAGCGGTCGATGTACTTCAGCAAGGTTTCATCGTCCAGGTCCTTGGCCAGCAGCTGGGCGTGCGCCGGAGTGGCGCCACCGTTACCGCCCACGTAGAGGTTCCAACCGTCAGCTGTCGCAATCACGCCGACGTCCTTGCCTCGCGCCTCGGCACACTCGCGGGCGCAACCGGAAACACCCATCTTCAGCTTGTGCGGGCTGCGGAGGCCGCGGTAGCGAAGCTCCAACGCGATGGCCATGGCTACCGAATCCTGCACTCCGAAACGGCACCAAGTGGATCCAACACAGGACTTCACTGTCCGGAGGCTCTTGCCGTAAGCCTGTCCGGACTCGAAACCGGCGTCCACCAGTTCCTTCCAGATGTCCGGAAGCTGCTCCAGGCGCGCACCGAACATATCGATGCGCTGGCCGCCGGTGATCTTGGTGTAGAGGTTGTACTTCTCCGCAACGGCTGCGATGACGCCAAGGCCTTTGGGGGTGATCTCACCACCGGCGATGCGGGGGACCACCGAATAGGTGCCGTCCTTCTGCATGTTTGCAAGGGCACGGTCATTGGTGTCCTGCAGCGAACCTCGGCCGGCATCCAAAACGTAGGCCGAGTGCTGGCTGGCCAGGATGGAGGCAATGGTCGGCTTGCAGATATCGCATCCCGCGCCGGTGCCGTATTTGGCCATGATCTCTTCGAACGAGGTCAGTTCCAGCACCCGGATGGCGTCGAAGAGTTCCTGGCGGGACAGGCTGATGTGCTCGCACAGTGCCTTGGAAACTTCGATGCCGGACTTCGTCAGTTCGCCTTCGAGGAGTTTCTTGAGCATGGGGACGCATGAGCCGCATTGGGTGCCGGCCCGGGTGCAGCCCTTCAGCTCACCGAGTTCCTGCACGGGGGAGTTGCCCTCGCAGGCTCCGCAGCCGTTGATGGCATCGCGGATGGTGCCGGCGGCCACGTTGTTGCAGGAGCACAGGATGGCGTCGTCGGGCAGCTCAGTCTCAGGTGCCTCACCGCCACCGGCAGCACTCAAGTATGCGCCGGGTTCAGCGGCGAGTTCGCGGCCCAGGAGCGGACGCAGACTCATGTACGGGGAAGCGTCGCCCACGAAGATGCCGCCCAGGAGGGTCTTGGCATCATCAGTGGTGACAATCTTCTGGTAAACGCCGCGTGCGGGGTCGGCGTAGACGATCTCCAGGGAGTGCTCGGTCCGGGCGAAGGCGTCACCAAAGCTGGCCACGTCCACACCGGACAACTTGAGCTTGGTGGCAGTGTCGAAGCCGGGGAACGTCGCCTCGCCACCGTGCAGGCGGTCGGCAACGATCTCGGCCATGGTGTTTGCAGGTGCCACCAATCCAAGGCACATGCCTCCGAAGTTGGCCACTTCACCGATCGCCCAGATGCCGTCTACTTCAGTGGCGCAGTAATCATTGATCACCACGCCGCCACGCTGGCCCAGGCTGAAGAGCTGCTCCTCGCCCTCTGCCGCGCGGAAGAGGTCATCGCGCGGCCTGACGCCGATGGCTACGATCACGAGGTCCGCATCAATGGTCCGGCCGTCCGCCATCAAAACGCCGGTGACGTTGCCGTCGTCGTCCGTCAATACTTCGGAGGGGAAGACGCCACCGTGGACCTCGAAGCCTTTGGCTTCAATCAGGCGACCGAGCGACTGCCCGGCGCCCTCATCCAGCTGGGTGTTCATCAGCCAGGGTGCGCCGTTGATGACAATCGGAGTGGCACCCAACTGCTCGGTGCCGGCGGCGGACTCAAGGCCCAGCAAGCCGCCACCAATAGTGACCGCATTGACCTTGCGGCCAAGCTTCCCGCGCAGCTCGGCGATGGCCTTGTTGATGGCCCAGACGTCTTCGAGGGTGCGGTAAACGTGAGTGTGTTCGGCACCGGGAATGGGAAGACGGGCGGCATCCGAACCCGAAGCAACCACCAAGTGGTCGTAGTCATAGGTGTTGCCCGCAGCGGTCAGGACGCGCTTAGCAACGGAATCGATCTTGACGGCGCGCTCGCCGGTGATCAAGGTCAGGGCTTCGTGGTCCCACATGGACGCATCGCCCAGGGTGAGGTCAACATCGGTTTCCGTCAGGGCCTTGCTCAGCGCCACACGGTCATAAGGGAGATGCGCCTCTTCGGTCAGCACCGTAACCTGCCAGCCTTCAAGACCGCGATTGACCATGGCATCGGCGAAACGGTGGGCAGCGGGGCCGCCGCCGACGACGACGACGCGGCGCGGGTTCTCTGTACTTGAAGTGTGTCCGGTCACTGGTGGGCCTTTCGCAGATGTTGCATACGGATCTGTTGCAACTTGTGCCTTCAGCCTAGGGACGGGCAGTTTCGCTTCAGTTTCCCTTTTGTTTCGTGATCTTAACTTCTGCATCACGAACGCATTTCAGGTGGCGTGAGGTCTCTTTTACGCATTGGACACAAACGGGGACACCTGATGAAACACCCGGGTCCTAGCGTGGAGGAGTGGCCGCAAGCGTGGCCCGGTCCGGGGGAGTGACGGTGAAAATGCCAGCACCCGGACACTGTGAGAGGGGCTGAAATGACCGTAATTCTGGACCGTGCCGAAGACCTGACCAGCACCGCCACTTGGCACCGTGTTTGCCCGGTGGACGAACTCGAACTTGCCTGGGGCGAGGCCGCACTGATCGCCGGCCGCCAGGTTGCACTGTTCCGCACCGCGCCCACCGAAGTCTTTGCCGTGGATCAGCAGGACCCGGCCACACTGGCCAACGTCATGGCCCGTGGAATCATCGGATCCCGCGGAAGCCGGCCGACCATCGCATCGCCGCTGCACAAAGAGGTCTACGACCTCGAAACCGGGGAGTGCTTCACCAACCCCGAACTCGCCCTCGATGTGTTCGCCAGCCGTTTGGTGGATGGCTTCATCGAAGTTGAGCTCTAACCCGCCTAGAGACCCAACGCTTCGCGGACGTCCCTGAGCACATCGTCCAGGGAGGTCCGCGCTGCTTGGCGTGCGGCAGGCAGTTCCGCCGCCGATTCCACAGCCTGGATGACTTCCAGGTAACACTTGAGCTTGGGTTCGGTGCCACTGGGCCGGATGATGACGCGGCTTTGGTCCCGGGTCAGGTACAGCAGGCCGTCCGTGGGCGGCAATGCTTCGCTTCCCTCTGCAAGATCGGTGAAGACCTCGACGGCGGAGCCTCCGAAGGCTTCCGGCGGATTGACGCGCAGGCGGTTCATCATGGCATCCAGGAGCCCGAGGTCTGCCACACGGATGCTCAACTGGTCACTGGCGTGCAGGCCGTGCACCAAGTAGAGGTCGTCCAGGGTGTCAAAGATCGTCTTGCCCTCAGCCTTGGCAGTTGCTGCCAGTTCCGCGATCAGTACCGCCGCTGAGATGCCGTCTTTGTCCCGCACCAGCTCAGGCGCAACGCAGTACCCCAAAGCTTCCTCGTACCCGTAGGTGAGGCCGGGAACCCGTGAGATCCATTTGAAGCCCGTGAGCGTTTCTTCGTGGGCGTATCCTGCGGCAGCGGCGATCCGGGACAGAAGACGCGAAGAAACGATCGAGTTGGCGAAGACGCCCTCCCTGGCTTCCTCGCCTTCGCGGGCTGCCAGGCGTGCCACGATGTGTGCACCCAACAGCGCGCCCACTTCATCGCCCCGAAGCATCCGCCAGCTTCCTGTAACGGGGTCCAACGCGGCCACCGCAGCCCGGTCGGCGTCGGGGTCATTGGCCAAAACGATGTCTGCGCCTGCATCTGCGGCAGCTGCGAGCGCCAGGTCCAGCGCACCGGGCTCCTCAGGGTTGGGAAATGCAACAGTGGGGAAGTCCGGATCCGGTTCGGCCTGTTCGGCCACGAGCGTGACATCACTGAATCCGGCTGTGTTCAGGACGGAGACGGCTGTTTCACCGCCGACGCCGTGCATGGGTGTGAGGATGATTTTGAGATCCCGGGCCGGGAAGTGTTCCTGATCCACCAACCCGGCCATGGCGGTTTGGTAGTCCGCGGCGATGGCCACTGGCAGTACGGTCCAGCCGCCGTCTGCCAGTTCGATGGTGTCCAGGGCACCCACGGCGTCGATTTTTGCCGCAATCTGCGCGTCGTAGGGCGCCACGATCTGGGAGCCGCGTCCGCTCTCGGAGACAGCGTGCCGTCCGAGGTAGACCTTGTATCCGTTGTCCTGCGGCGGGTTGTGGCTGGCGGTGACCATCACGCCGCCGTCGCAGTCAAGGTTCCTGACCGCGTAGGCGAGCAACGGCGTCGGAAGTGCTGAGGGCATCAGGAACGTCTCAATGCCTGCGGCGGTGAAGATCGCGGCAGTTTCCTGGGCGAAGATATCCGAGTTGTAGCGGGCATCAAAGCCGACGACGGCGCGCGGCCGGGTCCCCGGGGCCGCCGCGGCTACCGTCTCGGTGAGGAAAGCCGCCAGGCCTGCTGCTGCCCGGCGGACCACCACACGGTTCATGCGGTTTGGGCCTGGCCCGAGTGCTGCACGGAGTCCGGCTGTGCCGAATTGCAGTGTGCCTTTGAAGCTGTCGCCCAGTTCCTGGGCTGCTCCTGCGTCACCGCCCGCGGCGAGCCCGGCCAGCTCGGTCAGAGCGGCCGACGTAGCCGGGTCCGGGTCCTGGGAAGCCCACTGGCGGGCGTCGGTGAGCAGCTGGTCAAAGGCGGCATCGCTGGATGTCATAGGGTCAAAACTATCCTCATTGACACCCTCGCGGGCAACGAGGAGCGAGATCCCACCCCTAAGAGCGGTTGTAAAGGGTGGGATCCCGCCCCTCAGTGGGCCCTAAAGGGTGCGGGAAGTAACAAGGAAGTCCGTGTCGCCGTCCACGCTGAAAGCCGACGACCCTGTGTTGTCCCAGTCGGGGAAGAAGGTATCTGAAAGAACGGCGCTTCCATCTGCAGTGAAGACTTCCACCGAGGACGAGTCCAACAGGATCGTGAAATGGACTTTGCTGTTGGCCGAATTGTTGGCCGAAGGCAGGGTCACTTCATGGAATGGACTGAACTTTTCGGAGAAGTTGCTGGTGCCCGCCTGAGACCGATCCACCCTGACGGTACGCGTTTCCTTGTTGTAGGAGACGCGCAGGCCGTCCTCGGAGCCGGCGGATGATTGGCGGAGGAGAAGGCCTGCTTCTCGCGCATTCTTCAGGTCCATCTCCAGCTCGATCAGCTGGGAGCGGGCACTGAAGTCCGCGCCCAGCTCCTTGGCGGAGGAACCGACGGTGAGGTTTTTGCTCTTAACTTCACCGGAACGTTCCAGTGTTTCCCGCGCCACGCCCGCTATGGCGGATCGGAGCTCAAGCCGCTTCCCGGCCCGGACCAAGGTGAGTTCGCGGGGAATAGCCATGGATCCCCGCCACGGCGTGGTGGGAACATCCTGCGCGTAGTCCCAGTTGCCCATCCACCCCAGAAGGACTGGTTTGTCTCCAGGAGCGCCGGTGATGGAGTTCGCGGCGTAGTAGTCAGCTCCATGATCCAGCCACTGGGACTCGTGGAGCGGCGCGTCGGGAGCTGCCGCGTTTTCAGCCGTGAAGCGCGTGCCATCGAATTCACCCACGAAGTACTGCATGCCGGAGCCCCCCGCGATACCGCCGGGGTTGATGCTGAGGAGCATGACCCATTTCCTGGCTGTGGAGTCCTCCACGTCCATTTGCACAAGCTCAGGTACTTCCCAGAGGCCTCCTTGGGCGCCCACACCGGAGAAATCACTGAGGTATTCCCAGCGCAGGAGGTCCGTGGACTTGAACAACTTGACCACCTGGGCATCAGCCACCACAGTGGTCATCACCCAGTAGCGGCCAGGCTCGTACCAAGTGATCTTGGGATCGCGGAAGTTGTTGTTGGTGGGGGCAAGGTTCAGGACTGGGTTGGCCTTGTACTTCTGCCACGAGGTCCCGTTATCGAGGCTGAACGCCACCGACTGCGCCTGGGCACCTTGAGGCAGCGCGCCGTTCTTGCCGTAGGCGCTGGTGTAAAGGGCCACCATGGGCGGGTTTTCCGCCGAGCCAAGGCCGGAGGCGTTGAACTTGTCCACCACGATGCAGCCGGAGAAGATCTCTTCTTCCGCGCTGGCTTCCAAGGCAACGGGCTGCTGTTCCCACTGCACCAGATCCTTGCTGGTGGAGTGGCCCCAGGACATGTTGCCCCACGAGTTGCCCCGCGGGTTGTACTGGTAGAACGCATGGTAGGTGCCGTCGTGGTAGACGAGGCCGTTGGGATCGTTCAGCCAGTTTTTCTCAGCCGTCAGATGCCCAACGGGCCGCCATGGGTCCGAAGGGGACGGGCGGTGGCCGCCCGGACCGGGGGCCGGCGTCGGGCTTTCTGCTTGCGTGCAGGACGCGGCGGAAAACGCGACCACGACGGCGGCACTTGCGGCCAGCAGGTGGCGGCGGGACAGGTGGGGGCTGGGGAAAGTCATAGGGGGAGATCCTGGGGTTGGGGGTGGCAGGGGTGACGGTCCTTGTGGGTCCGGCACCCCTGCCGTGGCCTGTTGGCCGGGTGGTGTTTCGGTCTACTTGTAGAGACCTTCGCCGCCAACGCGGACGTTGGTGGGAAGGTAACCGAACGGACCGAGGCCGTTCTTGCCGAAGCTGCGGTCAACCTGTGTGACGCCGCCCTTGAAGTTCATCTTCACGGTGGGGGACAGTGAGCCGCCGCGGACGCCGTCAACGTTGTCGATGAAGGACTGGACCAGGCCGCCCGGCTGAACGTAGTGCGAGTAGGCCTGGAACTGACGGCCGTTCTGGCGCGGGTCCGGACCTTCCGGTGCGTTGGCCGGCATGTTCAAGTCCGTGGGGGAACCCAAGGCCAGGCCGCTGTTGTTGACCGGCTGGTAGTCGGAACGGACGCCGTTGCCGACGAAACCGTACACTCCGTCAGGGCCGCGCATTCCATCGGCATACGTGAACTGGTGGCTGATGGTGAACAGGTAGTACTTGTTCTTGCCGTTCTCGTTCTGGATGTAGATCTGCGGACGTTCTGTCTGATCGTTGACGCAGTTGGCCGAGAGGATCGGCGGCAGGAAGCTCCACTTGGTGAGGTCCTTGTTGTCCGCCACCGCGAGGCCCACGTTGGCGGTCTGGTACCAGGCGCCCGTGCTGTTGACCTGTTCCACGGTCTCAGCGTTGGGGTCGCCCGGGGCGTAGCCGAGGTCTTCCTGCTTGCACTTGTAGGAGCCGCGGGTGCCGCCGGTGTTGCCTTCAAAGACCATGAAGGTTTTGCCCGGGTGGGCCGGGTCCGCGAACGTGTACGGGTCACGGAATGCGAAGCCTGGGTTCTGGGCTTTGTTCTGGTACAGCTTTCCGTCCGGCTCCAGCAGTTTGGTGTGCTGGAAGCCATCGAATGTCACGCCGTCCTTGGTGGCGTGGATGTTGCCCAGGGCTTTGGCGATTGCAGCGTCCGGAGCGATTCCGCCGCCGCCCGCATTCCGCTCGGCCACATCGTAGAACGTGGTGGCCGTGTAGAAGACGTTGATCTTGTTGCCCTGCATGAGGCGTGTGGACCCGGACCACTCCGTGTTGCCGATGGACGTGTTGTCCAGGAACAAGTGTCCGCCGTAGTTCCACTTGTCCTTGGCGGGATCAGCGTTGGTCTTGCGGAAGAAGTAGCCGATCCTGGCGTTCCAGTGGCGCTGGTCGAAACCATAGCCTGCATGCCGATCGGCAACCAGGGAGAAGATGACGTCCCAGCCCTTGTAGCTGATCTGGTTGGCGTTTTCGTCTGTCAGGGACCAGGTGTCCCAAACCCAGACGTCATCGTTCATGGCCGGGAAGTCCTTGGGGATTTCCGGCATGGTGACGTTGGGGCTCATGGAGTTCTCACCGGGAGCGACGTTGGGGTTGCTCTGGGCCATGATCTGTTTGGCGTCGGCTCGCGTCCACTTGGACGTGAAGTCCGCAGCGGGATCATAGGCCTGTTGCGTGTGTTTGGTGGGCAGTGGGAAACCGGGCGTGGGTGCCGGCATGGTGCTCGACGGCGGATCGGCCGGCAGGTTCGCTTGTGCAGCCGGCGTCACCAGCAGGATGCTGCCGGCAACGCCGGCCGAGACTGCGAGGGCTACTGCCTGTCGCAGCCGGCGGCGCGGCCGGTGGAGGGTTGAGTGCGTGTTCATGCTTGCTCTTCTCGCGGAGTGTTGGACTTCGTGGAGTGGGGCGCATGCCCTGACCCCTGTTGGGGTTCTCGACTCAGGCGTCCATCGATCCGCTGGTGGCGTCTTCGAGGGACGCCATCGTTTCGAGGTGCGGGGGAGCCTTGAAGCTCTCCGCCGCGGTGGCTCCGGCACGTCGACTTACCGGAGCACTCTCCACGCTAGACACGTGTTAGGTCGGAGAGCAAAGGGCGTTTCAGGGCGCAGTGCCGGTTACTCACCAGTACTTGCGCAAGCGCTTACATTGGCAACGTGCGCGCGTGGCATTTATGGCGGGCTCGGGTCAAATGTTTCGCCACAAATCAGATTTATCCTGAGAATTTGCTGTGCGTTTACTTCTCCGCCGGAATTGATAGCGCACACCTTTAAGAACGCGCACTTTAAACAACGAAGCGGGGCCACCGTTGATGGTGACCCCGCAGTGCGGATTAAAGCTTGGCGATGATCTCCGCCAGAAGCTTGGAGATCCGCTTTCCTGCCGCCTGCCCGGCTTCAAGGACCTCCGCGTGGCTCAAAGGAACCGGGCTGATGCCGGCGGCGAGGTTGGTGACCAGGGAGATGCCGAATACTTCCATGCCGGCGTGGCGGCCGGCGATCGCTTCCAGTGCCGTGGACATCCCCACTAGGTCTGCCCCGATCCGCTTGGCGTACTGGACTTCTGCCGGTGTTTCGTAGTGCGGTCCGGTGAACTGTGCGTACACGCCATCCTGCAGGGAGGGATCTACTTCACGGGCGAGATCGCGGATGCGGGAAGAGTAGAGGTCTGTGAGATCAACGAATGTTGCGCCCTCAAGCGGTGAGGTTGCGGTGAGGTTGATGTGGTCGCTGATCAGCACGGGGGTTCCCGGTGTCCAGTCCTCGTTGAGTCCGCCGCATCCGTTGGTAAGGACCAGCGTCTTGCAGCCTGCAGCGGCGGCGGTACGGACGCCGTGGACTACGGACCGCACGCCGCGGCCTTCGTAGTAGTGCGTCCTGGCGCCGAGGACCAGGGCCCTCTTGCCCTCCTTGGTCAGGACGGAGCGGATGGTGCCCACATGGCCCACCACCGCTGGTTTATGGAAACCGGGGACTTCTGATGCGTTCAATGTGGCGGTGGTTTCGCCAATAAGATCGGCGGCTTCGGCCCATCCGGAACCAAGCACCAGGGCTACGTCGTGTGACTCGACGCCGGTCTCCGCGGCAATGAAGTCTGCGGCGGCTTTCGCGGCCTCAAAGGGGTCTGTGTTCATCAGCTCAGTGTTACTCACTGGTACAAGCTACCTTGCGGCCACAGGAGTTTGGTAGGGACCCGCGCGCCGGTGAGGGTCGGCTGGGTGGCAGCCGGAGCCGCAATGAGCGAGAATTGAGGATTGTGACCACCCAAGTTGACTTCAGTGCCCCCCGTATCGCGATCCTGGGAGGTGGTCCCGGCGGATATGAAGCTGCCATGGTGGCTGCCTCGCTCGGCGCCCACGTCACCATCGTTGAGCGTGCAGGTCTCGGCGGCTCAGCTGTGCTGACCGACGTCGTGCCTTCCAAGACCCTCATTGCCACCGCCGACCTCATGACCCGCGTCGGTGAGGCGGACGAGCTGGGAGTGAAGTTCGACGGCGACGGCACGGCCTCAAAGCCCCGTGCAGACCTCAAACACATCAACGACCGCGTGCTGAACCTGGCCCATGGACAGTCCGAGGACATCCGTGCAGGCCTGGAACGCCTGGGCGTGGAGATCGTCATTGGTTCCGGCAAACTGCTGGACAACAACACCATCGAGGTCCTGACCCTCGAAGGCACCCGCACCATTGATGCCGACGCCATCCTGCTGGCCGTCGGCGCACACCCCCGTGAGCTTCCCACCGCCAAGCCCGACGGCGAACGCATCCTCAACTGGGCCCAGATCTACAACCTGGATGAGCTTCCCGAGGAACTGATCGTTGTGGGTTCGGGCGTCACCGGCGCCGAATTCGCCTCGGCCTACAACGGTTTGGGCTCCAAGGTCACCCTGATCTCCAGCCGTGACCAGGTCCTCCCCGGCGAGGACACGGATGCGGCCAAGCTGCTGGAAGGCGTCTTCGAGCGTCGCGGCGTCAACGTCCTCTCCAAGTCCCGCGCCAACGCGGTGGAACGGACGGACGACGGCGTCAAGGTCACCTTGGGTGACGGATCGATCGTGACAGGTACCCACTGCCTGGTGTGTGTTGGTTCCATCCCCAACACAGCCGGCGTGGGCCTTGAAGAAGCCGGCGTGACCCTGACGGAATCCGGTCACATCAAGGTGGACGGTGTTTCGCGCACCACAGCCCCCAACATCTACGCTGCCGGCGACTGCACGGGTGTCTTCGCATTGGCTTCCGTCGCAGCCATGCAGGGCCGCATCGCGATTGCGCACTTCATGGGAGACGGCGTCAAGCCGCTGAAGCTCAACCAGGTTGCGTCCAATATTTTCACCTCCCCGGAGATTGCTTCCGTGGGTGTGTCCGAGGCCGATCTTGCCTCGGGTAAGTATCAGGGCGATGTTGTGATGCTGTCCCTGCTCAGCAATGCCCGCGCCAAGATGCGCAACACCAAGGATGGGTTCGTCAAGATCATCGCCCGCAAGGGTTCCGGCACCGTGATCGGTGGCGTAGTGGTAGGTCCGAACGCGTCGGAGCTCATCTTCCCGATCTCCGTCGCGGTAACCCAGAAGCTCCACGTTGATGACGTGGCCAGCGCCTTCACCGTGTACCCATCGTTGACCGGATCCATCTCGGAAGCTGCGCGGCGACTGCACGTGCACATGTAAATGCCGGCCAAAGCGGACGCCCGTTTCGGGGCTTCGCTGCGCATCATGCCGTTCGCACGGCGCCCTGCGCAGCAAGCCATCGAAACGGGCGTTCCTGCTGTCTAGGCTTACAACGCGGCGAGGGCCTCGGCCAGCGGCATGTGCAGGGCAGGTCCGTGACCGGGCAGGATCACGTTGGCTTGGACAGTCCTCAGGGAGCGTGCCGCAGCCAGGGCCGTTGCGGCGTCTGCGTGGTACATCCTGTGCAACATCTGTGGACCGGACTTCGTGCTGATGGGATGCCCGCTGACGAAAGTATCGCCCACTGCAACGGCGCCGGCATCCGGCAGCAAGAGAGCCACGTTGCCCGGGGTGTGCCCGGGCAACAGGATGGCCTCCGGCTTTCCGGGCAGGCTCCGAAGTGCCTCAGCCGTCCAGGCCTCGGCACGCGTGGCTGGTTCTGCCAAGCGCTTTGGCTTTGATGACGTGGAGCATCCATTGGAAAACCCGGGGACGCCAAGCACGAACCAGAACCTGGCCGAACGTGACCTGATGCTTCTCCTTGCCCTGTACGTGGGCGAGTTCCTCCGGGGAGCACAGAACAGGTGTGCCGAAAGTCCGTGAGAAGTACGCAGCGGATCCTGTATGGTCCACGTGCCCGTGCGTGATGAGCATGGCCTTGGCATCGGCAGGATCCAAGCCCAGCTCACGGATGGACTCGAGGACCACGTCACGGTCGGCGGGGTAACCGCCGTCGATCAGCAAGAATCCGGAAGCGTCCCGCACGATCAGCCAATTGGACGCCGGACCCTCGACGAAAAACACGCCTGGTGCCTGCTCGGATACGTTCACTCGGGCATTCTAGGCGGGGAAGAGGCGGGGTGAACGCGAGCACGCCGGAAACCTGCGAGACCACCCGATTTGTAACGGCGATTTCGCAGGCTTTCAGCGAATTCGTGGCCCTGGCGACGGGCTGGTCAAGCGCGCTCAGGCAACTGCCGCCTGGAAATGCTTTTCAATGATTCCCTTGATGTCCTCGTGGCATCCTCCGCACCCTGTCCCGGCGCGGGTGGCCTTGGAGACCTCGCCCACGGTACTGCAGCCTTCCAGTACGGACTCCGAAATGCCGGCCGCACTCACCCCGGCGCAGCGGCACACAGTCCGCTGGGGGTCGTTGCTGGTGGCTCCGGATTCAAGCTGGTCAGGTCCATCCAAGCGGAGCAGCAGGGACCGGTCGGCGGGCAGTTCCGAGGCGCGCTCAAAGAGCACCACCAACTCGGCGGCGGTCCGGGGCATGCCCACGGCCACCAACCCTTCGAGCACTCCACCGCGGGTGGTCATCTTGACGTACCGGGCGTGCTCGGGGTCGGCCCACTGGGAGATCTGCCGACGGGGACGCCCGGACGCTGCACCGGCTTCCAGCAACTCCTCATCCCACGGATCCGCCTGGTTATCGCCTGCCACGGCAAGGTTGATGCCGCGTGCTTTCAGGACAATCACGCCGGGCTTCTCCGTGGGCAAGGCTTCGACGGCGTCTGCCGCTTCCTGGCCATCACGCGCCAGCACCACGAGGTACTCGGCCAACCACTCCGCCTGGCGCCAGCCCGGTCCCACCAACCCGGAAGGTCCGCCGGCAGTTCTGCAATCAACACACGCAGCGTCGGGGCAGCGCACTTCAGCGCAGTCGCCGATCGCGAACATGTGGGGCTCGTGATAGGTCCGGAGGTGGTGGTCCACCAGTATTCCCGTGGCGGTAGGAAGTCCGCATCCATCCGCCAACTCGATCCGGGGGCGCACACCACAGGACAACACCAGGAGGTCGCCGTCGATCGCTGAACCGTCGTCCAGCAGCAAAGCGGAGAAGCTTCCACCGGGTCCGGCTGTCTCCACGCCGGTGGACCGTGCGTTACCTGCCATCCGGACACCGCCGGCTCGCAGGCTGTTGGTCAGGACTGATCCACTGCCGCGGTCGATGCTCCTCCCGAGCGGGAAGGGCCCATTGTGAACCACTGTTGTTTGGGCGCCTTCTTCAGAGGCAGCCAACGCGGTTTCCAGCCCGAGCACGCCGCCGCCCAGGACCACCACGCGCTTACCTTCGGCCACGGCGGAACGAAGAACGGCAGCATCCCGCAGATCACGCAGGGCAGTAACGCCGGGGGGAAGTACAGGCTGGGAAGGATCGGGATTGAGTCCGGTGAGGTTCGGAATCACAGGACGGGATCCTGTGGCGAACACCAAGCGGTCATAGTGCTCGGAGTTGCCATCGGACAGCACTACGTTCTGGCGGGCACGGTCGATCCTCTTGACCTTGACGCCCAACCGCACTTCCACGCCGTCGGCTTCCAGATCAGAGGCATCAGCCATGGCCAAAGCCTCGGCCGTGGTACGGCCGACGCCCAGTTCGGCCACCATTACCCGGTTATATGCTGCCTCCGGTTCCTGGCCCACCACCAGGAGCTGCACCAGCCCGGAGCGGACGGCAGGAAGCAACTCGTCCACGAGCCGCGAAGCCACCGGCCCGAATCCAACAACAACAATGCGCTCACTCATGAGGCCTCCTTGGCGTGTACCGGCAAGCCGGCCATGGCTGGACTGCTTGTGGGAATGGCCGGTGAAGCTTGCGTGGCCGCTGCCTTCCGGACCCACACCCGGCTGGTCTTGAACTCCGGCATGCCGGAAATGGGATCCGTTGCCGCCTCCGTGAGGCGGTTGGCATTCTCTTGGCCGGGGAAGTGGAACGGCAGGAAGACGGTGTCCGGGCGGACCGTGGTGCTGAGCTCGGCACGGCAGAGCACCTCGCCGCGCTCGTTCGTCACAGTGGCGTAGTCGCCGTCGGCAATGCCCCGTGAAGCAGCTGTCCCCGGGTGAATAAGGAGTCGCGCCTGTGGCTGTGAGGCCAAGAGCTCGCTCACGCGCCGGGTTTGGGCACCGGATTGGTAATGCTCCAGGAGCCTGCCTGTTGCCAACGCCAGGGAATCGTCCGCGAACGAACGGACAGCCCGCTTGGAGGGAGTGACCGGAACCATCACAGCCCGCCGGTCGGCATGGGCAAAGCCGTCGGCGAAGAGCCGCGGTGTTCCCGTGCTGCCCGCGGGGTAGGGCCAATAAGCCGCTTCGCCCCGGTCCAGCATGGCGTAATCGATGCCGGAGTAGTCAGCCAGTCCGCCGGCAGATGCCAGGCGAAGCTCTTCGAAAACGGTCTCAGGGTCCTCGCTGAACGTCGAAGGAGCTTCAAGCATCCCGGCCAGCCGGGACATGAGCCACAGCTCGCTGCGGACACCCGGGGGAGGAGTCAGCGCGCGGCGGCGACGGATTACGCGTCCTTCAAGGTTGGTGAGGGTGCCTTCTTCCTCGGCCCATTGCGTCACGGGCAACACCAGGTCAGCTTCGGCAGCGGTCTCAGACATGAAGAAGTCGCAGACCACCAGGAAGTCCAGCCTGCGAAGACCCTTGATCACCGCGTTGGTGTCCGGCGCCGAGACCACCACGTTGGCGCCGTGCACGAAAAGGCACCTGACGCCGTCGGGCTGTCCAAGAGACTTAAGAAGTTCGACGGCGGGCAGGCCGGGACCGGGGATGAGCGACTCGTCGACGCCCCACACTCCGGCGACGTGGGCGCGCGCGGCGGGATCGGTGATTTTGCGGTAGCCAGGGAGCTGGTCGGCTTTCTGTCCGTGTTCGCGGCCGCCTTGGCCATTGCCTTGGCCGGTGAGGGTGCCGTAGCCGCTGCGGGCGGAGCCGGGCAGGCCCAACAGGAGGCTGAGATTGATTGCAGCGGTGGCGGTATCCGTGCCGTCAACGTGCTGCTCCACGCCGCGGCCGCTGAGGATGTAGCTGCCGCCGTTGCGGGCGCCTTGGGCCAGTCGGCGTGCTGTTTCCCGGATGAGGTGGGCGGGTACACCCGTAATGGTTTGGACGCGCTCGGGCCAGAACGAGGACAGGCTGCGCACCACTGCGGCGTAACCGCTGGTGTTGGCCTCGATGTATCCGGCGTCGGCCAGGTCTTCGTGGACCACCACGTGGCTGATGCCCAAAAGGAGTGCCAAATCGGTGCCGGGCGTCGGCTGCAAGTGGAGGCCGCCGCCGTCGGACGTGAATGCTGCAGTCGCCGAACGGCGGGGGTCCACCACGATCAAGCCGCCGGCGTCCCGTGCGCCCTGCAGGTGCTGGACGAAAGGAGGCATGGTCTCGGCAACGTTGGAACCGAGCATGAGGATCACGGACGCGGTGTCCAGGTCCGTGACGGGGAAGGGGAGTCCACGGTCTACGCCGAAGGCGCGGTTACCGGCGGCTGCGGCGGAGGACATGCAGAACCGGCCGTTGTAATCGATGCGGGAGGTGCGCAGGGCCAGCCGGGCGAACTTGCCCAGCAGGTAGGCCTTCTCATTGGTGAGGCCGCCGCCGCCGAAAACTCCCACGGCGTCATTCCCGTACTGCTGTTGGGTTTCCTTGACTGCTGCCGTGATGAGCATGAGGGCCTGGTCCCAGGAGATCGGCTGGTGGACCCCGTCCGATCCTTTAAGCATGGGCTCTGTGACGCGCCCGTTGTGATGCAACAACGACGCCGATGTCCAGCCCTTGCGGCACAGCCCGCCCCGGTTGGTGGGGAAGTCGCGCCCGGAAACTTCCAGGGGCACCTCGGGCTTGGCCGGTTCTGCGGCGGGTTCGGCCGCTGCCGCTGTCCCTTGGACTGCCGAAGCAGCCGGGGTCAGCGTCATGGCGCACTGGAGCGCGCAGTAGGGGCAGTGGGTATCGGCGCCGTTGGGCATCTAGATGTGTCCGATCGTGTTGCGCTTCCGGGCGGGGCGGATGTAGCAGACCCAGCAGACTATGAGCATCAGGACGTAGGCTCCCACGAATCCGTAGAACGCCGGAGTGTAGGAACCGCTGGCCGAGTTTGAGGCGTTGAGAACCTGGGGAATCACGAAGCCGCCGTAGGCGCCGATCGCGGAGATCAGTCCCAGTGAGGAAGAAGCGAGTCGTGCTGTGGTGGCACTGGGGGCTCCTGCGCGGGCGGCCCGGCTGGAGGTTGCGAAGATGACCGGGATCATTCGGTATGTTGCGCCGTTTCCGAACCCGCTGGCCAGGAAGAGCAGCAGGAACAAGGTGAGGAAGAGCCAGAAGTTTTTCAGGGGCAGCGTCCAGATCATGGTCAGGGTGATGACGGCCATGGAGGCGAAGGAGGCAATGGTCATGCGGGCGCCACCCATGCGGTCGGCCATGCGTCCGCCATAGGGGCGGGCCAGGGAACCTACCAGTGGGCCGAGGAAGGCCAGGGAGAGTGCCACCGCTCCGACGTGGATGGAGGAGAAGTCCGGGAAGTAGTCCTTGATCAGCTTGGGAAAGACGCCTGCGAAGCCGATGAACGAACCGAACGTGCCGATGTACAGGAACGCCATGATCCACAGGTGTGGTTCCTTCAGGGCGGCGAGGGAGCCGGCCACATCACCCTTGGCGCTGGTGAGGTTGTTCATGTACTTGTAGGCGCCGAAGGCAGCGATGATGATCAGCGGGATCCAGATGATGCCTGCCATGGGCAGGTTGACGGTCCCGGCGGCCAGCAGGGTGATGGCGATGGGGACGACGAGCTGCGCGACGGCGGCACCGAGGTTGCCGCCGGCAGCGTTCAGGCCCAGGGCCCAACCCTTTTCGCGGGCAGGGTAGAAGAAGGTGATGTTGGCCATGGAGCTGGCGAAGTTGCCGCCACCGAAGCCGGCAAGGGCGGCCATGAGGAGCATGATGCCGAAGGGCGTCTCCGGGTTGGAGACACAGATGGCAAGGCCTGTGGTCGGGATCAGCAGGAGAAGCGCGGAGACGATGGTCCAGTTCCGGCCACCGAACTTGGGAACCATGAAGGTATAGGGGATGCGGAGCGTTGCGCCTACGAGGCTGGGGATGGAGATGAGCCAGAAGATCTGGTTGGTGTCAAACCTGAACCCGGCGGCGGGGAGTTGGACCACCACGATGGACCACAACTGCCAGACGACGAATCCGAGGAATTCGGCGAAGATGGACCAGTAGAGATTGCGCTTGGCGATGGACCGGCCTTCGGCTTCCCACTGGCCCTTGTCCTCGGCATCCCAGTTGGCAATCCAGCGGCCGGGGCGGTGTTCAAGGGCGGGGGCGGCGGTGGCAGTGGACTGGACAGGGGCCAGTTCATCTGCGGAGCGATCAACAGTCACGGAGTGCCTCCTTGGTGGGGGACGTTGTTCTTCCAAGGTAGGTTTGGCGCATTTCGCGCACTGTCGCTGTTTGTAAACGGCCTGTGACATTTCCCTATCGGCGGGGTCACCGGCGAGTGAGACGCTGGTGAGGTAATGTGGCGCGGACCACAGTGTGGGATTTTTCTGATTGTCCGCATGCTGGACTTGGTTGTCCAGTCAATGGACAGCGGGAACTATTATTGAACTCTCGAATAATCCATCGCCGGGTAGGCTCCAGAGGCATCTGCCGGCGTGAAAGAAAGCTGCAAATACATGTCTTCCACCGCACCATCCAAGGAAGGCGAGTCCACTAAGCCAGTGAACTCGCGGGGCAAGGTGATCTTCGCGAGCCTGATCGGCACGACGATCGAGTTCTACGACTTCTACGCCTATGCCACCGCGTCGGTACTCGTCTTCCCGAAGCTCTTCTTCCCGGACGCCACTGACATCAACGCGCTGCTGAGTGCGTTCGCCATCTTCGGTGTGGCCTTCTTCGCGCGACCCATCGGCGCTGTGGTCTTTGGCCACTTTGGTGACAAGATCGGCCGCAAGGGCACCCTGGTCGCTTCTCTGTTGACCATGGGTATCGCCACGTTCCTCATTGGCCTTCTGCCCACGGCCTCCATGGCCGGATGGGCCATCCTGGCCCCGATCATGCTGGTCATCCTGCGCTTCTTCCAGGGCCTGGCCCTGGGTGGAGAATGGTCAGGCGCTGCGTTGCTCGCCACGGAGAACGCGCCCGAAGGCAAACGCGCCATCTACGGAACATTCCCGCAGCTGGGCGCGCCCATCGGCTTCATCATCGCCAACGTGATCTTCATCTGGATGAACGTATCCCTCAGCGCAGAAGAATTCCTCGCCTGGGGTTGGAGGGTTCCGTTCCTCCTCAGCGCGGTCCTTGTGATCGTGGGCCTCTACGTTCGCCTGAAATTGGTGGAGAGCGCATCCTTCACCAAGGTGATCGAGCAGGACAAGGTGCAGAAGATGCCCCTCGCAGCCACGCTCAAGAGCCACTGGCGCCCTGTTGTGGCTGGTACGTTCATCATGTTCGCCACGTACGTGCTGTTCTACATCATGACCACCTTCACCCTGTCCTACGGCACCAAGCCCACACTGGCAGGCGCCCAGGCCGCAGCGGAGAAGGCCGGCAAGCCCATGACGGCCGATCAGATCGCCGCGTTCGTCCCCGGCCTCGGAATTACCCGCTCTGACTTCCTCTGGATGCTGATCATCGGTGTCGTCTTCTTCGGTATCTTCACGGTGGTCTCCGGACCGCTCGCGGAGAAGTGGGGCCGGCGAAAGTTCCTGCTGGGCGTCACCGCCGGAATCTTCGTCTTCGGTGCGCTGTGGTTCACCATGTTCGGCCCCGGCCAGGCAGCTGCCATGGTTGGCCTCATTGTGGGCTTCACCCTGATGGGCCTGACTTTCGGACCCATGGCGGCGATCCTTCCCGAGCTGTTCCCGGCCAACGTCCGGTACACGGGATCGGCAGTGGCATACAACCTGTCCTCGATGATCGGTGCGGCCCCTGCCTCGTTCGTGGCCATTGCACTCTGGTCCGCAGCCAACGGCAGCACCTGGCTGGTGGGCGCCTACATGGCGGCCGCCGCTGTGGTCACCTTCATCGCGCTGTGGCTGACACGCGAGACCAAAGATATGGACTACGAGAACAACGTCTCCTAGGACGTATTGCAAAACCCCTTAACGACGGCGGCTCCGCACCAATGGTGCGGAGCCGCCGTCGTGTTCGGGTACTTTGCCTTAGTCCTCGATGGTGGCGATGATTGCACCAGCTGCGACGGTCTCGCCAGCGGTGGCAGCGAGGCCGCGCACGGTGCCTGCCTTGTGGGCCGTCAGCGGCTGTTCCATTTTCATGGCTTCCAGAACCACGATCAGGTCGCCCTCAACCACTACGTCGCCTTCAGCAGCTGCCACCTTGACGATGGTGCCCTGCATGGGGGACGTCAATGCGTCTCCGCCCGCAGCGGCAGCCGTGGCGCCGGCTGAACGGGAACGCTTTTTGGACTTGCCGGACTTGGTGCCTGAACCACTGGAAATTGCTGCGGCGCCACCACCCAGTCCGGAGGGCAGAACCACTTCGAGCCGCTTGCCGCCAACCTCGACGACCACGCGCTGGCGCTCACCGGCTTCGGACGTTTCAGCGCCGGCGACGTTGGCAGACCATGCAGGGATGCTGTTGACGAACTCGGTCTCGATCCAGCGGGTGTGGACCTTGAACGGGCCCTCAGCCGGGGCGAAGGCGGGATCGGTGACCACCGCGAGGTCGAACGGGATAACCGTGGGGATACCCTCAACCACCATCTCTTCAAGGGCGCGGCGTGAACGCTGGAGGGCTTGCTCGCGGGTGGCGCCAGTGATGATCAGCTTGGAGAGCATGGAGTCGAAGTTGCCACTGATGACATCTCCCTGCTCCACGCCGGAATCGATCCGGACGCCGGGGCCGGTGGGGTTCTTCAGCGTCGTGATGGTCCCGGGGGCAGGCATGAAGTTGCGGCCCGGATCCTCGCCGGTGATGCGGAATTCGAAGGAGTGGCCTCGGACCTCGGGGTCCTCGTAGCCCAGTGCTTCACCGCGGGCGATCCGGAACTGCTCGCGGACGAGGTCGATTCCCGTGACTTCCTCGGAGACGCAGTGCTCCACCTGC
>NZ_JABMCX010000269.1 GCF_013179505.1 Paenarthrobacter sp. CM16 | reverse complement strand
ACAATCGGTATCAACAAACTTGGCACACTATTGAGTTCTCAAACAACAGACACACCCGGCACCACCCAAACCCACCAAAGGGTCCAAGATCGCTCCGGAGCAACTTTTCAAACTTACCCGAACCAGCGGAACTTTGCAAATCAGCGTTTCCGCGATTCTCACTCCGTGACCCAGCCCCACCCGTCACAGACACGCTCAAAAGCGCACCATTTTCAGGCTGTCATCAGAGGGGGTTGGCCTCCGCGGTTCTCAGCTCCAAGCTGTCTCACTCGCGGCGACTCAGAAGACATTACACGCCCGCACGCCCCGGCACAAATCACCCCCACCACCACCCAAAACCCCCGCAAACACGGGCCAGAAAGCCCCACAAAAGCCCCAAACCATGCCCAACCCGCCAAAAACAGCACAAGTGAAGCCCGTCACAACACCCAACCACCCAACCCGGCCACCGACACCACCCAACGGCAACCACCGCCGTCGCGTATTCCACCAACCCCAAGGACCCGAAACAAGCGACCGCACCAAACCCGAGGGACCTGAAAGAGCATCCGTCTCAAGCCCGAGGGACCTGAAAGAGCATCCGCACCAAACCCGCGGGACCTGAAAGAGCATCCGCACCAAACCCGCGGGACATGAAAGAGCGAACCCCCTCAAGCCCGAGGGACATGAAAGAGCATCCGCACCAAACCCGCGGGACCTGAAAGAGCATCCGCACCAACCCCGAGGGACCTGAAAGAGCATCCGCACCAAACCCGAGGGAAGTGATAGAGCGTCGGAAGGGAGCGGTGGCGCCCGGCAGCGCGCGCTAAAGCCACGAAAGAGCAGCGGCCCGAAAACCAGGAACCGCACCCACTAACACCCGGCGCACCAACCGCACCCGCCGCACCCACCAGAAGCGGGCTTAAACGCAAAAAGGCCGGCAACCATAACGGTTGCCGGCCTTTTCAGGGCTTCGTGATTACCAGGAAGACTTGGTGATGCCCGGGAGCTCACCGCGGTGAGCCATGTCGCGGAAGCGAACACGGGAGATACCGAACTTCTGGAGCGTGCCGCGGGGACGGCCGTCGATCTGGTCGCGGTTACGCAGACGGATCGGGGAGGCGTTGCGGGGCAGCTTCTGCAGGCCGAGGCGTGCAGCTTCGCGTGCTTCGTCAGTCGCGTTGGGATCAACCAGGGTCTTCTTCAGTTCGAGACGCTTGGCAGCGTAACGCTCAACAATGACCTTGCGCTGCTCGTTGCGAGCAATCTTTGACTTCTTTGCCATGTGTTTAGCGCTCCTCTCGGAATTCGACGTGCTGGCGGATCTTGGGGTCGTACTTCTTCAGGACCAGACGGTCAGGGTCGTTACGACGGTTCTTGCGGGTTACGTAGGTGTAACCCGTGCCCGCGGTGGACTTCAGCTTGATGATCGGACGTACGTCCTTGTCCTTTGCCATTAGAGCTTTACTCCTCGTGCCAGGATGTCGGCGACGACTGAGTCGATGCCGCGTACGTCGATTGTCTTGATGCCACGGGCTGACAGAGTCAGCGTGACGTTACGGCGCAGGGACGGAACCCAGTAGCGCTTCTTCTGAATGTTCGGGTCGAACCGGCGCTTGTTGCGACGGTGCGAGTGCGAAATGCTGTGTCCAAAGCCCGGCTCGGCTCCGGTCACTTGGCAGTGTGCTGCCATGACTCTCCTCCAAAGATTGAATGTAACGGCGTGCAGATGTTCCTGCGTTACCGTGCGACAGGCAGCGTCCGCATCCGGGTCCAAACCATTTCGGTAGTTTCCGCAGCAAGTGCGGCGAAGGAGGTTGGCCTCAGGACCGGGCAGTGAAAATCACTGCAACAGATCCTGGGATACCGGGCGAATACAGGAATGCACGCAACTTGAGCCCCTAACTACCGGCCACCGGGATGTCGGAAAAACCGACAGTCACCACCAACCGGAGCAATTGCACACGAACCGCACTACCTAGCGCCTAACTATTCTACGGGTCCGGCCAAATTAAGACCAATCCGGCATCATAAGCCCTGCCAGCCGCGGCCAAGGCCACCAGCACATCGCTGGCGGGTCGCAGGTCGCATAACCCATCCCGGCACCCACCAGGCCGGACTACTGTGGCCGGATCAGTTCCGGGTATTTCGGGTTCAATCCGTCGCCGGAAGAGACTCCCCGGACACGGCGGGCCACCCAGGGTGCTGCGGATTCGCGGATCCACCGGGCGTTGGCCTTCAACGCTTCTACACGGTTCATCAGCCGGACGGGAGCCAGTTCCGGGACCTCAATGACGTGTTCGTGCTCCAGGACTTCGAGCACCCGCTTTGCCATGTTGACGTGACCGGCGGTGGACATGTGCATCCGGTCCTCACCCCACAGGCGCCAGTCGTCGTATTCGTCGAAACGCCAGTAGTCCACCAGCAAAGCGCCATGGTTCTCCGCGATCTCCCGCACCAACTCGTTGTAGATCGCTGTACGGCCGCGCATTGCGCTGAAGACTTTGGAGCCCTTGGCATCAAAGCCCGTAAAGAGGACCACCGTGGCTCCCGACGCGCTCAACTTGGCGATGCCGGCGTCGTACTCCTCAAGAAGCGAGTCAATATCGATCTTGGGCCGCAGGATGTCGTTGGCCCCGGCGTACAACGTCACCAACGTGGGGTTCATGGCGACGGCTGCGTCAACCTGCTCCGCCATGATCTGCCGAAGCTTGCGGCCACGGATGGCAAGGTTGGCGTAACCGAAGTCCTCATTGCTGCGGGCCAATTGTTCGGCCACGACGTCGGCCCAGCCACGAACACCGTTGGGGCGGCGGGGATCATCGTCTCCAACCCCCTCAGTGAAGGAGTCACCAAGAGCAACATAACGGGCAGAAAAATCCATGCCGTCAGTCTGCCACTTCAGCGCTCGAGGCCACAAAGCACTTACGAATCACGGAGGATCCAGTGGTTGTTGTCCAGGCGTGCCACAATTTTCTCGCCAATCCGGGCGAGGTCTGCCACATCGTCCGGGGTCAGGGAATCCAGCATCAGGGTCCGCACGGATTCCACATGTCCCGGGGCGAGGGAAACGATGGTGGCCATGCCGGCTTCGGTGAGGTGCGCAACGGTCACGCGGGCGTCGCCCGGGTGCGCCTGCCGCTCCACCCAACCACGTTTCTGCAGCTTGGTGACCACGTGGGACAGACGCGACAAGGAGGCACTTGTGCGTGCGGCCAGCTCACTCATGGGAAGGTATCGGCCCTCGGTTTCGGAGAGCATTGCGAGCACGTTGTAGTCGAAGAGCGACAATTTCCCTGCCGACTGAAGCTGGGTATCCAAAGCCGAGGGAAGCAAGGTGTTGATGCTCAGCAGGGCCAGCCAAGCACGGCGTTCGTCGGCATTGAGCCAGCGGGGTTGAGTCATGAACCCATCTTAGGAGAATTCACAGCTTCCTTAGGTCCGGGCTGCGGCCCAACCGATAGGCTGGGCCGCATGTTCGTAGTCTCCTTGACCTACAAAGTTCCCGACGACATTGTCGACTTCCATCGCCCCGGCCACATGGCCTGGCTTAAGGACGCGTTCGACGACGGCATCTTCCTCGCGTCCGGACGTCGCGTCCCAGCCACGGGCGGCGTGCTGCTCTCCAAAGTGGACCGCGCAACCTTGGATGCTTCCCTGGCGCAGGACCCGTTTTACAGCAACGGCGTAGCCGAATTTGAGATCATCGAATTCACGGCAACCAGCGTGGCTGAGGGCTACGAAAACCTGCTGGACAGCTGAGGTATCTGCGCTTTCGCAGTACCCAACCGTTCGGGCAGCACCACCGGCATGAGTTCCGGCCATCGCGCCCGCACATGGTCGCCGCTCGATACGCCGCGAAGCCTCCGCGAAAACCAAGGGCCGACGTCGCGCCTCAGCCAGGCGACGTCGTCGGCGATGTTTTCGGCGCGGGTCCGCGGACGGGGAGCTGCGAGGGCCGGCGATTGGATCGAGTGCCGCGCACCGATCACCTCGAGAACTTTCTTGGCCATGTATTTGTGGCCGGGAGTGGACATGTGCAGGCGATCGGGAGCCCACATCCGGGGGTCCTGGAATTTCTCGAAGCACCAATAGTCCACCAAAAGCGTTTGGTACTTGGCGGCGATCCGCCGAATGCTGCGGTTGTACATGGCCGTGCGGACCTTAAGGGGTTCGAGCAGAGGCGACAAAGGAACGTTGTAGCCCGTGAACATCAGGACCGTGGCGCCGGTGGCTGTGATCCTTTGGATAGCCTCCTCATAATCCTGGATGAGTTTGGCCATGTTGGGCCGGGCCATCAGGAGGTCGTTGCCCCCGGCATAAAAGCTGACCAGTGTGGGTTTCATAGCCAAAGCAGGCTCGATTTGCTCGTCAACGATCCGCTGCAGGCGCCTGCCCCGGATGGCCAGATTGGCGTATTCCACACCGGAGTTGTGCCGTGCCAATTCTTCTGCCACCCGGTCGGCCCAGCCCCTGCAGTTGTTGGGGAGCCGGAGGTCGGTGTCGCCCACGCCCTCCGTGAAGGAATCGCCGAGCGCCACGAATCGCGTCTGTTCCGTCACTGCTTTGCCCCTTCCATGAGCTTTTTAAGGCCGCCTTTTCGCGGGACTTTCACGGGCTGGGGCCAGCGCGGGCTGAGCGTATCGCCAAGGGTGACGCCGCGAAGTTTGCGGCCGAACAACGGGACCACCCAATCGTTGACCCATCGGCGCTGCCGGCGTTCCCACTCGCGCATGGACATGCGGGTGGGTGGATCCCATTCTTTCGGGGAGATCTTGTGCGGTATATTGAGGTGGTCCAGGACCTGCGCGGCCAAATACTTGTGCCCCGCTTTGGACATATGAAGACGGTCAGGGGCCCACATCCGGGAGTCCTTGTAAGCGTCGAAGCACCAGTAGTCCACCAGGACCGCACCGTATTTATCGGCAATCTCACGGACTCTTTGGTTGTACAAGGTGTTGCGCTTCTTGAAGGGCTCCAGAACCGCGGAGACTTTCACATCGAACCCTGTGAACAGGACCAAAGTGGCCCCGGTTTCGCTCAATCGTGCAACGAGCAGCTCGTAGTCGTTGAGGAGCGCATCCATGTCGGTGCCGAAGTCGAGGATGTCGTTGCCGCCGGCATAGAGCGTAATGAGCGTTGGCTCCATGGCCAGGGCGGGCTCGAGCTGTTCATCGATGATGTGCCGGAGCCTCTTACTTCGCACGGCCAGGTTGGCATATTCCCAGCCCGGCTGCGCCTTGGCCAACTTTTCGGCCACACGGTCCGCCCAACCGCGGACCCCGTTGGGCAGGACCTTGCTCACGTCCCCGACGCCCTCGGTGAAGGAATCCCCGATGGCGACAAACCGCCGTCGAACCTTACTCCCGTCCCCGAATTCCTCCCGCACCCAGCCGACGCTACCGTTCCCCGGTTACACCGGAGCCAACCCAAAGTGAACAAGCGAACGGGAGGTGAAAGAGCGTCGGCCCCAAACCCGAGGGAAGTGAAAGAGCGTCAGCCGCAAACCCGAGGGAAGTGAAAGAGCGTCGGAAGGGGGCGCCCGCAAAGCAGTACAGCCGGCTTAGCCCTCGGCTTTGCCTCGGCGCCAGTAGCCCATGAACGCAACCTGCTTGCGGTCAATGCCGACGTCGCGCACCAGGTAGCGCCGCAGCTCCTTGATCACGAACGCTTCACCGGCGATCCAGGCGTAGAACGGCAGGGCGCCGGCAGGCAGCGTCGGGTTCTTGGAGGCTTCGATGGCGGCGGCGTCCATGCGCTGCGGCGTTTCCCACAGGATGTCCTGGTCCACGTTGACGTCTTCGGGCTCGGGGCCTGCGGCTCCGGAGCCCTTGATGCCCACCCATCCGGGGACGGGAACAGCCTTGGCGACCGCTTCCTTGAGCAGTTCGCCGTGGGGACGTGAGCGTCCGATGGCCGCGCCGCGGGCGAGCCACGTGATTTCGATGTCTGCTGCCGTGGAGATGTCCTGGAAGTCGCCGGCTTCGGGGACCTCGAGGAAAGCGTGGCCGGTCATGTCGGCGGGGAGGCTTTCGAGGATGGCGCTGATGGCGGGGACAGCTGTTTCGTCGCCGGCCAGGAGCACGCGCTGTGCCAGGCCCGGACGCCATTCGATGCCACCGTAGGCTCCGGCCGTGGTGCACTGGGCTGCGCGGTTGTTGGGGCCGATGATGGTGATGGCGTCACCAGGTTTCGCGCCCACCGCCCAGTTTGCCGCGGGGCCGCCGTGGCCGGCGTCGTCGAAGTGCATGACGAAATCGATGTCGATCTCGGGGTATACGGCGTCCAGGCGCTCGGAGCGGACGGTGTAAGTGCGCATGTCACCGCGGACGGATGGGTCCATGGCAAGCCACTCCTGGTACCAACCGGCTTCCTCCATCTTGAAGGGAGGCAGCGGAATGACGTTACCGGAGGCATCGAAGGACGGGATCATCAGTTTCA
>NZ_JABMCX010000268.1 GCF_013179505.1 Paenarthrobacter sp. CM16 | reverse complement strand
GCCTTCGTGTGGCTGACCGGGTTCACTGCGGTGATTGCCGGATGTGCGGCAGCCTCTGCCTGGTTGTTGTGGGGATTGCTCGCAGTTTAGTTTGGAGTCCAAACCCGGGGCAAGGAGCCGACGGCGGCCCGTAGGCAGGCCCGTAGGTATTGGTCGCCGGGAGCCCTTGCCCTGCAGTCACTCCAGGGTGTCCAATCCTGTTTAAGGTTCGAACCCGGCGTGTTCGGACACCCTGCCGGGATACAACACCAGGAGGTGGCCATGTCCGCAAAGGGCACGCGAGAGGCACCCAAAGGAACCGGAGCCGGCACGCCCGATGCCCGCCGGGGCGACTCCGGTGCCGCCTTGGCAGCCAGTGACCCGGCCCGAGTCCGCAATGTTGCCCTGGTGGGGCATTCCGGAGCCGGCAAGACGATGCTGGTGGAAGCATTGCTCGCCGCAACCGGGGCGATCACCAGAATGGGCTCCATCAGCGAAGGCACCACGGTCAGCGATTCAGATCCGTCCGCGGTCCACCAGCAACGGTCCGTGAGCATGTCGGTGGCCCCGCTGTTGCTGGGCGAGGTAAAGGTCAACCTGATCGACACCCCCGGCTACACCGATTTCACCGGCGAACTGCGGGCTGGTTTGAGGGCCGCCGATGCGGCCCTTTTTGTTGTCTCCGCGGTGGAAGGAATCGACGGCGCCACGGTCGCCTTGTGGGGTGAATGCGCGAAGATCCGCATGCCCAGGGCGGTAGTGCTGAGTAAAGTGGACCACCCGCGCGCCGACTTCACTGCCGCCGTCGCGCGTTGCCGGGACGCCTTCGGCGAGTCGGTGCTTCCGCTGTATGTTCCTGGGGCGGGCAATGCGGCGCTCCTTGGCGTCCTCCAAGGGCAGGGTGATGAGGACGGGGTGGCGGAAGCGGCCGTAGAGTCGGCCAGGGGCCCCTTGATCGAAGGAATCATTGCCGAGAGCGAAGACGAAACACTCATGGACCGCTACCTCGGGGGTGAGGAACTGCCCTTGGCCGATCTGATCCAGGATCTGGAAAAAGCCGTAGCCAGGGGGAGCTTCTTCCCGGTGATTCCCACATCGGCAGAAACCGGCGTGGGCCTTCCGGAGCTGATGTCCTTGTTGATTGATGCGATGCCGTCACCCCCTGAACGCCTCACCCCGGCCGTGATGACGCTGGATGGCACGTCCATGAAGCCGCTGGGCTGTGATCCTGCCGGGCGCTTGGCCGCGGAGGTGGTGAGAACCACCGTGGACCCGTTCCTGGGGCGTGTTTGCCTGGTCCGGGTTTTCTCCGGGACCCTGCGGGAGGATTCTTCGATTCATGTGGGTGGCCGGGGGCTTGCCGACAGGGGCCATGAGGACCACGACGCCGATGAGCGCATCACCCATCTCTACGCGCCGGTGGGCTCCAGTCTGAAAGCCGTTCCGCAGTGTATTGCGGGGGACATCTGTGCCATCAGCAAGCTCGCAAGTGCCGAGACGGGCGACACCGTCTCGGATAAGGATGCGCCGCTGCTGATCGAAACGTGGAACATGCCCGAGCCGTTAATGCCCATAGCCATCGAAGGCGCCTCCCCGAGCGACGAAGACGCGCTGGCCAAGAGCATTGGTAAAGTGGCCGCCGCTGATCCGACGCTGCGCCTGGAGCGCAACCCCGACACCCACCAACTCATCCTGTGGTGCATGGGCGAAGCCCACTCCGAGGTGGTCCTGGACAGGCTGCGCAGCCAGGGTGTCAAGCTGCAGACCGTGGACGTCAAGACTCCGCTCAGGGAAACCTTCGCCACCAGAGCCGCCGGTCACGGACGGCACGTCAAACAATCAGGAGGCCATGGGCAGTTCGCCATCTGCGACATCGAGGTGGAGCCCTTGGCCCGAGGCGCGGGATTCGAGTTCACGGACAGAATCGTGGGTGGAGCGATCCCGGCCACGTTTGTTGCCTCCGTGGAGAAGGGAGTCCGTTCCCAGATGCTCAAAGGTGTGTCGGCCGGATTCCCGGTGGTTGACATCAAAGTCACCCTGGTGGGCGGCAAGACCCACAGCGTGGATTCTTCCGACGCCGCTTTCCAGGCGGCCGGAGCGTTGGCACTTCGTGAAGCTGCCGCTGCCGCAAAAATCCAGCTGTTGGAACCAGTCTCCTCAGTTGTTGTCAGCGTCCCGGATGATTATGTGGGTGCCGTGATGAGTGATCTTTCAGGACGGCGTGGACGAGTCACCGGCACCACTGCAGCAGACGGGGAGGGAACGGAAATCAGCGCTGAAGTGCCGGACCAGGAACTTCTGCGCTACGCCATCGAGCTTCGTGCCCTCACCGCCGGGACCGGTCGTTTCCGACGATCCTTCCTTCGCCACGAGCCCCTGCCAAAGTAGTGACGGGACTAAGGCCATACCTGCGCCGGCTTTGTTAGTTTGCGCGCAGGAAAGCAGCCACCGCAGGCGCCAGCGAGGCCCCGGTCTCGGCGGCCGGGCGTTTCACACCCTTGAGCGCGAACGAGTGGTCACCTCCCTCGCTCCACTGGAGCGTCGCCGTCGGGCCGATCCTGCCCACGACCTCCTCCAAAAGGTTTGGGGTTGCGAACGTATCCCGTGTCCCCTGGAGGAAGAGCATGGGTACCGTGATGCCGTAAAGGTGTTCGTCGCGCAGTTTTTCCGGCTTTCCGGGCGCGTGCAATGGATAGCCCAGGTACACCAGCCCGCTGGCAGGCATGCCGTCAGCCACTGCCATGGACGCCATGCGTCCTCCGAAGGATTTCCCGGCAGCCCAGAGCGGCCCGGCGTCGGCAAGCCCGCCCGCCGTTTCCATCACGGCGCGCCATGTGGCGATCGCCAAAGGCGGGCGGTCGGGAAACCGCCGGCCCGCTTCCCGGTAAGGAAAGTTGAAGCGCAGGGTAGCCACGCCCTCACCTGCCATCGCTTCGGCGAAACCTTGCAGGAAGGGGTGCTCCATTCCGGCGCCCGCCCCGTGCGCCACCACCAAAGTGGCAAAGGGGTTCTCCGGCCGGAGGTGCAGGGCGGAAATATCGGATTCGCCCACCGTGATCGCGACGGATGTTTCTGTATTTGGCATGACTCCATCATTGCCCACCACACCAAAAACACCGTGGGTGCTGACGCGCGAGCCATTAACGGGGTAGCTTGTGCCCATGGCGAGCGAAGCAACCACCGTTACAGTGCCCGGTCCGGATGGCCCCCGGGAAGTCCGGATTTCCAGTCCAAGCCGGGTGATGTGGCCGGAGGCAGGACTGACCAAGCTGGACCTGGCGAACTATCTTATTGACGTCGGGGGAGCGTTTGTCGCCGCCAACGGAAACCGGCCCATCAGTCTTCAACGGTATTCAGGAAGTATCGAAGGGGAGATGTTCTTCTCGAAGAATCCGCCCAAGGGCGCCCCGGAGTACGTCCGCTCGGTTCCGGTGACGTATCCCAGCGCACGGTCCCATCCGCAGTTGGTGATTGATGAGCCTGCGGCAGCCGTGTGGGCAGCGCAGATGAACACTGTGGTGTTCCACCCGTGGGCTTCCCGGGCGGATGATCCCGATAACCCGGACCAGTTGAGGATAGACCTCGATCCCCAGCCGGGCACGGACTTTGACGACGCAATTCCTGCAGCACAGGAACTCCGGTCCGTCCTTGCTGAGGCCGGGCTGACGGCTTTCATCAAGACCTCCGGCAACCGGGGACTGCACGTGTACGCTCCGATCCATCCCAAACACGAGTTCCTCGATGTACGGCACGCCGTGATCGCGGCAGGGCGTGAGTTGGAGCGGCGCATGCCTGACCAAGTCACCACGGCGTGGTGGAAAGAAGAACGCGGAACCAGGATCTTCGTGGACTTCAACCAGGCCAACCGGGACCGGACCATCGCCGGCGCGTACAGCCCGCGCGCCGTGCCTGCGGCCCAGGTTTCGTGCCCGCTGGAATGGGACGAACTGGAGAACGCCGATCCCGCAAAGTACACCATCACCACAGTCCCGGACCGGCTGGCAAAAGCCGGCGACCCGTGGGCATCCATGCACGATCACCCCGGCGACATCGATGTGCTGCTGGCCTGGTGGGAGCGGGACGTCAAGAACGGCCAGGGCGAGATGCCCTTCCCGCCGGAATTCCCCAAGATGCCGGGTGAGCCCATGCGTGTTCAGCCAAGCCGGGCCCGCAAGCCGGAGGAGTAAGCCGGGAGGCCGAGTGCCACAACGATGCAGGACGGGGTTGGTGGGTCTCGCAGTCGCCTGCGGGACGCTCCTGGGCGGGTGCACTGTAGTGCCGGACCCGCTGCCGTCCCGGCCCGCTACGTCGGTGAAGCCACCGGCAACAGCAACGTCTGCACCGATGACCACGGCGCCAACGACGACGTCCCCTCCTGTGGTGCCGACAAGCACCGAAGCATCAAGTTCGGCACCGCTGGACACTGCGTCATTTTCACCGGCCTTCCAGGAGTTACGGGCCACCTTGGAACTGTTCTCCCGCGAAAAGCGCGAGGAAGGCGCCTCAGCGGTGCTCATCAGCGCCAAGGTTGGCCTGCAGGAGTGGACTCATGCGGCTGGAGTGAGGAGCCGTGATGGGCGCACTGAGGTCCAGCCCGGTGACACCTTTGCCGTGGGCGGACAACTCCGGACCATGCTGGCAGTGTCCATCGCCAAGCTCGTGGAAGAGGGAGCATTGACTCTGGACGACACTGTCCTGACGCACCTGCCGGGTTCAGTTGCCGAGGGCAGCGCACTAACCATTCGCCAGCTCCTCGGGATCACGGCAGCCCTTCCCGACATGACGTCCGCACAGGCCGATGCCTTGCTGGGTCGGTTGGTGGAGCGGCTCCGGGGTTCATCGCTTGAAGCTGTCCTGCAGGGTGATGTCTTCGGGCCCCTGGATCTCGAGTCCACTTCCTTGCTGGTTCCTGGCTCCACCGCCCCGGATGATCTAGTCCACGGCTACATCCAGGTGGCCGGGGAAACGGTGGATGTGACGTTTCCTTCGGCCCCGAGCGGGGTTGCACCAGGCGGTTTGGTCTCCAGCATTGAGGACATCAGCACCTTCTATGAGGCCCTGTTGACGGGACGACTGGTGGAACCTGCAAGCTTGATCGACATGAAGGGCGCGGTGCCCGCCAACTACGGCCTGGGCCTGGACCACTGGGACGACCGCTGCACGAACGGCTCATACTTCGGTCATGCCGGAGACATTCCAGGCTACGGGAGCGTTGCCCTCAACAGTGCCGACGGCAACCGCCGGCTGGTTATTTTCGTAGCGTATCCGCCCCGGCCTCTGCTGCCACAGCCGTCGGCAATCTCCTTGGAAATGACTGGTGTTGCGCAGGTGGCTTTGAACTCGGGCTGCCGTTTCCAGTTCCGCTGAGGCTGGCTGTGGCTATTCGAAACGCGAAGTATCGCCCATGCCCCGCCGCACCACCTCGGCGACTCCACTGGAGAAGTCGATCACTGTGGTGGGCTCCGAGCCGGTGTCGCCCGCGTCGATGACGCCATCCACCTGGTTGTCCAGGCGCTCCTTGATTTCCCAGCCCTGGGTCAGCGGCTCTTCCTCGTCCGGCAGCAGCAGGGTGCTGGAGAGCAAAGGTTCACCAAGTTCAGCCAGGAGCGCCTGGACCACCTTGTGATCGGGAATGCGGACACCAACGGTTTTCTTCTTGGGGTGCAGGAGCCGTTTGGGCACTTCGCGTGTTGCGGGGAGGATGAATGTGTAGCTGCCGGGGGTGACCGCCTTGATGCTCCTGAAGATGTCGTTGTCCAGCATCACGAACTGCCCCATCTGGGCGAAGTCTTTGCAGACCAGCGTGAAGTGGTGTTTGTCATCCAAATGCCGGATGGTCCTGATCCGGTCCAAGGCTTCCCTGTTGCCGATCTGGGCACCTAGTGCGTAGCAGGAGTCGGTCGGGTAGGCGATCAAGCCGCCGCCTTGGAGCATATTCACCACTTGGCCGATGGCGCGTGGTTGTGGATCTTCAGGGTGCACGTCAAAGAATCTGGCCATGGGAAGAGCCTACGACAAAGCTATGAAAAGACGTCCTTGCTGGAGAATTTGGCATAGGCCAGCGCGCCGCACACAACGATGTATCCGGCCTGGAGGATTGCGTTTTCGCCAAATGATGTCCAGGAGATGGGCTGCCGCAGCAGGTCAGCGAACCCCAGCCAATGGTGGCTGAAGAGCCAAGGGTGCAGCCATTCGAGTTGGGGGAGGTTGTCAAGTACCTGCGAGAGGACTGAAAGGACGATCGTGGTGGCCATTGCTCCCACAGGAACGTCCGTGAACGTGGAAATCAGCACTCCGATTGCCGACAACCCCAGGAGCGAAACCGTGATGTAGGCAGCAATCAGCAGTGATCTCACGGCGGCCTCGCCCACGCTGATGGTGTCACCGGACAACAGCGTCACCGGCCCCACAGGAAAAAGTACGACGCCGGCCAAGGCGCCGGATACTGCCACGGCAGCC
>NZ_JABMCX010000267.1 GCF_013179505.1 Paenarthrobacter sp. CM16 | reverse complement strand
CTCGCAGGGTTCATATTGACGGGAGTCCATCCGGCAATGCACACTGTCTGCAACCGAAACTTTTCGAAAGCGGACACTGTGAGCATCGAAGAACGACCCTCCAAATTGACCCTCTCTGCCGTCGCGCAGGAGGTGGGAGTCTCAGTGCCCACAGTGTCCAAAGTGGTCAACGGGCGCGGGGACGTAGCGCAGGCCACCCGTGCCCGCGTGCTGGCGGCACTGCAGCGCACCGGCTACAAGTCCCCGCTCCAGCGCAAGAGCAACCCGGTGCAGCGGACAGTGGAAGCTGTCTTTGATTCCCTCAATTCGGCCTACAACATGGAAGTCCTCAAAGGGATCATGGAGCAGGCCAATGTCTCGGACATGGAAGTGATCCTGTCCGTGACCGGACTCCAAGCGGCACCTCCCCTGGGTCCGGAAGAGCGGGCCCAACGCATGGTCGATGAGGGCCGCAGCGGGATGATCGTGGTGACCTCGGCCTTCGGCACCGCCCACTTGGAGGCCTTCCAGAGGCGCCAGATCCCCATCGTGGTGATCGACCCCCTCAACCCGCCACCGGCTGACTTGTTCAGCGTGGGCGCCAGCAATTGGGCCGGTGGAAAGGCAGCAGCAAGCCACCTCCTGGGGCTGGGGCATCGTCGGATCGCATACATCGGCGGCCCTGCCACAGCCGAGTGCAGCCAGGCCAGGCTCCACGGTTACATGGCCGCTCTCATGTCCGCAGGCATCACCGTGGAACACGAATACGTTTCGGCGGGACCCTTCCGGCCCGAGACCGGGGCCGCCGCTTTCAAGTCCCTGTTGGCGCTGGAAGATCCGCCCACGGCAGTCTTTGCCGGCAGCGACAGCATCGCCATGGGAGTGCTGGCGGAGGCCCGGCGACAGGATGTGCGCATCCCGGAGGAAATGAGCTTGGTGGGGTTCGACGGCACCTACCAGGCCGAGGAATCCACACCGCCCTTGACATCGGTAAGCCAGCCGCTTCAAGAGATAGGGCGTTCGGCGCTGAACTTCATCCTTCGCCAAATGCAAGGTGAAGACATCGACTCCCGGCGCGTGGAGCTCGCAACCCACCTGGTGGTCAGGGAATCCACGGCCTCTCCCTTGGAAGCGGGTTCACGAAAAAAAGCGGCGTCGCGCGTTTAGCTGTACCGGCGGAACGGCGTCGGAGAGCAGCACCCGAACCCAGCGCTCGCCCGTCCTGCGGAACTCCTCACGGCTGGCGAAACGGTAAAGATAGCTGCGCGCCCGCACCCAACGGGGGCGTCCGCCGTCGAACGGGTCATGGCGCAGCATCCTCAGGGTGGGCTTGTCCGCCTGCAGGAGCTTGTCCAGGAAAGCGTAGAACCAGTCCTCGTGGACGGTCCGCAACGGCAGGAACCACATCAGCCAATCCAGCCTCAAATGATAGGGCGCCCACTGCGGCGGCAACCGCCGGACGTCGCCGGGCTTGCCCTTGAAGCCATACTCCAACCAGAGTGCATCCGGGGCGTTGGGCTCCTCAGCCAGCGTGCCTTCCACCACGATCTCGATCCGCTGCTTGGTGACCGTCCCAAACGCCCCATAGGCGTTGACCAATCTCCATCGATTGAAACTGGCATTCATGAGCTGCCGCCGGGAGAACAGGTTCAGGAGCGGCCGGTAGCTGCACGCCAGCAACAGAACAGTCACCAGCACGACGACGCCGAGCCACCACACCGGGGTTTCGGCGCCGGGGTGCCACTCCAGCGGGATGAACGGAAAAACCGCATGCGCTACGGGGTCGCTGACCGCAGCGAACGCCAGGATGATGGCCACCCAGTTCAGCCATGCGAAGTTCCCGGTGAACACCAGCCACAATTGCGTGACGATGACGATGCCGGCGGCAATACTCGCCAAAGGCTGCGGCGCGAAGAGGAAGAACGGCGCCACCAGTTGCGCGAAATGGTTGCCCGCCACTTCGACTTTGTGCAGTGGTCGCGGCAAAAGATGCGCTTGTCTGCTGAGCGGTCCCGGCATGGGCTGAGTCTCGTGGTGATAGTACATGGCCGTCATGTCCCGCCACTCACGGCCGCCACGGATCTTGATCATGCCGGCACCGAACTCAAGCCGGAACACCAGCCACACAATGAGGATCAGGACGATGGTGGGCGGGGGAGTCTGGTCCGAACCGAGGAAGGCCACGGTAAACCCGGCCTCAAGCAGCAGGATTTCCCAGCCGAAGCCGTAGAACGTCTGGCCGACGTTGACGATCGACATGTACAGGAACCACAACGCCAGGAACGCCGCCATGGGCAGCCAGGGCGGACCTGTTTGCGGGACCCCGGCCACCAGCAGGGCGGCCACGCCGATCCCTGTCCAACACACGGTCCTCAGGAGCGCATCTGAATAACGCCAGCGGAAGAGCGTTGGCCTGGCCAGTCGTCGTGCCAGATCCAGGAAATCCGGAACCGGCAACAGCCCGCGCTCTCCGAGGAGCACGGGGAACTGGTTCACCGTGGACAGGAAGGCAACGAGGTACAGCGCGGCAATGCCGCGTTGCAGAACCTGCCGGGCGAACTCGTAGTCCCATGCATCAAACCAGGACAACCACTCCACTCTTCCACCGTACGCGCGGGAGGTTGATGGTCAAGGGACGCCGTTGCAGCCGTGTACATCCGTTGCGTTCGCCGGCCTTGTTACCGGCTGGGATACTTGAATAATGCAGCCGCGCAAGATCGTCATCCTCGGGTCCACAGGTTCCATCGGCACACAGGCGATTGACGTCGTCGATGCCGCCCCGCACCGTTTTGAGGTGGTGGCGCTGAGCGCAGGCGGAGGTAATCCGGAACTCATCGCCCGGCAGGCGGTCCACACGCGGGCCCGCGCGGTAGGAATCGCCCATGGAGATCCAGCGTCGCTGCGCCGCTTGATTGACGACGCAGCCTCCGTCGCAGGAATAAGGAACTTCGAGCCGGAAATCTTCGTCGGTCCGGATGCCTCCACGCAGATTGCGGGCATCGAGTGCGATGTTGTCCTCAACGGCATCACCGGTTCCATTGGCTTGGCACCCACCTTGGCCGCCCTTGGCACGGGCGCCACGCTGGCACTGGCCAACAAGGAGTCACTGATTGTTGGCGGAGCGCTGGTCAAAGCTGCTGCCCGGCCCGGCCAGATCGTCCCCGTGGACTCAGAGCATTCCGCCATCGCCCAGTGCTTGCGGTCCGGAACGGAACAGGAAGTGGAGAAGCTGATCCTGACCGCCTCAGGCGGTCCGTTCCGCGGCCGTACTCGTGACCAACTGCACCATGTCACACCGCAGGAAGCCCTGGCCCACCCCACATGGGACATGGGCCTCATGGTCACCACCAACTCCGCCAGCTTGGTCAACAAGGGCCTGGAGGTTATCGAGGCGCACTTGTTGTTCGACGTTCCCCTCGACAGGATCGAGGTAGTGGTCCATCCCCAGTCGGTGGTCCACTCCATGGTCCAGTTTGTGGACGGGTCCATCATTGCCCAGGCATCTCCTCCGGACATGCGGTTGCCGATTGCCCTGGGGATGGGCTGGCCGGACCGGGTCCCGCATGCCGCGAAGGCCTGCGACTGGACCAAAGCCACCAGTTGGACGTTCGAACCCCTGGATGCCGTGGCATTCCCGGCAGTGGACCTGGCCAAGGACGCAGCCAAGCAAGGCAGTACTTTCCCTGCCGTGTTCAACGCCGCCAATGAGGAAGCCGTCCAGGCCTTCCACGCAGGGCGCATCCGCTTTACGGATATCGTGGACACGGTGGAGTCGGTCCTCAGCGAACATTCAGGCTCCTCCGAGCTGACAGTGGAGTCCGTGCTGAATGCTGAGAAGTGGGCACGTGCCCGAACCCTTGATCGTTTAGCCAGCAGCGCCCTGTAGCCCACAACCCCTATGGAAGCAGTTCCCCCGGCATGAGTCCCGTCCTTCTCTTCATTCTCGGAGTCGTCTTCGTCGCCATCGGCGTCGCCGTTTCCATCGCGCTGCACGAGGTAGGCCACCTGGTGCCCGCGAAGCTGTTCAAAGTGCGCGTCACCAAGTACATGATCGGTTTCGGGCCAACCCTCTGGTCCAAAAAGAAGGGGGAGACGGAATACGGTTTCAAAGCGCTCCCGCTTGGCGGATACGTGTCCATGATCGGCATGTACCCGCCCAACAAGGCGGACGGTGCCGTCCGCCCTTCAAGCACCGGGATGTTCCAGACACTGGCCACCGAAGCGCGCTCCATGGCACACGAGGAAGTAGGGCCGGAGGACGGCAACCGCGTCTTCTACAAGCTGCCCGTGTGGAAAAAAATCATCGTCATGCTCGGTGGTCCCGCCATGAACATGATCATCGGGTTGATCCTATTGGCCGTCCTGCTCATGGGATTCGGCACAGCCCAGGCCACCACCACCATCGCTGATGTATCCAAGTGCCAGGTTGCCGCAGGCGAAACCGTGGACCCCGACTCGGCGGACTGCAAACCCACGCCGGCAGCAGCGGCAGGGCTCCAGCCCAACGACACCATCACTTCCTTCGACGGTAAACCAGTCACCAACTGGGATGAACTGACCGGGTGGATCCGCGCCTCGGCAGGCAGGGAGGTGGCCATCACTGTCCAACGCAACGGTTCTGCCGTGGAGACCACCGTGACTCCGGTGCTTTCATCCCGTCCCGTGGTTGGCCCCGATGGACGGCAGGCCCAGGACGCCAACGGGGTTCTGCAGTATCAGGAGGTGGGCTTCCTCGGGATCGGAGCCCAAAGCGCCCTGGTGCCCCAACCGGCGTCGGCCGTTCTGCCCATGGCAGGGGAGAACATCAAACAAATTTCCGGTGTGATCTTCAACCTGCCCGCCAGGGTGGCGGGGGTGGCAAAAGCGGCCTTCAGCGAGGAGCCCCGTGACCCGAACGGCCCCATCAGCGTAGTGGGCGTGGGCCGGGTGGCCGGCGAAGTCGCGGCCATGGAACAGGTGCCGATGCAGGCACGGATCGGAACCCTGATCGGGCTGCTTGCAGGGCTCAATTTCGCCCTGGCCATCTTCAACCTCATCCCCTTGCTTCCCTTGGACGGCGGCCATGTTGCCGGAGCTTTGTACGAGGGCGCACGGCGCCAAGTGGCCAGACTCAGGGGCAAGCCGGATCCGGGCTCGTTCGACATCGCCAAACTGTTGCCGCTGACCTATGTGGTGGCTGCGCTACTGATGGCCATGGGGGCCCTGCTGATCTACGCGGACATCGTGAAGCCCGTGAATATCTTTGGCTGAGCTGTGAACATTTTCCGCGCAGCTGTGAACAAAGTCGGCGGATCAAGCGGGATAGGCTAGCACCATGACTGTTTTCGCTGCTGAGTACGTATACGTCGCCGACTCCGGCGCCCTCCGCGATGAAGCCCGCCCCGCACACCGTGCCTGGCTCGGCGAACTGGCCGAGGAAGGCAAACTGCTTGCCAGTGGGCCCTACGGTGACGGTGCCGGTGCTCTGCTGATCTTCAAGTCCGCTGACGAGGCCGAACTCAACCAGCTCCTGAAGCAGGATCCGTTCGCTGAAGCCGGAGTAATCGCCGGCATCCGCACCACGGAATGGGCGCCCATCATCGGCGTCCTGGCTGCCCACGCGTCCTGATCCGGACGTCCTCCACCACAACGATCCACCCCAACCCAAGGAGTCCACGTGACCTCGGTCAGCCTGGGAATGCCAGCAGCCCCACCCCCCGTCCTTGCCCCGCGCCGTAAGACGCGGCAGATCAAGGTAGGGTCCGTTGGTGTCGGTTCTGACTCGCCCATCAGCGTTCAGTCCATGACCACAACGCCCACCACGGACATCAACGCCACCCTTCAGCAAATTGCTGAATTGACGGCATCCGGCTGCGACATCGTGCGCGTTGCCTGCCCCTCTGCCGATGACGCCGAAGCGCTGCCCATCATCGCCCGCAAATCCCAGATCCCGGTGATTGCCGATATCCACTTCCAGCCCAAGTACGTCTTCGCGGCTATTGAGGCCGGTTGCGCGGCTGTTCGGGTGAATCCGGGCAACATCCGTAAGTTCGATGACCAGGTCAAGGAGATCGCAGCAGCGGCCCGGGACCACGGAACATCCATTCGTATCGGTGTCAACGCCGGATCCCTCGAACCCGGCATCATGAAGAAGTACGGCAAGGCCACTCCGGAGGCGCTTGTTGAGTCAGCTGTCTGGGAAGCCTCTTTGTTCGAAGAGCACGGTTTCCACGACTTCAAGATCTCCGTCAAGCACAACGACCCCGTGATCATGGTGGCCGCTTACGAGATGCTTGCCGAGAAGGGTGACTGGCCCTTGCACCTTGGAGTTACCGAGGCAGGCCCGGCATTCCAAGGCACCATCAAATCGGCAACGGCTTTCGGTGCGCTCCTGTCCCGCGGCATCGGTGACACCATCCGTGTTTCCCTCTCAGCCCCGCCGGTGGAGGAAATCAAGGTGGGCAACCAGATCCTGCAGTCCCTGAACCTGCGCCCCCG
>NZ_JABMCX010000266.1 GCF_013179505.1 Paenarthrobacter sp. CM16 | reverse complement strand
GTAAAGGCTGATGATACTTTCCATGCCTTGAACGGACTTGTTGAACACGTCCCAGTCACGGTCATCGTTTGAGGCTTTCGCGACATCCAAGAGAATGCACGTCGCTGTGGTCCAGCCATTAAGCGTGCAATTCGGGAAGGTTGCGGGGTACTCTTCGATGATCAGTCCGCCCTCGCTGGTGTAGCGGGCCACCCCTCCATCCTGGACAGGGATGGTCAAACTGTTCAATACAGCTTTTAGCGGTTCACGGAAGCGCTCGGTATCCGGGTAGGCCAGGAGCTTGCTGAGAACGTCCACATAGCGGGACTGCGTGAGGCCGCTGTACCAGGTACCCTTCTTGCTGGAAACCTTGGCCCTTACCTCGTCATAGTTGAATACCAATCCGTCATGCAAGGGTTCCATCATTGAAACAGAAACGTCTGCGACTTGAATGGCAGCCTTGAGGAATACTGGATCATCCGTGAGGCCAAACTGGATCAGGTAGTCAGTGATCACGTACGGACCGTAGATCGGATGCGCCATGAGCACCCCATCAGTTCGGCGGCCCGGGTAGCCGTTCGGCAGGAACTCGATCCTGTAGTAGTCCCAAATTGCCTTGCGCTCCATACGAAGCGGCGGCAAACCAACTTCATATTCATTGGTCACATAGTCGGTGCCTAAGCCCATGAGTTCCCCGGTTGTTCAGTCGGAATTACTAAAGGCCAACGTTACCTGCTGTATCAGAACTGCCCAATGTTTAGAGGGGAATTCACGTCACATTGTCGCTGCCTGATGACGAGGGCGCATGAACCAAGGATGCACTGGTTTGGCATACCCTCCAACGCATTCGGCTACTGCTAAACATATTTTCGCGGATTATTATCCGCCCTGCGGGAATCGTAGGCGCTGTCGAAGGTAAATCTGCTCGTAAACACGTAATGACGGGTTTTCGGGGCTTCCAGGCAGACGGACCAGACACCTTCACGGGTTCCGTCCTCGACTGACCGCCAGCCTCGGAGGGGGCTGTCGGATTCACGAATCGGGCCATTGACCAAAACGCCGGGTTCCGTCTCCAGCGTCAGGTTCCATTCTCCACCGGGCGAGGACCACGAGAGCCCTGCAGAAGGGGACGAGTTTGAATCCAGTTCCCCAGAGATATTGAACCAGACCTGGTAGTCGCGTTTCATCGCGTCTGTGGACTGCACGTCATCTGTGACCGTGAGACCAATGCCAGGCTTCAACTCGATCTTCCTCCGATGTATCCATCCTCCATGCTCCATACGCCCTTGCAGGATGAACACGTCTCCCACTTGCTCGCATACCCCAAGGCCGGAGCCTGCGGGAGCGCGACGCCGGTCGTGGTTTCTGCCATTGGCGGTCACTGTGTTGTGGGCCATCGTGGACTCGACAAACCGTCGGAAAGGATCGGCGTAATAGAAACCGTCCGAGCGAAGGGGGGAGTCAACGGGCAGTTGTGCCCCATACCCGTAACGGCCGCCTTCGACCAAAATCTCTTGCCCACGGTCATACCAGACAAAGTTGAGATCGTCCGCATGCTTGTGAGCCCTGCCATGGAATGCTGCTGTGAAAGCGAGGTAAGACGAGGTTGGTGGTTTCGTCTCTCCCTGGGGCTGTGGGGAACGGACAAAGGCGTAGCCTGACTCCTGGAATACCCCGAGCTCTGCCTTGCACGCCTGGCCGAATGAACCTCCGGACATTAGGAAATTTGTTTCGGGGCTCAGCGTCAGAGGATGACTCCCGTCAATCATGTTGACGTAGGGAGTATCACCCAGCGGAACGAGCGAGCCATTGGGCTGGATCATCCAGCCCAGCAAGTCGGCGGCCTTGCGAAGACGGCTGGTCAAATCGGAATCTTCTATCAGGCCGTTGTCCACCGCGATCTGGAAGGACTGCATGAGCATCCGGTGGTACTCAGGCGAATGCTCGCTGTGACCGCCGTCCGGAAGAAACTGTGTTCGGATCATGACGGCAAGCCGTTCGCGGCCCTCTTCGGCCAGCCCGCTCATTTCAGGCACAGCTTCGAGAGTTGTGCCTAGTACTGTTTGACCGATAGCCACGAAGTAGCCGTGGTTGGTGCGAGGGTTAAACGAGCTTTCCAAAGAGAATTCGTGCCTGTGCCTGTCTACGGCACTGAGCAGGGATCGCAGTTCCGCGAGGGCTATGCCATTTTTTGCCCCTAGGTAGATCAGGCCGGCGAGCCGAAGGGCGCGCTGTCCGAGCGCCATGTTGTACCAGACAATCGCGTTGCCAGTCTCTTGGTCGGAATAGCGTTCCGACCAAGAGACTGCACGATCCAAGCACCATTGAAGGTACGCCTTGTCACCTGTCCGGATAAACTCCTGGATTGGCCTGTCCATGAACTTCCAGCCGTGAAGCTGGGAACCCCAGCTCCTGTCGTCCGCGCAAAGACTGTCCCAAGCAAGTGGCAGCGAGAGATCCAGCCGGTCGTAGTCCCCAGCCTTCCAACTATTCATGACGACGTCAGATTGGGAATCACTAGCTAAGCTGTCAAACCAGACCGCATCCGAAAGGTCGGGGCGGTGACTTGAAGCGATCCACTGGGAAAGTGCTTCAATGTCAGCGTCCGCCAGTTGCTGGAACAGCAGTTCAGACACGGATTGCATTCGCCGCCAGATTCGCATATTGGTCGTTATAGACAGCAGCGTTGGCTTCCCACGAACGGCTTTCACGGACCCAAGCGGCGCCGGTTGCCGCCATCTGGCTCCGTGTCTCAGGGCTGGAAACGAGGTCGGAGAGTACATCCGCGAGCGAGCCGCTGTTTCCAGCTTGGAACAGGGCAGCTGAGCCGCTTGCCTCCGCGATTTCCTTAAGCGCGTCGACGTCGGACATGACAATTGTTCGTCCCGTTGCAAAGGCCTCGAAGGGCTTCAATGGCGTGACCAGCTGGCAAACCGCCGCTGCTGTCCGTGGCACAACGAAGATGTCGATCAGCCCGTAATAGTCCAGGATGTCCTCGTGGGGCACCCGTCCTGTAAAGAGCGCGTCGTCAAGTCCAAGCGAGGCAGCTGTGGCCTTGAGGGAATCAAGAACGGGTCCATCGCCTACCACCAGAAGACGAACCGGAACGTTAAGGCGTTCACGCAGCTGGCGGAAAGCATCGATGAGTACCGGTACGCCCTCATATTCGACCAGGGATGAGATGTAACCAATGACGATCTCGTCGCTCTGGATACCAAGCTTGCCTGCCAACTCGGCATTTCGAGTTTGAACCGGGAATTGGTCACCGCTAACTGCGTTCGGCACTACAGACGTCTTGTCCTCCGGGCACCCTTCGGCCGTGATCCGGCGTTTCATGACCTCAGCCAGGGTGAACACATGGTCCGCTGCTTCCCTGCAGTCACGCTCACGTTCCCGACGCCAAGCGTAGGTGTCAGGGGTGCCCCAGCGATTGCTGAAGGCTTCGATGTCCTCGATGCCGCTGGCTTGGGCCATACGGGAAAGCCAGGACTCTTCCCAGAACCCGCGGCTTTCATAGATCACAGGAATCTCGAAATAGTCGCCAACAGCCCGGGCAGACAGGGCATTGAAGAAGTCCGAGTGGGCGTGAAGAACAGCTGGGCGTACCTCGGCAACCACTCGCGCGAGTTCCTCGACATTGGCGCTCAGCCAGGTAGTCAAAGGAGTGTTCAGACGGATAGGGCCAGCCGGGAGATGGTAGGTGACGCCGTCGACTTCCACCTGAGGTGCTGCGTCCGCGTTCACTGCATCGCCAACTTGGTTGCACACATGTACCTCTAGCCCGGACTTTATTTGGGCCAGGGCCGTATAGTGCGTACGCAGCGTATAACCCGACTGTGTCGTCGGGAGAACCTTGCCGACCACATGAAGGATGCAATTGGGCTTGGGAGTGAAACGCTCGTAGGGTCCTTGCGGCTCGGGCTTGAAGGCACCGGAGAAGATTTTGACTTCTTCATCGCGTAACGCGATTGCAGCGGCCAATTTGTCATTGTGTTTCCGGTCGAGAACCACTCGCAGGACGTACTGGCTTTTGGCCGTGTAGCCGAGCTTGCGCAGTTCACTTGCCAGACCACGCAGCGATGTCATATTGATCTTCTCAAAGACCGAATGGGCTTCGAGCATCTCGTAGACCGCCAAGGGCTGGGCCTTGAACTGACTTTCGGCGAGTTTCTTGACCTCCGAACCGGAGAATGAGTGCCAGTTCTTGCCGTCGAGCGCCACAAGATCAAACTGCCGCTCGAGGTGGCGTCCTTCGACCTCCCGGACCCGTTCTTCTTGCTCAGTTTTGAGGTCTTCGACTAGCTGAAGCAAGCGATCACGCTCGGCTTCTGACTCGAGGTCGGGGACGGACGCTGTTTCTGTTGCTTCGTGAACCTGCGGGGACGACTGTGCTGTGGAGGTGCTGTTGGCTTCCACCAGGTTTGTTAGTTGTGCTGTGGAGGCGCTCTGGGCTTCCGCCAGATCGGTCAGCTGTCGCTGCAGAGTCAGCAGGTACTTCTTAATTGAGGCCTGGGATTCCCGCTGCAAGCGACGGTTTTCCTTCAGCCTGGCGATCAAACCGGTACTGGCAAAGCTGAAGGCGACGATCGCCACTGTAAACAAGACGATGATTGCCACTGTGCTTGCAGGTGAAACCGCCTGCGGCAGGAGGGCTAGCAAGCCGCCTACGAATATGAAGCCAAAACCCGCAACCGCGGAAAGGCCGATGGTCCTGTCAGAACTGAGTCTTCTGTTAATGTGCAACGTATTTCCTAAGTCAACGAAATCTGGTCGGTGCAAAAGTGTTGCATCAGTTGATTAATGAACTGGCACTCGTCGGAAAGTGCTCCAAGGCTGCGGAACGGAAATGGGCATAGCGCTCAGCGTTTGCGGCTACGTGTCCAGGTCCCCACTCAACATCAACGAACTCGATCCTGTCTTTGTAGTTGCTGTGTTCAGAATCCAGCATTAAACGGAACGGATCGCGGTGTTTTGTGACGTGGTGGGTATCGCCTGTGTTCTGGATATAGAGGATACGGGGGAGATGTTCCAGCAACGCGTACGTTTCGACTACCGATGTTGAAAGCCTAAAGGCGCGTGCTTCTTCCACATCGACATCATTCTTCAGACAGGTGGAAAGTGCGACATCGGCGCTTGTCCGGAAGTACTCCTTCACATCCGTTTGTGGGTTGAAGACAAGCGCGACGGAATCGGGAAGGTAGGCGGCAACCTGCAATGCAGTAAATCCGCCGCCTGAGCTGCCAGACAGGAGGATGCGGGTGGCGTTGGTTTCGAGCTGAAGCTTTCGGATGCACTCAGCCATAAACCGGTGGATATTGATACTGCCGTCCCCGAGGTACCAAGAGAGGGTCATATTCTTGTTGAGGTCCAGTGAGGGATCCTGGAAGACTGCGTGGTTCCCTCCTTCCATGAGTTCGGAAGTCAGTCCCTGGAAGAAAGGCAGTGTTGTCTTGGTTCTATTGATTGCGCCATGGAACCTGACCGACAAGAGATCTGAAGGGCCCTTTCCTACTGCGAAAGGCAGGACCAATCCTCCCAAGTTGGCGGAGTAGATTTTGGACTTCTCGCTGTACTCGAAATTGATCTCATTCGGAGAGCTGATGGTCTGGATCTGGCGGCCATAAGTCTTAGACCGAAGATCAACTCCGGGCCAGGCAATCAGAGGTTCGCGCATTACGCCTAAAGAGCTGTTGCTCAGGCCGGTTTCCTCGGCGAGGTCGTTTCCCAGGAGATCCACGATGGCTGTACGCAGACCTTGATCGTCGCCCGAGCTATCCGGGGCGTCGAGAAGGAGATTGAGCAGGATGCTCAAAGTTTCAAGGCGCGCCCTTCGAGAGCCGCCCTCTTGGGCAATCCACTTTTTCAGTTCGCCCCAATACCTGGTGCTGAACAGGCCGCCGTTTGGTTTGGGTGCAGCCCACTCCACGCCAGCGTCTCGGCAGAGGTCCATGGTCTTTAGCCAGGCTGACCTTACGTCGTCCAGCTCTGAGGAAATGGTTCCTTCTTCGCCGAGGGTCACAGAAGCGCGATCCTCTTCCACGGTCAGGTTGAACTGATAACGTCCGGAGAGCGCACTCAACGCAATTCGTCCGCCCGTGGCATCCATCTTCTTAACAGAAAAGTTGCCCGATTGCGGTGCAGCAACGATGGTGATGAATCGGAATCGGCGTCCACTTTGTGTCGCGGACACAACCTGGGTTGGTAGTTTCTCCATCCACTTTCTGGACATCCAGCCGTCGAACGGCTCTTCTGATCCCTTCACAGTCGAGATGACAGGTGCATTGCCCTTCCAGAGAAGGAAGGATGACGCGCCGTCACGCTCCAACCTTAGGCCGCCCGGAATGTCTGCCACTGCAGTGTCGGTGTCAAGGTGCCAACGCTGCCTGGCAGAGACTTCATCGGTGCTGAACACATTGTCTATGACGAGAAAGAACTCGCCACCGCGGCAGTAGACGACACGCCTTTTCAACTCGACGCCCTTGTAACCGGGATCAGTGAATGTGAAGTCGTCAACTTCA
>NZ_JABMCX010000265.1 GCF_013179505.1 Paenarthrobacter sp. CM16 | reverse complement strand
TGCTTGCTTTTGCAGGCAACGACGGCGCCAACCTCGCCGCTGCGAACGGCGATGTGGACTGGGCACCGCAGTACATCCCGAACATAGAAAAGACCTTCGTTTCAAAGGACAAGGAACACCGCCAGTACTGGTTCCCGGCTACCGGTGCCATGATCAACTGGCAGCTGAACACCACCAAAGCTCCGTTCAACGAAGTAGATGTCCGCAAAGCGCTGAGCATGGCCGTGGACCGTGACCAGGTCACCAAGATCGGCATGAGCGGCTACGCCAAGCCGGCGGACTGCACCGGGCTCTCCGGCAATTATGAGAAGTGGAAGAACTCCGCCGTCAAGGACAACTGCACGTGGACAAACCATGACGTCCAGAAGGCCAACGAGCTCCTGGACAAGGCAGGTTACTCCAAGGGAGCTGACGGGAAGCGCACGCTCAAGGACGGCAAGCCTTTCGAATTCAAAATCTCCGTAGGCGCCACGTCCTCGGACTGGCTCTCCGTAGCCAATGTCATTGCACAGAACCTGGCCGAAGTTGGCGTGACCGCCAAAGTGGAGTCTCCGGACTGGGCGGCAGTGGTTGCCGGCTACGAGACCGGGGACTTCGACTCCGGCATCGTCTGGAGCGCGAACGACCCCAGCCCGTACAAGTACTTCAACACTTCCATGGGCACCGCCAGTGTGAAGCCCGTTGGCACCAAGACGTTCGATAACTACCACCGCTTCGGCGATCCCAAGGCCGACGTCCTGCTTGCCGACTTCGCCTCAGAGGCGGACGAGTCCAAGCAAAAAGACCTCGCCAACAAGCTGCAGGAAGAGTACAACGACGTCGCACCGCTGGTGCCGCTGTTCTCCGGCCCTGAGTGGGGTGCCTTCAACGACACCCGCTTCACCGGATGGCCTACTGAAGGCAACCCCTACGCCACCCTCTCAGTGAAGTCGCCCACCACGGTCCTGGTTCTGACCACCTTGGAACCTCGCAAGTAATCCACCGGGTCATCTACGGCCTGACTTTGCACGCCCGGCGGCCCTGATGCCGAACCGCTCTTGCCGCCGGGCGTGCCGCCTTTCTTTCCACAATTCCCGCAATTCCCGAATGGAGGGAAACCGTGCGCTTCATCCTGCGCCGCCTGGGTTTCTACCTGATCGCCTTCTGGGCGTCCATCACCCTGAATTTCCTGCTTCCGCGCTTCATGCCCGGGGACCCTGTCTCCCGGATGTTCGCCCGCTCCCAGGACCGAATGCAGCCCGAACAAATCGAAGCCCTGCGCAAGCTGTTGGGTGTTGACGACCGGCCCATATGGGAGCAGTACGTCGATTACCTGCACAACGTCTTCACCGGGCAGATGGGTGTTTCCATTTCCCGTTTCCCCACCCCGGTCACGGAGGTCATCTCCTCGCAGATCGGTTGGACGCTGTTGCTGGGCGGCACCGCACTGGTAATCGCCGCCGTCGTGGGTAACCTGCTGGGCATCTTGGCCGCTTGGCGGCGTGGCGGAGCGATCGACTCCGCGCTTCCGCCGGTGTTGGTTTTCATCGGCTCGTTCCCGTACTTCTGGCTCGCCATGGGTGCGCTGTACCTCTTTGGCGTGGTGCTGGGCTGGTTCCCGATCCGCCACGCGTTCACCGACGGTTTGGAGCCGGCATTCACCTGGGAGTTCATCGGCGACGTCGGTGCGCACCTTGTGCTGCCGGCGCTGACGATCGTGCTGGTTTCGATCGGTGGCTGGATGCTGGGCATGCGAAACACCATGATCGCCACGAACTCCGAGGACTACATCACCATGGCAGAAGCCAAGGGACTCCGTCCTAGCCGCATCATGCTCCGCTACGCAGCACGCAACGCGATGCTCCCGTCGGTAACAAGCTTTGGCATGGGGCTGGGGTTCGTGGTGGGCGGTGCGCTGCTCACCGAGGTGGTGTTCGCGTATCCCGGCGTGGGTTACCAACTCCTCAATGCCGTCCAAGGCCTGGACTACCCGCTCATGCAGGGTTTGTTCCTGACCATCACCGCCGCCGTCCTGCTCGCCAACTTCCTGGTGGACATCCTCTACGTCCGCCTCGACCCGCGCGTGCGCAGCAACTAGAGGACTGATCATGACAACCGCACTTTTGAAGCAGCCAACATCAACACCGGCTGTCCGCAAGCCCAATCGCAGCTTCGTCCACGGCCTCCTCAGCAACAAAAAGGCGTTGACGGGCTTGGCCGTGATGGTCATCTTCATTGCGCTGGCCCTGTTGGCGCCGGTGCTGTTTCCCGGCGACCCGTCAAGGATCACGGCCATGGCTTCCATGGAACCATCAGCCGAGCACTGGCTGGGCACCACGGCCAAAGGACAGGACGTGCTCGCACTGACACTGCATGGCTCACGGAGCTCCCTGTTCGTCGGTTTGACCGTGGGCTTGGCGTCCACGTTCATCGGCATCCTGGTGGGCCTCGCCTCCGCGTACTTCGGGAAGTTCATTGACGAAGCCCTTTCCTTAGTCACCAACGTCTTCCTTCTCCTGCCCGGCCTGCCGCTGCTGGTGATCCTGGCCGCCTTCCTTCCGCCGGGCCTGGGCACGGTGATCCTGGTACTCGTCGTTACAGGGTGGGCCGGTTCGGCCCGTGTCCTGCGCTCACAAGCGTTGTCCATCCGCTCCAAGGACTTCGTGGCCGCGGCGGTGGTGTCCGGAGAAAGGGCCGGCCGGATCATGTTCCGGGAAATTCTGCCCAACATGGCATCGATCGTCATGGGCACCCTGCTTGCCTGCGTGATCTACGGGATCGGCGCCCAAGCGGGCCTGGAATTCCTGGGCCTGGGCGATGTCAGTACGGTCTCGTGGGGCAACAACCTCTTCTGGGCCGGCAACGAAGGCGCCCTGCTCACCGGCAGTTGGTGGGTCTTCGTGCCCTCCGGCGTGTGCATCGCGCTGGTCGCCTTCGCCCTGGCCCTCATCAACTATGCCGTGGACGAGGTCACCAACCCACGGTTGCGCAAAATCAAAACGCCTCAAGCAACACCCGTGAAAACCGAAAGGAGCGCCGCCAAATGACCATCTCCCAAGTTTCCTTCGGATCCCACGAACCTGTCCTGGACGTCAAGGACCTCACGGTCAAGTACATCGGCGATACCAGGTCCACCACCGCCGTCCAGCGCGTCTCCTTCAGTATTGGCACCGGAGAGGTGTTCGGCCTCGCAGGGGAGTCAGGCTGTGGGAAGTCCACTATTGCCAACTCGATCATGAGGCTCCTGAAGGATCCGGCAAAGATTGCAGGGGGCAGCATTTCCTTCGGTGGCAGGGACGTTCTGGCCATGAGCCCTGAGGAGTTGCGGCGTTTCCGTTGGCAGGACGTGGCCATGGTCTTCCAGTCCGCCATGAACTCGCTCAACCCGGTCCTGACCATCGGCGAACAGATCGTGGACATCTTCACCACGCATGCCGGCTACTCCCGCAAGGAATCCCTGCGGCGGGCCGGTGAGCTGCTGGAACTGGTAAGGATTGATCCTGCCCGGCTTAAGTCCTATCCGCACCAGCTGTCCGGAGGCATGCGCCAGCGGGCAGTGATTGCCATGGCCGTGGCCCTCAAACCGTCCCTGTTGATCCTGGATGAACCCACCACCGCGCTGGACGTAGTGGTGCAGCAGGAAATCATGGCACAAATCAAGGAACTCCAGCGTGAGCTCGGTTTTTCCGTTCTCTTTATCACGCACGACATGTCCCTCATGGTGGAACTCTCGCACCGAATGGCGGTGATGTATGGCGGCCGGATCGTGGAGACTGCGAAGGCCCAGGACGTTTACGCCAATCCCCGCCATCCGTACACGCAGGCCCTCATGGGCGCGTTTCCGCCGCTGACCGGCCCCCGGGTTCCACTGACCGGATTGCCCGACGGCGTGAAGTTCCGGAACATTCCGGACCTCGCCGAAGTGGCACCCGGCCATTTGGTGGCACCGTTTGGTGACGACATCCCGGTGATTGATTCAGTAAACCTGGAAGGAGCCGCACGATGAGCCACTCACTCATGACCCCATCGGCCGTGGCCGGCACCGGCACCCCTGCACTTGAAATCCGGGGCCTGGGGAAGTCATTCCCTGTTGGCGGATTGTTTTCCAGGGATTCCGTCCGTGCCCTGCACGGGGTTGACCTGGCTATTGGCAGCGGCGAAATCGTGGCGCTTGTGGGGGAGTCCGGTTCCGGCAAAAGCACCTTGGCACGCTGCATCGCCAGGCTCGAGAAACCCAGTTCCGGTGAGATCCTCATTGACGGCGTCGACGTCCTCAAACGGGATCGGTTCCAAGCTTCGCGTGCCTTTCGATCGCAAGTCCAGATGGTCTTCCAGGACCCTTTTGGCTCCCTGAATCCGGCCCACAGGATCGAACATTTCCTGCGGCGTTCGTTGGCGATCCACGGCAAGGGCGGCGGTTCCGAAGAAGCCACGCGGCGCCGGTTGGAAGAACTCATGACCACCGTTGGCTTGGAAGCGGACATGTTGAACTCGTATCCCCACGAGCTCTCCGGCGGCCAGCGCCAGCGTGTCGCAATTGCCCGGGCACTGGCAGTTGAACCGCAGGTCATCCTGGCCGACGAACCCACCTCCATGCTGGATGTTTCGGTCCGCATCGGGGTGCTGAACCTCATGCGAAAGCTGCGCGATGAGCAAGGCATCTCCATGCTCTATATCACCCACGACCTCGCTTCCGCCCGCTACTTGGCGGACCGGACCGCGGTCATGTTCGCCGGTGAACCGGTGGAGGAAGGCGAGTCCTTGGACCTCCTGGCCAACCCGGCGCACCCTTACACCCAGCTCCTGGTCTCGGCTGTCCCGGACCCGGCCCGGGCAGGTTCCTACGATCCGGTCCGCAGGGCAGAACTGCGGCAAGCGGTGATGGCCTCGACGCGCTGCGCGTTCGACGGCGATCCGAACCAGCCCTGCTCCGCAGAGGAACCCGTCCGCCACCACGTAGGTGACCCCGCCAGCCGCCACTGGGTCCGCTGCCATCTCTATCGACCGTGGGCCGCCGCCGGCGCGCACGCATTGGCCAGCGAACCAACCAACCCCAGCCACCCGGCGTCGAACGCTCAAGAAGAGGCTCCCGCATGACTGAACTGACCCACCCGCTCGCTACCGTTCCGCAGGATGAGTTGGTGTCCCGCGCCGAAGCTGACTCCCTGAGGCCGCGCTTCCACTTTGTTTCACCGGCCGGTTGGCTTAACGATCCCAACGGTGTCAGCCAATGGGATGGCACCTACCACCTCTTCTATCAGTACAACCCGGAGGGTGCATTCCACCATCGCATCCAGTGGGGGCACGCCACCAGCACCGACCTCGTCACCTGGAAGGACCAGCCGGTCGCGCTGGAACCGTCCGGTGGGCCTGACGCTGAGGGTTGCTGGTCGGGGGTTTTGGTGAACGACGACGGCACGCCCACCCTGGTGTACTCGGGACGATTCAATGACAGGGAACTGCCCTGCGTTGCAGTGGGCTCCGCGGACCTGCTGACCTGGACCAAGGATCCCGGCAACCCCGTGATTTCAGCCCCGCCTGTTGGCGTGGACATCACCGCGTACCGCGATCACTGCGTGTGGCGGGAAGGAAGCACCTGGCGTCAGTTGGTGGGTTCTGGAATTCGTCACCGCGGCGGCACGGCGTTCCTCTATGAGTCTTCGGATCTGCGGTCCTGGGACTACGTCGGTCCGCTCTTCATCGGCGACGCCTCGAAGGGCGATCCTGCGGACACCGACTGGACGGGGACGATGTGGGAATGTGTGGACTTGTTCCGCGCCGGGAAGGGATCCTTGGGTTCTGAATCGGCTGAGGACTCACCCGATGTGCTGGTTTTCTCGGCGTGGGACGACGGCGAAACCCGGCACCCGCTGTACTGGACCGGCCGTTACTCCGGGGATAGTTTCGAGCCCGAGGCGCTTCACCGGCTGGACTACGGCGGCCGGTTCTTCTACGCACCGCAGTCTTTCCAGGATGAGTCCGGCCGGCGTGTCATGTTCGGCTGGATGCAGGAAGGGAGAAGTGATGCAGCGATGGTCGAGGCCGGCTGGTCCGGTGTCATGAGCCTGCCCAGGGTCGCTACCCTGGGCGAGGATGGAACCTTGGAGTTCACTCCGGTCCGTGAAATCGAAAAGCTGCGCAGAAACCACCTCAGTGTTCCGGCCCGGGAGTTGGAGGGGCGTGATGCCCTGGCGGAAACCGGTGTGTCCGGCAACCAGTTGGACCTCGAGCTGGACGTGCAACTGGCTCCCGGTGCCGAAGTCCGGCTGGGAGTTCTTGGGTCCGCAGATGGTGCCGAGGAAACGGTGATGTTGCTGGGCCGGGATGCGGACGGAACAACCGCCGGCACCCTCCGCCTTGACCGTACCCGAAGCAGCCTTGATCCCGCCGTTGATGTGGAGGACAAGTCAGGCCCCGTTCCCATGCCGGACGGGCGGGTTCGGCTGCGTGTCCTGGTGGACCGGTCCGCCGTCGAAATTTTCGCCAACGGGAAGCCGCTCACGGCCCGGGTCTATCCGACCCTGGGCGGCGAGCGCGTGA
>NZ_JABMCX010000264.1 GCF_013179505.1 Paenarthrobacter sp. CM16 | reverse complement strand
CCCGCGTCCCCTTGGTTACAGCCCTTGATGCGGCAGGGATCGGTCACGTGCGTGCAGCGGTAAGACATGACCCTCGGCCCAGGCGTACGATCCGTGGTCTTCATGATTGCCGCTCCCTGGTGGTAGTCCACCCAACGCCAGTTGCGACCCGTTAACAGTACAACAACGCAGCACAGGTAGGCTTGATCGTGTGACTGACTCCACCGCTTTCGTTGTAACGCTCTCCTGCCCTGACCGTCCCGGCATTGTCCACGCGGTAGCCGGAGCACTTCTCGAGGCCGGCTGCAATATTGCCGACTCCCAGCAGTACGGAAGCCCCAGCACCGGCAACTTCTTCATGCGCGTGGAGGCATCGACGTCGTCCTCGCAAGAGGATCTCGCCGCTGCCCTGCAGCCGGTGGCCGAATCCTTCGGCATGACGTGGCAGATCAACCCCGTGGGTGAAAAGGTCCGCACCATCATCCTGTGCTCCAAGGATGCGCACTGCCTGAATGACCTGTTGTTCCAGCAGCGGAGCGGCACTTTGCCCATCGAAGTCCCGGCTATCGTGTCCAACCACCGCGATCTCGAGCCATTGGCGGAGTTTTACGGCATCCCGTTCCATCACATCCCGGTGACCGCCGAGACCAAGCCACAGGCTGAGGCGGAGCTGCTGAAGCTGATCGCCGAACACGATGTGGAACTCACCGTCCTTGCCCGCTACATGCAGGTCCTTTCCAACGATCTGTGCACGGAGTTGAACGGCAAGGCCATCAACATCCACCACTCCTTCCTCCCCTCGTTCAAGGGCGCCAAGCCGTACCACCAAGCACACGCCCGCGGTGTGAAAATCATCGGTGCCACTGCCCACTACGTGACGGCAGACCTCGACGAGGGCCCGATCATCGAGCAGGAAGTCATCCGCGTTGACCACGCGCGCACCGCTGCCCAGTTCGTCCAGATGGGCCGCGACGTCGAAGGCCGCACGTTGGCCCAGGCGGTCCAGTGGCACGCCGAACACCGGGTGCTCCTTGATGGCACCCGGACCGTGGTGTTCAACTAACACCGCTCCTATGCTGGGGATATGCGGGGCATCCCTCACGCCGAGCACGAGGCTGATTTGGCGGCCTACTACGACCGTCAAGCGCCTGTCCGGAACACCCGCGCGCTCACGCCACACCGGGTGGAGTGCCGGGAATGGTTCGTTAGCCTTCTGAAATCCGAGCACCGTCACTCGGTGTTCGAGCTCGGTTGCGGCACGGGCGTTGAGGGCTTGGAGTTTGTCCGCGCCGGATTGCACTACACCGGGGTGGACTTGTCCTCTGGAAGCGTCCATCTGGCGCGCTCGGCCGGATTGGAAGCCACGGTTGCCAGCGGCCGCGGCCTGCCCTTCCCGGATGCTGCCTTCTCAGCGGCATGGACCATGAGCACCCTGCTCCACGTCCCCAACAGCGGAATTCACGACGTCGTCAGCGAACTTGTGCGGGTCACCTCACCTGGTGCGCCAATCGCCGTCGGGCTCTGGTCAGGTGAGGATGATGAGGTCCTGAACCCGGAAGACCTTGAGGAACCGCGACGTTTCTTCAGTCGCCGGAGCGATGACACCGTGCTCAGGATTTTCGGTGAGCATGGCTCGGTTGAGCATTTCCGGACGTGGCCTGAGGGTGTGGGCGTGGAATCAGGGCCGGGAGCGGGAAACTGGTCCCAGCACTACCAATTCCTGGTCCTCCGCACCCTGGCCCCAACTAGGTAACAGCAAACGTCCCACTGACGGCCCATAGCGACGTTTGCTGTTACCCAGTTGGGAAATAAGCTGGGCAGCATGGCTCCTTCTTACACCTTCGCCGGGGACACCCCGGCCATCCATGAATCCGCCTTCGTGGCACCCACGGCTTCCATTATCGGCAAAGCGACGTTGGCCGAGGACTCCAGTGCTTTTTATGGCGTCTCCGTCCGTGCCGATACGGCCGCAATCAGTGTGGGCGCAGGCTCCAACCTCCAGGACAACGTAGTCCTCCACGCAGATCCCGGCTTCCCCTGCAAGGTAGGCGAGCGCGTCTCCGTGGGGCACAGCGCTGTAGTCCACGGCTGCACTGTGGAGGACGACTGCCTGATCGGCATGAGCGCAACCATCCTCAACGGCGCAGTGATCGGCACGGGCTCGCTGATTGCCGCCGGCGCCGTGGTGTTGGAGGGCACCGTCATTCCCCCGCGCTCCTTGGTGGCCGGGGTACCGGCGAAGGTCCGCCGGGCACTCACCGATGAAGAGTTCGAGGGTGTGAAGCACAACGCCGCCCATTACAAGGAGCTCGCGGCAGCGCACCGGGAAATGCACGCCTCTTAACGCGTAATGCGAGGCCCGCTCTGCGCCCTAATCTGAAGTTTTGGGATGCAGAGCGGGCCTCTCATCATTTAAGTAGCTTTACAGACCAACTACTTAGAGTGACAATATAGTCATGACTGTTTCCCCTCTTGGGTCCTCGTCGCCTGAAGGCGCTGATTGGCCAAGTGACTGGCTGCGGGCGACCCTGGGCTTCCTCGCGCTGCATGCCCTCTCGGCCGGACCCTCCTACGGTTACGCGATCATCAATGAACTTGAACGCCACGGGTTCGGCACTATCAAAGGTGGCACCCTCTACCCGCTCCTCACGCGCTACGAGGCCGCAGGCATGGTGACTACGGAATGGCGGGCAGGGGACGGCGGACCGGGCAGAAAGTACTTCGCGCTCACAGACAGCGGGCGCTCCGAAATGGACCGGCTCGCCTCAGACTGGCGGCGGTTCACCGCACTCAGCAATTTCTACCTTGACGACGGACAGCCTACGAAGGGGATCACCACATGATGCAGGAAACCGCCGACAAAAAATGGTTTGACGAACTCACCTTGGAGCTTCGTTTGCGCCAGGTACCCGGGGACGCGATCGGTGACACTGTGGCCAGCGTCCGCGAACTCCTCGCCGATACAGGGCAGCATGCTGAGGAGGCGTTCGGGCCTGCCCGCAGTTACGCAGCCGAGCTGGAACTTCCAACCGCACCGAAACATGAATGGGTCAAGAAGGCACTTTGGCCAGCCCAGCTGGGTCTCCTGGCTTTCCTGCTCTTCAACCAGGCAGTGGTGCCCTGGGTCCGGTCCGAGGTGATGCTTGTTTCGCCGGCACAGGCAGCTTTTCTGGCAACACCACTTGTGATCGTTGCTCTCCTGCCGCTGTATCTCACGGCGGCAGTCCGCCGCATCTGGGTGCTCATAGCCCTTGTTGCCATATGCGTGATGTCAGGGCTCCTCTCCGGAATCGCAGCCCCAACCCGTCGGGCGGATGCGTGGCTGGAACTGAGCCCTCTCCCCTGGCTCGTAGGCAGCGCCGCCATCATGGTGATTCTTTCGATCTATAACACCGTCCGGGGCCTCGGTGCCGGCGACGAGATCGTCGACCCTCGCGCCGACACCCCACGCAGCACCGGGGTGCTTACGGGAGTATTCGCGCTCATCTCCAATTGGCTCTTCCCGATCTTCGCGCTGGCCATGCTCGGACTCGCTGTAGCGCTCAGCTAAGTAAACGCCAATTGCGAGGCCCGCTCTGCTTCCTAACTTGGGGGTTTGGGACGCAGAGCGGGCCTCGCAACGTAAAGGACTAGTCCAGGGAAATCGGGCCGAGCTCGTCCAGGAGGTCGCCCGGCCCGGGGTTTGAGGCAACGGAGGAACCACCCAGGTGGTTCACCACTCCCCACACGGCGTTGAGGCCTGTGGTCACAGCGCCCTCGGCCCAGCCCGCGGTGAACGAAACGTCGTCGCCGGCGAGGAAGATGCCGCGCTGGTGCTCCGGCAGCTGGTCCTGCTTGAAGTGCGTGAACAGGCGCTGCTGGTAGCGGTAGTGCCCGGGCAGGTTGGCTTTGAAGGCCCCCATGAAGTTGGGGTCGGCTTCCCAGGACACGGTGATCGGCTGTCCGATGATGTGGCTCGCAATGTCTACGCCCGGGTAGATCTGTTCCAGGGAGTGCAGCATGAGCTTCACTCGCTCGTCCGCCGTCAGCGCAAGCCACTTCAGGGCGTCGTCGTTCCATGTGTAGGACAGGAGCATCACCGCGGGCTTGTCCGGACCGTCGTCGAGCAAGTACGTGGCCCGGTTGAGGCGGTCGGTGAGCGTCATGGACAGGACTTCGCGTCCGGTTTCGGGATCGATGTCCTTCCAGAACGGCCGGTCTACCATGACGAACGTCTTGGAAGACTGCATGTAGTGCGAGCGCTCGATCGCCGTCCACAGTTCTGCCGGGAACAGCGCTTCCTCAGTGTGGATACGGGTGGACAGCAGCCAGGACTGGCAGGTGGTCACCACGGCCTGGTAGGTGGCTTCGCGCCCCCAGTTTTCGCGGACCAGGAGGTCGCCGTTCTCAGCGCGGCGGATGTTGTCCACGGCTCCGCGTGGCGAACCGCTGTGCAGTGATGACAGCGAGGTGCCTTCCGGCCAGTACTTAAGGCCCGACGGCGCGTGGTTCCACAGTGCCTCGGGGAGCCTTTGCGCTCCTCCCGCTATGGAACGGTGCTGGTCATCGGCATCCGTGTAGACCACGCGGAGGATTTCCAGGATGGAGTTGGGGAAGTCCGTATCCCAGCCGCCCGTGCCGAAGCCCACTTGGCCGAATGCCTCGCGGTGCGCGAAGCCTGCCTCCTTGAAGGACTTGCTGGCGGCGATGAAGCCGTAAAAGGTTTGCTCGTCCAGCTCCGGGAGGAGTGCGTTCCAGAGTTCCTTGATGCGCTTGGTGTCGCGGGCCTTGATGGCTTCCTGCATCTGGGCGAAGGCGGCACCATCGTTGACGGCCGCTTTCCAGGCATCGGCTACTTCGAGGAAGAACTCCGGAAGTTCGTCGGCCGTGGTGGCGTAGTGCTTCTTGCCGGCGAGTTCGATCACCGTGGAGGACGTGGCCGGCGCCATGGGGTTGGGGAACTCGTTGGTATCCAGGCCCAGCAGATCCACGTAGTGGTAGAACGCCTTGCCGGAGACGGGGAATCGCATGCCGCCAAGATCTGCCACCACGCCGGGAGCCGAGGGGAAGCTGGCAGTACGGAGACGTCCGCCGATCTGGTCGGCCTCGTAGATGACGGGTTTGAGGCCCAGCTTCATCAACTCGTAGGCGGTGACCAGGCCGGAGAGACCGGCGCCGATGATGGCCACTTCGGTCCCGTACAGCTCTTCCGGGACTGAGCCCAGCCCATCGGGGTGGGCCAGGTAATGGTCGTAGCTGAACGGGAAGTCCGGGTTCAGCATGGTGATGGGGGCTCCGGCTCCGGCCGGCGCTCCGGGTTCGTCGACCAGGGGGAGTTCGGTGGCGATGGTCATGATTTTGCTGCTTTCACAGATTCCGGGCTCACTGCCCTGGTGGTTAGTTCACGGTAGTCCTGCTCGCTGAGTGCGGCTACCTTTGAGTTCCGGCGTCCGTAGCCGAAGTAGATGGCGACGCCCACCAGCATCCAGATACCGAAGGTGATCCAAGTATCGGCGCCGAGGTTGAGCATCAGGTAGGCACACATCAGGGTGCCCAGGATTGGTGTGATGGGGTACAGCGGGACCCGGAAGCTGCGATCCAGGTCGGGCCGGTTGCGTCGCAGGTAGATGACTGCCACATTGACCAAGGCGAAGGCAAAGAGTGTGCCGATGCTGGTGGCGTCCGCCAGTGCACCGAGCGGAACCAAGCCGGCGGTGAGGGCGACGGCGGTCCCGATGATCAGCGTTCCGGCCACCGGTGTGCCGGTGCGGCGGGATACGCGGCCAAAGACTTTGGGCACCATGCCATCGCGGGACATGGAAAGCATGATGCGGGTCTGGCCGTAGAGAACTGTCAGCACGATGCTTGCGATTGCCAGCACAGCACCGATGGAGAAGACCAAGGCAATCCACGGCTGGCCAGTGATCTCGTGCAGGATCTGTACCAGTGCAGCTTCCGTGCCGTCGAACCAACCCCACGGGCGGGCGCCGATGGCTGCAACCGCAACCAGGACGTAGATGGTGGTGACGATGACCATGGAGAGCATGATGGCCCGGGGAAGGTCGCGCTTGGGGTTCCTGGCTTCCTCGCCTGCCGTGGAGGCTGCGTCGAAACCGATGTAAGAGAAGAAGACGCTGGATGCGGCGGCAGAAACACCAGCGGCGCCCATCGGCAGCAGCGGCTCGAAGTTGCCGGCGTTGAAGGCGGTGAAGGCCACAGCGCAGAAGAAGATCAGGATGCCCACCTTGACGATGACAATCGCAGTGTTGATCCATGCACTCTCGCGGGCTCCGCGGACCAAGAGGATCATGGCCAGGACCACGATCACCATGGCCGGCACGTTCACCAGGCCGCCATCCCCCGGCGGCTGGCTCATCGCGTCCGGCAGGAACTGGCCAAACGCGGCGAGTGTCTCGTTCACATACTGGCCGGCGCCCACGGCAACGGCCGCCACTGAGACGGCGTACTCCAGCACCAGGCACCAGCCGCAAATCCATGCCATACCCTCGCCCATGGTGGCGTAAGAGTACGAGTAACTGGAGCCGGCTACCGGAACCAGCCC
>NZ_JABMCX010000263.1 GCF_013179505.1 Paenarthrobacter sp. CM16 | reverse complement strand
GAACAGCAAATACAGGAAGGGGAAGCCGTACAGCACCATGGCTACCGCCAGCAGGATCCAGAGGATGGTGCGGGTGCTCCGTTTGCCGGCTTCGAGGCCTTCACGGTTGACCCCGCGCCGTTTGCGCAGCGGTTGTGGTTCGGAAATGTCCGACGCCGGCGGGCTGGCTTTGGTGGCTAGGCTCGCGTTGCTCATCAGTTGTCCTTTCCAGGCCGCCAGATGGTGGCCACTGCAACGAAGGCAATGGCAAGCATTGCGAGGAGGTAGATGGTGCCCATGGCACTGGCGAGGCCGGGGTCGCCGAAACGGATCATGGTCCGGTAGATCAGCAGGCTCATGGTTTCCGAGGCCGACTGCGGTCCGCCGTTGGTCTGGATGAGGATGGTGTCGAAGGCCCTTGCTGCGTCAATGCCGCGAACCACCAGCGCAACGGCGATGACTGGACGCAGCAGCGGAAGGATGATCCGGAAGAGGAGTGCCGGAGCCCGTGCCCCATCGAGGCGGGCGGCCTCGATCAGATCGCCCGGGATGTTCTGGAGGCCCGCGAAGAGCACCAGGCACATGAAGGAGGTGGTGAGCCAGATGTCCGGGATGGCCACTGAGAACAACACGATGTTGGGGTCGGACAGCCAGCCGATCTGGTTGGGGTCGGACAGGATGCCGGCTTGGTGGAGGAGCGTGCCGATGAGGCCGAAGTTATCGATCATCAGGAACTTCCACAGCAGACCCGCCACGATCGGCGCAATCATCAGGGGGTAGAGGAAGACGGTCCGCCAGATCTGGGATTTCTTCCCCAGCGTGGTGAACAGCAGGGCCATGCCCAAGCCGAGTGCGAACTCGAGTGTCACCACCACCAAGGTGTAGGCAAGGGTCCGCCATCCGGCGCTGGTGAAGGCTTCGGAGGTGAACGCGGTGACGTAGTTTTGGAAACCCACAAAGTCACGGGGGCCGCCGGCGATGGGGGAGATCTTGAAGAAGCTGTCAGCCACCAGGCGGAAGAGGGGATAGGCCACGAACACGGCCAGGAACAGTGCCGCGGGCGTCATCAGATAGAGGGCGAAGCGGCGATCGGAGATACGCACGGTTTTCTTTTCTGCTGGTTGGGACCGCGGCCGGCACTGTCTTTCGCGCTGTGCGCGGGCCGGTGCCGGCCGCGGAGATTTACTTCAGGAGGTCCTGGACCTGCTTCTTGGCATCGGCCAGGAGCGCCGAGGTGTCTCCCCCGGCCACGGCCTTCTGCAGCAACGGGATCAGGACGGTGTCAACGATCTGCTGCCACTTGGCGGTTGCCGGCCGTGTGGCTGTTGCCGGAGCGTTGAGGGTTTCAATCAGCGGCTTGAAGCTTTCGTAGCCAGGCTGGTCCTGGTATTTCTCAAACGCGCTGATGCGTGAAGCCAGGCCGAGCTTGGAGTCGATGCCCATGCTGTTGTAGTCATAAGCACATTTGACGAACTTCTTGGCGGCTTCCGTGTTCTTGGTTGCCTTGGGAACCGACAGGTACCAGGGTCCCGGAACGCCTGCGACGCCGGCGCTGCCGCCGATCATCGCTGCGGCGCCTACTTTTCCTGCCACGGGAGCATCAGCAGGGATCTGGCGGTAGGCATGGGCCCAGAAGCGGGTCATGGCTGTCTTGCCCTGGTTGAACAGGTTCTGTGCCGCGGCCCAGTCAACCTGTGCGGCGCCGGTGGGGGCAGACTTGGCCAGGCTCACATAGAAGTCGAGGGCTTCCTTGTGGGCCGCGTTGTCGATGACCACGTTGTTGTCCTGGTCCAGCACCATGGGGGAGCCGGCCTGGAGCACGTGGGCCAGCCATTCTGTTTCCACGGCGCCCTTCACGTCCGTGCCGTACATGCCGTCCTTGGTGAAGAACTCGGAAATGTCCTGGTACTGCTTCCACGTGGTGGGCGCGGCGAGTTCGTAGCCGTACTTTGCCTGAAAATCGGCCTTGTTCTTGGCGTCTTCGAAGAGGTCTTTGCGGTACAGGATGATCTCGGCGTTGGTCCACGCCGGCAGCCCGATGAAGTGGCCATCCACGTTTGCTTCCTTGACGAGCGCGGGGAAGATGTCCTTCTTGACGTCGTCTGTGAACAGCTCATCGATGGGTTGGACGGCGTCCTTGAAGCTCGGCAGCCAGACCGAGTCCAAAGCCGCGACGTCGAAGGACACGTTGCCCGAGGAGAACTCGCTGGACAGGCGGTTGAACATGCCGTCGTAGGGGAGCTCCACAAAGTTCGCTTCGATTCCAGTGTCCTTCTTGCACTGCTCGGCCACGCCTGTGAGTTCGGCGTGACCACCGGCTTCGACCAGGACGTTGATGGAGCTGGAGCCGGCGGAACCGCCGGAGGACGGTGCCGGGCCGCCTGCGCCACAACCGGTGGCAGCGAGTGCGACGGCGGTGCACAGCCCGCCGAGGGTGACGAGCTTGGAGATGGTGTTTCGAGTGGACATCGCTGTCGACTCACTTTCTCTTGAACGGAAATTGCAGAGAGATAAAGGAGTGCTGTTGGCTTGAAAAATCGTTTTGCCAAAACGACTTGGCATTGACATTAGGACTGTGGAACAAGATCTGTCAATGGCTTCCTAAAAAGATTTCGGACCTCTTGACGCCGGTGAGGACATGATCATAAAGTGGGCCGCGCCAGCCGACAAATCGTTTTGGCATATTTTGGCTGATTTGGCATTTTTTGGCAAACCTCCCAGCCCTGATCCGTTTCCGGGCCGCCGCGCCGCCGTGCCGCCGGTCCGCCAAATCACCATCGAGTTCAAAGGAGAATCATGGATCCAACTCCATCCCCATCCCTCAGCCGAAGGAGCATCCTTCGGCTGATTCCAGCGGCGACAGTTGCCGGCACCGCCGTCGTGCTGTCAGCGAAGGAAGCCATGGCGAAAGGCCCGGCGCAGCAGGTGCCTGCTACGGGAGGGGCCCAGGCAGCTCCAGGGCACCGAGGCATCATCGGTGTGCTCTAACAACCAAGGCACCACCAGCAACACCGCAAGGCCACTCGAGCAATACCCCCAACGATGTGAGGAGAAAACGCTGTGACCACTGTCTACGACGTCACCACCTGGTCTGTCCCCGGGAATCCGTCCGCAAGGCCGTACAACGATATTGGGGTGATCATCAACAGCATCATCGCCGATGTGAAAGCCCAACAAAGCAATCAAGCATCCAAACCTGGCGCCGTCATCTACATCCCGCCCGGAGACTACTCGCTCAAGACCCGCGTCAACGTGGACATCAGCTTTTTGACCATCCGTGGATCCGGACACGGATTCACGTCCAGCAGCATCCGCTACAACGCCGGCAACACTTCCGCGTGGCATGAAATCAACCCCGGGGGCAGCCGGATCCGCGTCGAAAACACGGACGGAAATACAGACGCCTTCAGGGTCTACCGGTCCGGAGATCCGCGGCTTAGCTCGATCGTGTTCCAGAACTTCTGCTTGGACGGCGTCTCCTTCAACTCCAACCAGAACTCCTACATCAACGGTAAAACCGGCATTCGGTTCGACTCGGCCAACGACTCCTGCCGTGTGGAAGGCATGGGCATGGTGTACCTGGAACACGGCCTGGTGGTCCGGGACACCGATGCCCTCAGCGTCAGCGGCAACTTCCTGGCAGAGTGCGGTTCCTGCGTGGAACTCACAGGCTCCGGGCAAGCCTCCAAAGTCACGGACAACCTGATCGGGGCAGGCTACGTGGGTTTCTCCATCTATGCGGAAGGACATATGGGCTTGCTGGTCAGTGGCAACAACGTCTTCCCGCGGGGCAAGAGCAGCGTCCACTTTAAGAACTCCGCCCGTTCGACCGTCACCAGTAACCGCTTCCATGCCTTCTACCCGGGCATGGTGAATTTCGAGGGCAATTGTACGGAGAACCTGGTGGGAGCAAACCATTTCCTGCGGCAGATGGAACCGTTCGACCCCCTGAAGCCGTACAACAATGGCCTGGATGATCTATTCGGCCTGGTGCATCTGTCAGGCAGCGGAAACACGGTCACTGGCAACCACTTCAGCTACGACGTGCCCTCGGGTTCGGTGAGGCCCTCAGGCCAGAAGCCCACCATCATCCTGGTGGCATCCGGCGCCAACAACTACATCGCCGCGAACAATACCGTCTCTTCGGTGGCTACGAACACCGTGGTGCTGGATGGTTCCACCACCGGGACCAAAGTGATGGACAGCGGAGGAGCCAGCGAATTTGTGCACTACACAAGCTCTTACTCATTCCGGGCTACTCCCTGATCCAACGTAGAGGAAGAAAAGGTCTGTCAATGATGACCAGAGGTACTAAAGCGCCGGCTATCACCAAGGTGATCGCCGCCGTCGTTCTTTCGTTGGCCGCAGGCTTGACTGCGTCGCCGGCGCAGGCTGCCGATCCCGACCCCGCCACCCAGCAATACCGGCCATCCCTGCACTACACGCCTTTGAAGAATTGGATGAATGATCCCAACGGGTTGGTCTACCACAACGGCACCTACCACATGTACTACCAGTACAACCCCAACGGGACTACCTGGGGAAACATGAGCTGGGGCCACGCGACCTCTGTGGATCTGCTGCACTGGACCGAACAGCCACTGGCCATTGCCCAGACGTTCAACGGCAACGGGCAGGCAACAGAAGACATCTTCTCCGGTTCCATCGTGGTGGATTCGCAGAACACCAGCGGATTCGGAACAGCTCAGAACCCGCCACTGGTTGCCGTCTACACCAGCAATTACACCGGCAATCATCCCCTGTACCCCGGGAAACAGGCGCAGTCCCTGGCCTACAGCACGGACAGCGGCCAAACTTGGACCAAGTACTCCGGAAATCCCGTGCTGAGCAGGAACACTACGGATTTCCGCGATCCCAAGGTCTTCTGGTACCAAGGGGCCGCGGGCTCGTACTGGGTGATGTCGGCCGTGGAAGCCAACGAGCACCGGGTCCTTTTCTACAAGAGCACCGACCTGAAGAGCTGGACCTACCTGGATGATTTCAAACCAGCCAATGCCACGGGTGGGCAGTGGGAATGCCCGGACCTGTTCCCCCTGGCCGTGGATGGCAATCCCAACAACATCAAATGGGTGCTGGCAGTCAACATCAACCCCGGAGCGGTGGCAGGAGGCAGCGGGGGACAGTACTTCGTCGGAAGTTTCGACGGCACCCGCTTCACGTCCGAAACCACGGATCCCTTGGGCGTGGCACCACCGGGAAATCTGCTCGCCGGTTTCAACGGCGGCAGCTACAGCGGGTGGAACGTGGGCAATGACCCGGCCAACCCAGGAGGTCCTTGGGGAAGCAGCCCCGCGCCCGGAACGCTCCCAGGGCAGCAAACTGTCACGGGGTCCATCGGCGCCGGGCTGGTCAACGGGTTCAACGGTGGGGATGCCCCCACCGGCACCTTGGAATCTGCGCCCTTCACCGTCACCAAGGATTACATCAATTTCCTGGTCGGTGGCGGGAACCACCCCCGGCAAGCTGGTGAACAGCCCGGGAACACACCGCCGCCTGGCTATCTCCTGTTCGACGGCTTCGACTACCCCGGAACCCTTAGCGCAGCAGGATGGCAACTGACCGGCAATTTTGAGGCCGCCAGGAACCCCTCCACTGCGGGCGGTGAATATGCAATCGGAAAGCGCATCAACACCTTCGAGGGCGGCCCCAACGCCGATAACAACGTCGGTACCATCACCTCACCGGAGTTCTACCTCACCAACACCAACATTGGTTTCCTGCTGGGTGGAGGCAACCGGACAGACGGCAGCCTCCAGGTGGAACTGCTGGTGGGTGGAGTTCCGGTCCGCAGCACCACCGGCAGCAATTCGGGAGACCTGAACTGGAAAAACTGGGATGTCTCCCAGTACTACGGCCAAGTCGCCCGACTACGGATCGTGGACAATGCCACGGGACAGTGGGGGCACCTGACGTTGGACAACATGGTCCTTGGCTCACAGCCGGCGCAACCGCGAAGCAGTGAAACCACGGTCAACCTCATGGTCAATGGCCAGGCTGTCCGCAGCACCACGGGCTCGAATTCCGAACAGTTGGACTGGAGAGCCTGGGACGTGAGCGGGCTGAAAGGCAGCCAGGCCTCCCTTCGGATTGTGGACAACAACCGTGGCGGATGGGGTCACATCCTCGCCGACGAATTTGTGGCCTCGGATATCACCCGGCTGGAGCAGCACGACTGGTTGGACTGGGGCAGGGACTACTACGCTGCCGTTTCCTTCAGCAACGCCCCTGACGGAAAACGGATCATGCTGGGCTGGATGAATAACTGGGATTACGGCCAGTCCACGCCAACAACCACCTGGCGGGGTTCCATGGCCCTGCCGCGGGAAGTCCAGCTCACTCAGACCGGCCAAGGTCCCCGGCTCACCCAAAAAGTGGTAGCGCAAGTGGACGGACTGAAAGACACGGCTGCCGCCTACACCGCGCCGGCGCAGGACATCGCTCCAGGTACCAGCAGTCTTCCCATCACGGGGGACGTGCTCCAGATCGATGCGGAGTTCTCGCCAGGAACGGCCTCCGCCTTCGGACTCAAGGT
>NZ_JABMCX010000262.1 GCF_013179505.1 Paenarthrobacter sp. CM16 | reverse complement strand
GCCAACTCCTCGCGGAGGGCTGCGGCGCGTTCTTCCATGGAGCGTCCGTACACCACGGCCACTTCCACCTCCACGGTGATGGGGGCTCCCGCAGTGGTCACGTCTCCCTGGAGCCGGCACTTTCCGGCGGCTGTTCCGGGGAGGGCGTCGGCCACGGAGCGGATCAGGGCGGAGACGGCTCCTTCGGTTTCCCACAGCGCGTCATCAGGGTGTTCGGCCCGCAAGGGAATGCTCCGCCCGGGCCGCAGTTCCAGCCGCAGGTTGTCCAGGATTGATTGCATCCAGTCGTCGGTTCCTGAGCCCGCGTCCGCAACATCGGACCGGAGCAGGTCTCCGCCGAGTTCCGAGAGGTGGCGCAGCGAGGACAACGCGGCCTGGCATTCGGGGCATCGCTCCAGATGGGTTGGATCCTCAATCTGTCCCGTGTCCAGGTAGGCACTGAGATCCGCGAGGCTGTGCCCGCAATCGAGGGTGTCGCCGGGGGTGTTCATCGCCATTCCTCCATGGTGCGTGCGAGCGTGATCCGTGCCCTGGCCAACCGGCCACGAACACTGTCCAGGCTGATGTTCAAGGTCAGCGCAATCTCCTCGTAGCTCTGGTCATTGAATTCCTTGAGGACCCAACACCGCCGTTGTTCCTCGGGGAGCGCGGCGAGTGCGGCTTTAAGGGCCTTCACGCGCGAGCCGTTGACAGCATTGTTTTCCGGATCGTGGGTCATGGTCCGGGGGGTATCGTCCCGCTGGTTTTCCATGTCGTCCAGGTCCACGTGGTTGCGTCGTTTCCTGAGGTGGTCGATGCTGCGGCTGCCCACAATCCTCATGAGCCAGCCCTTGACGGCGGCTGGGTCCCGGAGGGTGTCCAACTGCTTCCAGGCTTGCACCAACGTTTCCTGGACTACGTCATCGGCGTCCGCCAGGCTGCCCGTCAGCCGGCGGGCGGTGGCGCGCATCAGTGGGCCATGGCGTCGGGCGAGGGCTTCGAAGGCGGCCGTGTCGCCGTCCGCTGCCCGCCCGGCCAGCAACGCATCCGGAACGAGGTCCAGTTGGTGCTGCGCCGCGGGTGAACCAGTCACGTTCTGCCTTCCCGGTGGAGTGGTGGGTAATGGTGGAAGTGGAGCGGCCCCGCCATCGTTGCGGGGCCGTCCGGGAGATGCCTACTTCTTAGTGAAGCCCTCTTTGAGCTTCTGGGCTGCTTCCTTGATGTTGTCGCCGATCCCGGCGGCAGCATCCTTGACCTTCTCGCCTGCTTGCTGGAGCTTTGCCTGAGCCTGATCGTGCTGGCCTTCGCGCTCCAAGGACTGGTCCCCGGTCAGTTTCCCGGCACCTTCCTTGGCGGCACCCAGGTGTTCGGTGGCGGCGTTGTTGATCTTGTCATTGATTCCCATGGTGTTCCCTTTTCTTCTTCTGTGCGCGTGCTCTGTTGTGCCGCGCATGGTTCGGGTGGAGAGAAATGCGGTCCTTTGGTTACCGGGCGCGTCGCGATCCGGACACCTGGGTTCGGGCGCCGCTGGTAATTCGGACCAGGACGGGGATTGGATGTCCCAGGAGGGCATCCATTTCCCGGATGAGTTGTTCGGCGGTGTCGGCGAGTTCGCGTGGTGAGCTTCCCTTGCGGGCTTCAAGGCGGAGGCGGAGTGCGGTTCCCCGCCGGGATTCCCAGGCTGAGACGGACGTGGCCAGGACGTCGCGGTTCCCGCTGAGGGCTTCCCGGATGGCTGCGGAAACCAGCCCCACATCTACTACGGTCCGGCCGGTTGCGGCGTCAGAACCGTCAGCTTGGGCGGATCCGTCAAGTTGTTCGGCCAGGCGTGGAGTGCGGCCACCGCCTTGGGAAGCGAGCCAGGCTGCACTGAGGGCTGCGCCAAGGAGCAGTACCCCAAGGCCCGCCACTATCCACCAACTCCGGACCGGCTCCGGAAGGGGTGCGGTGCGCACGAGGTCCCTGGCGTATTGCTGTGCGGATGATGCCACGGCTGTCCAGGTATCGGCTGCGCCCGGCAGGATTCCGGCCGCGATGACTGCGGCACCGGCTCCCAGCAGTGCGATGCCCAGCAGGGCCAGCAGGATGCGGTTCAATGCACGGTTTGTTTGCCTCATTGCCCTACCGCTCCTTGGTCCAGTATCCGGATGCTCGAGGAGACCCGGCGGTCCAGCGCTAAGGCGGCCAGCTCGTCGTCGACCGCTGTTGTGATGGCCTGGCGGTCCAGCGGAACGCCCGACGTCGGACGGGCCTGGACGCGTACGGACCGTCCCCCGATGGTGGTGGTCACCTGCCCCGGGGCCAGGCTGGCGGCGAGCCGTGCGGTGCTGGAGACGGCCGCGGCAATCACGTCGTCGTCCACCACTACTGCAGCGCGCCGGCCCGCTACGGAGCGCCGGGCCTTCCTGCCTTTGCCCAGGGCAGCTCCGAGGAGTACCAGGCCCAGGATGCCGAGGCCGGCTCCGGCCGCTGCCATTCCCGCCGGGAGCGTGGCGGCCGGGAGGCCGATCAGCCACTGGAACATTTGTGCGGGACTTGCCAGCAGCGGCTGGTCACTGAGGATCCACAGCACTGCTTCCAGTGCCAGCCAGAGGAAAACGAGCATCAGGATGCAGGCGCAAATGATGGACGGGAGAGCCCGCGAAGAGTGTGTTTCGCGGCGGATCAACCGCCGCAGGGTCCGGTCCTGGCTCATTGCACCCTCCTTTCCCTGCCGTGTTCGGTGAAGTGTTCCTTGGCGGCCGCAAGCCGGATGTCTACCCTGCCGATCTCCAGTCCGGTCAGCTCCAGGCCTCGGGACACCACTTGTGTTCGTGCTGCCCGGGCTTGTTCGAAGACCGTGCCCGTGGCTTTCCGCGGTCCCAGGAGCGGGGGGAGGGACAGCCTGACGGAAAGCCTGACTCCGAGCCTGCCGGCATCGTCATCCAAGTCAGCTGCCACGTTGCCCGCATCCACCCTGAACGCCTGGGCGGTAACGGCTTCCAACGTTTTACGGATGGCGTTCGGGGTGATGCGGGTATGTCCGGGGCGGTTCCTTCCGGCTCGGTTCAAGTCGGCGCGGTTCATGTCGAGGAGCGCTTGCCCCGCAGTGCGTCCAGCACGCCACGGAGGTCAAGCTTTCCTTCGGCGGAACGGCCCAGCACGGCCCCGATGCCCATGAACAGCGCTGTCAGCAACAGGCCCTGGAAACCAAAGGCCAACCCAGCCAGGGCCAGGACCGCTCCGATGGCTACGCCGGTGAGGGTGGGGTTCATGCGACCCTCGGCTCGCGGCCGGCGTCGTCTGCGTCTTCATCCTCGGTGGGAACGTGGATGTCGGTGATAGTGATGTTGACCTCGGTGACTTCCATGCCCACCAGGTCCTCGATGGCGGTGTAGACGGCGTCGCGGGCGTTGTCCGCTACTTCCTGGAGCGGGTGGGGGTACTCGACAACCAGGGTGACATCCACGGCCACCTGGGTCTGGCCCACCTCAACGCTGACGCCCTGGGTGAGGTCCTTCTGGCCCACCTTTTCGCGCAGGTTGCCGATGGCACGGGCAGCGCCGCCGCCAAGGGCATGGACGCCCGGGATTTCCTGGATGGCGATGCCGGCTATTTTGGCAACAACTCCGTCGGCAACCGTGGTGGCCCCGCGGCCGTCCTTGCCTTTATTCAGGGCAGGGGTGTTGGTCTCAGGTGCCCCGGCGGGGTTCTTGGCGGGAACATCTGCGGGGGTGTGAGTCTGGATCGTCATGGCGATTGCTCCTGTCCGTTGGTGCGGCGCTTGTTGTGCGCCGTCATGAATAAGACGTGCCGATGCCGGGATTCCTCACGCACGAGTTTTAGTGACGTGCATCACCCGTGAGCGCAAGTCCCCAATTCAGCCAGGACGGCTCATGCAGCAGGTCCGGCTGTGGGTTCACTATTGTTCAACTCGCGCCATGCCAAGGATGGAACTCCTACTGTGGTGGGGCTACTACTACGTGCCCTGCAGGAGAATCATGGCAACCGCATTCACCATGCCCGCCCCGGACTTCAACCTCAGCCCCATCACGGGCTGGACCCGGGACCACTGGGTTGCCTTCGCTGATCAGCAATTACTCGCGGTGCGACCCCGCTTCTCCCCGCTGAAGGCGGCCATCCTGCTGGCCGGCCGCCCGTCGTCGTCGGGCGCTGTGTCGGACGGGTTGGAAGGCTTCGCGCGGACGTTCCTGCTGGCGGCTTTCCGGGTGGCGGGGGAGGGCGGGCGCGATCCCCATGGCCACCTTGGACTGTATAGGGCGGGCCTCCTGCACGGCACGGTGATCAATGGTCCGGAAGCATGGCTGCCCATCACGGACCGCTCACAGCCCATGGTGGAAGCCGCGTCGATTGTCCTGGCGCTCCAGCTCACCAAGCCCTGGCTGTGGGACACGCTTTCAGCGGGAGAGCAGGAGCAGGTGGCGGTGTGGCTGCAGGGTTCTTCACGCAGCACCTGCGTAGATAACAACTGGGTGCTCTTCCAAGTAATGATCGCCGAGTTCCTGGCCACTGCGGGGTTCGAACACAACGAAGCCCACATAGTGCAGGGCCTGGACAGGCTGGACGACTGGTACGCAGGCGGCGGCTGGTACAGGGATGGGGACAATGACGGCACAGGCGATTTCTTCGACTACTACTGTGGCTGGGCCATGCATCTGTACCCCATCCTGTGGGCGGAATTTGCTGCCGACCGGCATCCCCAAGCAGACCAACGCCTGGAAATCTCCCGTCGCCGCCTCGCCGCCTTCCTTGAGGACCACGTCCGGTTCTTCGGTGCCAACGGCGCCCCGGTGTTCCAAGGCCGCTCGCTGATCTACCGTTACGCCGCCGTCGCACCGCTCTTCATGGGCGAGGCAATCTGCGCCACGCCGCTCACCCCCGGCCAGACCCGCAGGATCGCCAGCGGCGCGGCAAAATACTTCCTCGACGGCGGCGCTTACGACGACGGCCTGCCGTCACTGGGGTGGCTCGGCGCTTTCGAACCCATGACCCAGGAATACTCCGGACCGGCCTCGCCCTACTGGACCTCCAAGGCGTTCGTCGGACTGCTCCTACCCCCGGACCACCCGGTGTGGACCGCCATTGAGGAGCCCTCACCCCTGGAATCCGCAGACGGCACAAAGCACGCCGATGCCCCCAACTACCTGCTCCACTCGACGGCCTCGGACGGTATCGCCCGCCTCCTCAACCATGGCAGCGACAAATACTATGCGCCCGGTCCGGACGAACCCCTCTACCGCCGCCTCGCCTATTCAAGCCATACGGCGCCACTGTTTACCGAGCACCCCGTCGACAACCACTTCGCCGTCCTCAACGATGCCGGGACGCCCAGCCGGCGCTCGCGGATCCACCGCCTTGCCGCCGGCGCAGGACAGGCCGCGAGCTGGCACGGCCCGGTGTGGAGCGACGCACAGGATCCCGCCGATTCTCCCTGGCGGGTGGCAACGGGGACCGCGGCCGCAGGCGGGTACGAACTCCGGGTACACGCCGTGGCGGCCCCGGCAGGTTCCGGTGGGACCGTCCGTGATGGCGGATACGCGCTCGCCGGCCACCCCAGTGTCCTCGCGCCCGGCGTCCTCACTGACGGCCGCTTGTACACAGCCATCCGGCCCCTTCATGGCTTGACGGACGGGGGCGTTCACCGGGGAGAAGGGGAGTCGCCGTTGGGTGCTTTGTCGGCCTGTGGTTATCTGGAGGGCCGGCTCTCCGGCGAACGCACCTGCTTCGCCTCCCTGGTGTACCTCGGCGGTGAGCCGCCCGCCTGGGTGCCTCCCGCCGTCGGGATTTCACCCGCTTTTGAACTGTTCGACGACGGCACCCGGGTGAGCGCCCGCCTCAACATGGGGGCGGGACAGGTGTTGGAGGTTGCGTTTGCCTTCTGAGGTGCGGGCCCGGAATCTTGAGCGAATCTTGAGATGAGCCGGCGCCCTTCTTGAGGACCCCGTCCGATGGTTGAAACATCAGCCACCCGCTGATGGAGCTTCCAGGAAGGACCACCGAAATGACTGACCAGATCTCCACCCAGTCCTCCAGTGCCACAGCTGTCCACGAGCCGCTTTCCAGCGCCGGGGAGGCAGTGCGCCACGTCGGCGAGGTCCTCGGCCAGACGCGGGTTGCCGTCCGTGAGCAGTTCAATCCGCTGGGTGTGGGACTGCGCAGTATTTGGCCGCAGTCGGTGGTCGGGTTCTAGCGGTCATCGGGACGGTTCCAACAGAGTTTTCGATAGAGTTTCGACGGAGTTTTGACACGGGCAGGGACCTCTCCCCTTCAGGAGGTACCCTGCCTGGCGCCATTTAAGGGACGATGGGTGCAGCTCAATAAATAAGGAGGCTTGTCATCAAGGAAGAGATGAGGAAGGCCGCCGATGTGGCCGAGGAAGCGTCGAATTCGCAGGCCTTCGCCGCGGTTGCACGCGGCGGATACGTGGTCAGCGGACTCCTGCACGTGCTCATTGGCATCATCGCCCTCCAACTGGCGTTCGGCAGCAGCGGCGAAGCCGATGTCAGCGGAGCCGTGACGTCCCTGGCCAGCCAGCCTTACGGACCGTTGCTGCTCT
>NZ_JABMCX010000261.1 GCF_013179505.1 Paenarthrobacter sp. CM16 | reverse complement strand
CGCGGGAGGGCTTCGAGATCATCGAGTTGCCCGCTGTGGAAACGGCTGTCTGTGGCGTCCATCTCGGCTCCATGGACCACATTGCAGAAAGCTGAGGCCTTGCACGCTGAGATATTCGCTCGAGGGCTAGTCCACTCCGGGCCGTGCCGGGAACTCTATGTTCGAGCGATTTCAGAGGATCAGTCCGATTGGGTGACCGAGCTGCAGCAGCCTGTTCGTCGCGGCTAGAAGCGGCCACCACTACGCCGGAGGCCCCCTTCTCCCGGAGTGCAGTCGCTTCCGCGCGAGTAATGTCCGCCTCAACGCCATGAGCCGATGGTCCGGTTGCCCTGAAAGTACGCGACGCAGCTGAACGAATATGGAACCACAGACCATCTCGTCCAGCTGCGCCATGATGCCCCGCTGCCCACTGTGCTCCTTCAAGAGATCATCGCGTGGAGGTTGCGGCAGCTACCGCAAGCCAAGGCCTGAGCCCTCTGATCTACTCCACAAGCTTCCCGGCCACGGAGTCCTCGGCGTGGGCCTCGGCCAAGGCCCGGAAGGACTCGGGAGCAGGAGCCAATGTTTCAAAACTGACGCCTCCACCTGGTGACCAGACAAAGTTGCCCTGCAGTGACGGGTCCATCTCAGGGAAGTCGGCACGGTTGTGCGCTCCGCGGGTTTCGCGTCGTTCAATGGCGCACTCCAGAGTGGCTCGTGCGGCCAGGAGGGAACCCAGAAGGTCATAGGCGTGGGCCAGGTCGTCGAAACCTGCGATGTCCGGGTGCGCCGTAACAAAGCCGGCGCGTTCCTCCAGGTCAGCCAGCTTCCCGAGTCCCGCTTTCAGCCCCTCTTCGGTGCGCACCACACCGGCATGCTCGGTCATGAGATTGCGCAATTCACGCTGGAGCCGACGCGCTGATTCAGTACCCTTCCCGTTAAGAAGGCCTTGCATTTCGGTGTGGGCCAGCCCCACCGCTGCAGGATCCCGGCGAACATCGGTGCGTGAACGTACGTACTCGGCCACATGTTCGCCAGTGATCCGCCCGTAGACGAGCAGTTCGATCAGTGAGTTGCCCCCGAGCCGATTGGCTCCATGCAGCCCCGAGGATGCCTCGCCAATGGCATAGAGTCCGTTCACTCCGGTCCCGTGATCCTCCGGTGCCACCCAGACCCCGCCCATGGAGTAGTGAGCTGTAGGTGCAATCTCTATTTTGGTAGTGGTGATGTCCAGCATCTGAAGGTCGATCAGGGTGCGGTAGACCCGGGGCAGCTTTTCCATGATGGTCTCGCGAGGCAAGTGGGAGACGTCCAGGTAAACCCCGCCCTTCTCTGTCCCACGACCTTCGGCAACCTCAGTGAATCCCGCAAGAGCCACCCTGTCACGGGTTGAAAGCTCCATGCGCTCGGGGTCGTACCGTTCCATAAAGCGCTCGCCGAGGGCGTTGGTAAGGATCCCGCCTTCCCCGCGTGCGGCTTCGGAGACCAAGGTGCCTGCGGCGTCGTCGGGGTCAAGGAGGCCTGAGGGGTGGAACTGGACCAGTTCGGCGTCGCGGATGCGGGCGCCGGCCAGCGCGGCAAGCCTGAAAGAGTCGCCGGTGTTCTCATCGCGTCGTGAGGAGGTGTGGCGCCAGATGCGCGTGTGGCCGCCTGCGGCCAGGATGACCGCGTCGGCGTGGATCTGCACAGGGGTTCCGTCGACGACGTCGAAGCCATAGGCACCAAAAATGGTGCCGTCGGCTACCAGGAGCCGGGTGATGTAGACGGTGTCGATGATGGGTACGTTCAACTCGGCAGCCCGGCGCATGAGGGTCCGCTGGATCTCCAAACCGGTGTAGTCCCCGGCGTAAGCGGTTCGGCGATACTTGTGGGCGCCGAAGAAGCGCTGGGAGATGCGGCCGTCTTCTTCGCGAGCGAAGGGCATCCCCCATTTCTCAAGGTCCTCGATGCCGCGGGCAGCATTCCGGGCGACGGTTTCGACAATGGCCGGATCGGCCAGGAAGTAGGACTCACGCAAGGTATCGGCTGCGTGCTGTTCCCAGCTGTCCTCGGGGTCCATGGTGCCCAGGGCTGCGTTGATCCCACCGGCTGCCAGGCTCGTGTGTGCATCGTGCTTTCTGCGCTTGCCAACAGCCAGCACCTGAACTCCTCTCTGGGCGAGTTCAATGGAGGCGCGCAGGCCGGCGCCGCCGGTTCCGATGACCAGCACTGAAGTGGACAGGAGACGTTCTGGAGTTGAGGAGAGGTTCATATCCACAACGCTAGGAGGATTGGCGCTATGTCTCCAATGAATTATTCTGCTCGCAGTGATGCGTTTATGCTATGACCATGAAGTTGGACCAGTTGCGCTCCTTTGAAACAGTGGCTCGTGTAGGGCATTTCACACGTGCGGCCGAGGAGCTCTATCTTGCTCAACCATCGCTCAGCCGACAGATAGCAGCACTGGAGGCCGATCTTGGTACGGCACTTTTTCACCGCAGGCCCTCAGGAATCACGCTGACGAATGCGGGAGAACTGCTCTTGCCCATTGCCCGGCGGATGCTGGGGGACGCGCAAGCAGCGCAGGACCAGATTCAGGAACTCGCGGGATTGCGCCGCGGCCGCGTCCGGCTCGGGGCCCCACCTACGCTGTGCGTCTCGTTGGTGGCGGACGTGCTGGCCGCTTTCCGCAGCACCCATCCTGGAGTGGAATTACACATCACTGAAGGCGGCTCGCGTTTTCTGGTTGATGCCCTGAACGAAAGCACTCTGGACCTGGCCCTGGTGGTCACCCGGGGAACAGACCCTTCCGTGCCGGGCACTGAACTGGTCCCTCTGCTGTCCGAGGAGCTGGTGGTTATTTCCGCCTCCACCTCAGGGTTGCCGGAAGAATTTACCCTCGAGGAACTTGCGCGTGTACCGCAGGTGGCGTTCAACCGAAGTTACGAACTGCGCATGGCCACTGATGCTGCGTTCGCCGCGGCCGGCGTCGAGCCTTTGATTGCCGTCGAGGGCGGGGAAATGGATGCGGTGCTGCGGTTCGTGGAACGCGGGCTGGGTGTGGCGGTCGTACCGGCGATGGTGGTCATTGACCGGCCCGGGCTTCGCAGCGCGCGTCTGGTGCGTCCAGCGCTGAGGCGGACCGTCAACCTTGCCCGGCGCAACGACGTCGGACCTTCAGCGGCTGCAGCCGCCATGCAGCAGTTCATCTTCGACACGGTAGACCGCCTCGCGGCTCCGGGCACCGAATTGTCGCGCCTGGTCACGGCGGCGCCACATGGCTGACCGCTGGCAGCTTGCGTGACTGGCCCGGTAAATCGACGACGACGGCAGGCGGGCTCAGCCTTCAGGCGCGGGGGAACACGGCCAACAGTGCACCGGAACGGTTGGTCCAGCCCTACTTTTATTTCTTTTCCGCCGTCCAGGACTGCCACGAAACCAGCGAGGCAATCCCTCTACCACCAACGGGGTACGCAATGCGGTTGGTGCCGTGCTGGCGGTGGGGATGGCCAGCATAACTTTGGTGAACGTGGTGGCGGGTGAGTCGGAAAGCCACTGCATTGAGTCGTACGGGGAGCGGGTGAAAGTTGAGGGTGGTTTGATGAACGTGGTTAACGGCGAAGGGGAGGGGCTTGCGAATGCGTAGAGGACCTAAAGCGGGGTTTGCGCTGCTTGCGTTGCTGACACTTACAGCAGCGGGTTGCGATGAGCGGCCTTTTACGCGGGACTATGCACGGTCCGTTCCAAACTCTGTTATTCAGGTCGGTGAGAAGTCGGACAAGACCTGGGAGTACGTGGACCGGGACGGCGTATCACGGGAACTCGATGCCTGTGAAGATCTGAGTCCGTGGAACGCAGCCTATAGCTGCGCCTCACCCGACGGTTCAGTGGAACTAACCTTTAGTTCCTCTAAACGCTTGCGCAATCCGTCGCTTCGGGTCGGCGACGAACACGTGCCCCTGCACTGCATTAACGACGGATTTTGGGGCGACGGGCTGAGGTTCTGCCTACCGGCGTCTGACCCTGCCGTCCCGCCCCAGCCGGTTCCCCGCCGCGACAAGCCCTGACGATTGCCAGGCTCGGCAGCAAACCTGGACGGCGGCTGGTCCAGCCTTCCGCGGCACTCTACTCCGCCATCTAAGGCTGGCGAGGAAGCATGGCTGCAAAGAGGAGGACGGGCCCGAACCAGGCGAGGTAAATGACGGTGACGGGCAAGATGGCCATAAACCAAAGGGCGAGCTTGCCCTGCAGAGCGGTACGGGCCGTTACTTCGTCCCTGAGGTCAGAAATGACCTGGGCATTGTCATGTAGCGCGAGGGACTTTCGTGTTCTTGCCACCAGCCGGGTGACGTACAACATCGCCAGCAGCAAGAACAGGCATGCAGTGAGGAGAATTATGGTCCCGGCAATTATCAATCCAAGATTCATACCGTCCCCCCAGCAACGTGTTTTCCTCGTCGGCGCCAGCATAGCTCTAAAGTTCTTCAGACCCCCTCAATGCGGCTTTGACGGGCAACTCCGCCTGGCCGCCGCATTGGACCACTGGAAGGCTCCGGAACGCAAGTGTCCCGCCTGATGGGGGATCAGGCGGGACCTTTCAACCATAGTTTCGCTGGCTGGTGATTTGCCGAGTGCCTTTTGCCCTCGTCCCGGGGGAGCGCTGAGCGTACGCTGGCCCCATGGAGTCCGAGGTCAGGACTGTCAAACTCAGCACGGGTATCAGCGTCCCCTGTTTCGTGCGAGGTCGTCTTGAACAGACGGTCGACGACGGCGGCATACCGTTGCTGCTGTTGCATGCCTGGGGTGAGTCCTGGCGGAGTTTTGAGCGGCTGATTGCCTCGGTTCCGGACTTGGTTATTGTGGCACCGGATCTTCGTGGGCATGGTCGTGCCGACAAGCCCTCCGGTGGTTACTCGCTGATTGAAGCGGCCGAAGACGTTGTGGCTCTATTCGATGCCCTGGATCTCGTCCGTGCCCACGTGCTGGGTTCTTCCAGCGGGGGATATGTTGCCCAACAACTAGCTGTGATGCACCCGGCGTTGGTGGCTTCGCTGACTCTGGTTGGGTCACCGTTGAGCCTGCAAGGGAAGCCGCCGTTCGCCGCAGAAGTGGAATCCCTGGCTGATCCGGTTTCAGAGGAGTGGGTCCGGGAATCGTTGTCCTGGTATCGGCTCCTGCACACGGTTCCTGCGTCCTATATTGAAGACCGGGTGCAGGACGGTCTCGCAATGCCGGCATCGGTGTGGAAACAATCGCTGCGCGGCTACTACGAAGCCGTGCCGCCAACAGAAACCGGCACCATTTCAGCCCCCACCCTGATTCTGTGGGGTGCTCACGACCACCTGGTGCCGCGACACCATCAGGAGACCTTGGCCCGACGGATACCGGGATCGCGTCTAAAGATCTATGAGGAGACCGGGCATCTGGTGCTGTGGGAATGTCCGGAACGGGTGGCTGCAGATGTGGTGGGGTTTGTGGGTGATGTGCGGAGCGGCTGGCCCTGATCTTCCGCGGGCCAGCCGTTCTTTACCTCCTCAGACTGACTGAGTTAGAGGATGGCCGTCATGACATTCCAGCCGGTGCCCACTTTTGTGGCCGTGGGCCAGGCGGCGCCCCCGCTACCGGCGTAGAGCCACAGCTCACCGGCTGCGTTGCGTGCCAGGATGTCGGCCTTGCCGTCGCCGTTGAAGTCACCGGGTCCAACCAGGGAGTTCATGACGTTCCAGCCCTGGCCGATCTGCTGCGTCGGGAGCCAACCACTTCCGTTGCGATAAAGCTGGAGTGCGCCGGCCGCGTCGCGAGCAACAATGTCAGGAGTGCTGTCCATGTTGAAGTCTCCTACGCCTGTAATTTCGGACATCCCGTTCCAGCCAAAACCTGCATAATAGCGAGGCAGCCAACTGCCGTTCCCGTCGCCGGGATAGACAAATAGCCAGCCTTCGCTGGAACGCGCAACGATATCGACGAACTCGTCGTCGTTAAACTGTCCGATGCCCTCAATTGCCGTCATGCTCTCCCAGCCACTTCCTACCTGGACGCGTGAAAGCCAACCACTCGAGCCGTTACCCGGGTAGAGCCAAAGCAGTCCGCTTCCATCCCGGGCCAAGACATCTGCATTACCGTCACCATTGAAATCTCCGGGCGCGACGATGGCTGTCATGATGTTCCACCCTTGTCCCACCTGCTTACGTGGAAGCCACCCACCTGAACCGTCGCCGGGGTAGAGCCACAGCAATCCCGCCGAGTCCCTGGCGATGACGTCCGCGGTGCGATCTCCGTTGTAGTCGTTCTTGACGGGCGGTTGTGTATTCCCATCAATGACGGATATGTGGTTAGACACCACCGTGTAGACCTTGTTGTTGAACGGGTTTACGGCAGCCATGAGCCACGGCGAGATCCTCAGCGTCGTTGTGCCGTTGTTCCGACCGTCAATGACTGTGGTGCCTCGCTCGGCCATCGAAACATAGATTTTGTTGTTCGTCGGGTTCACTACGATTTTCTTCACACGCGTAGGCGTGGGGATTTTTGCTGTCTCCTTCATAGTGGTCCCATCGACAATACGGACGGATCCAGTATTGGATGCAGCAGCCGAACC
>NZ_JABMCX010000260.1 GCF_013179505.1 Paenarthrobacter sp. CM16 | reverse complement strand
GTTGTGTGTGGGGTGTGGTGGGTGTGGGGGTGGTGGTTTGTTTGGTGGGATGGGGGGTGTTGTGTTGGGGTGGGGTTGGTGGGGGGTGGGTGGGTATGTGTTGGTGGTTGTGGGGTGTTTGTGAGGGGGAGGGGGGGCACTGAGGTGGAGAGTGAGGGGGGCGGTGGTTCGGGATAGGGGGTTGGGCTGGAAGGGGGTGGGAGGTGATAGGGGGTTGGGCTAGCCCTCGCTGCGCAGCCCCGGCTCCTTCTGCAACCCGGTGAGGCCGTTCCAGGCCAGGTTCACCAAGTGGGCGGCGACAGCGCGCTTGTCCGGCGTGCGGGTGTCGAGCCACCACTGGCCGGTCATCGCCACCATGCCCACCAGCATCTGTGCATACATGGCTCCGTCGGCGGCGCTGAAGCCCCGGCGGGCGAATTCGTCGGACAGCAGGTGCTCCACCCGTGCCGTCACGTGGGAAAGCAGCGTGGAGAAGGCGCCTTCGGGCTGCGACGGCGGGGCGTCGCGCATCAGGATGCGGAAGCCGTCCGTGCGGTCTTCGATGTAGCCAAGGAGAGCCAGGGCGGCGCGTTCCACCAGCACCCGGGGTTTGGCATCGGTGCTGAGTGCCTCGGTGATGGAGTCCAGCAGAATCCGGAACTCGGTGTCTACAACCTGCCGGTACAGGCCCTCTTTGGAACCGAAGTGCTCGTAGATGACGGGCTTGGAAACTCCGGCACTGGCTGCGATTTCCTCGATGGTGGTCCCATCCAGGCCCCGGGCGGCGAAGAGCGCGCGGCCGATGCCAATGAGCTGGGCCTTCCGCTGCTGGCCGGTCATTCTGATGCGTACTGCGGGGCCGGTGGAAACCTGTTCCAAGGGCTCGGCGGTGTCCTGGGGCCGGGGGTTTTCAGTGCGCTTGCTCACGTGACCATCATGCCTTACGAGCCGGGAATGGACTCTTCAAGGCGGGTTGGAACGGGGTCTCGGACGCGTCCCGGGCTGTGCCTCGGAACGGGCAGCGGGCGGTCAAGTCGCGAAGCACGCAATGGTCATGGCAAACTAGATTCTTGTGTGTGCATCCCGGTAGCCCGGGAACCCGTCAGGCCTTGCTGCTTGATGGTGGGAATCATGCACGGTCCGCTCTGGTGTAATGGCAGCACCCCGGCCTTTGGAGCCGTGGAGTATAGGTTCGAATCCTATGGGCGGAACGGTCGGAAAATGCGCTCCACTCTGTACCTGGAACGGCTCGAACGGTGCCTGGGTCCATTGGGATGGCAGCATTCCGAAGCCGGGTTACCCGGGACATACCGAGCAAGGAGAGCCAGTACGTGAGCCCCGAATCCACCGGTCCCGCAGCGGTCATAGTTTTGGCCGCAGGCGCTGGAACGCGCATGAAGTCCCGGACCCCCAAGATTCTCCACGAAATCGGCGGACGCTCCATGGTGGGCCACGCTCTCCTGGCTGCCCGTTCCATCACTCCGCTGAAGCTGGCCCTTGTTGTCCGGCATGAGCGTGACCGCGTGGCCGGGCACGTCTCCGCGTTGGATCCGGAAGCACTCATTGTTGACCAGGATGAGGTCCCCGGTACCGGTCGGGCAGTGGAGGTGGCCCTCAAGGCCCTCGACGCCGAAGCTGAACTTTCCGGAACCGTAGTAGTAACGTACGGGGATGTTCCGCTGCTGACCGGCGAACTGCTCGCCGAACTCGTGACCACCCACGAGGCCGAGGGCAACGCAGTTACGGTACTCACCGCAGTCTTGGATGACGCCACCGGCTATGGCCGGATCCTTCGCGCGGAAGACGGAACCGTCACCGGCATCCGTGAACACAAGGATGCCAGCGAAGCCGAACGCAGCATCCGCGAGGTCAACTCCGGTATCTACGCTTTCGATGCCGCCGTCCTGCGCACCGCATTGGCGAAGGTCACCACCGACAATGCCCAGGGCGAGATGTACCTGACTGATGTCCTCGGGTTGGCGCGCGACGCCGGCGGCCGGGTTGCCGCCGTCGTAACTGAAGACCGCTGGCAGGTTGAGGGCGCCAATGACCGCATCCAGCTTTCGGCACTGGGCGCTGAGCACAACCGCCGCATCATCGAGTCCTGGATGCGTGCGGGCGTGACTGTAGTGGATCCCGCCACTACCTGGATCGATTCGACTGTGACCCTCGACGAAGACGTCCGCCTGCTGCCCAACACCCAACTGCACGGTTCCACCACTGTGGCGCGCGACGCCGTCGTGGGTCCTGACACCACCTTGACCGATGTCAACGTGGGCGAGGGCGCCAAGGTGATCCGCACGCACGGCTCCGGTTCCACGATTGGTGCCAAGGCGAGCGTGGGCCCGTTCACGTACCTTCGCCCGGGCACGGTCCTGGGTGAGACCGGCAAGATCGGTGCGTTCTACGAAACCAAGAACGTGACCATTGGCCGTGGTTCCAAACTGTCCCACCTGGGCTACGCCGGCGACGCCGAAATCGGTGAAGACACCAACATCGGCTGCGGCAACATCACGGCCAACTACGACGGCGAGAAGAAGCACCGCACGGTGATCGGCTCGGGTGTCCGTACCGGTTCGAACACGGTCTTCGTAGCTCCGGTGACTGTAGGCGACGGCGCTTACAGTGGCTCCGGGGCCGTCATCCGCAAGGATGTCCCCGCAGGCGCCCTCGCCCTCAGCCTGGCCGCCCAACGGAACGCCGAGGGTTGGGTCATTGCCAACCGTCCGGGCACCGCCTCCGCCACTTTGGCCGAGGCGGCCCTGGAACCGACGTCCGTCTCCACATCTTCACAATCCCCGGCAACCACAGAAGAAGGCAAACAGGCATGAGCGAAATTACCGCACACGGCGAGAAGAAGTTGATTCTCGCCGCCGGAAGGGCGCATCCGGAGCTGGCGCAGGAAATCGCGAAGGAGCTGGAGACCGAACTCCTGCCCATCGACGCCTACGACTTCGCCAATGGGGAAATCTACGTCCGGTCGGCCGAGAGCGTGCGAGGCACCGATGCCTTCGTGATCCAGGCCCACCCGGCTCCGTTGAACAACTGGCTCATGGAGCAGTTGATCATGATCGACTCCCTCAAGCGCGCCTCCGCCAAGAGGATCACGGTGGTCTCGCCGTTCTACCCATACTCCCGCCAGGACAAGAAGGGCCGCGGCCGCGAGCCCATCTCGGCACGCTTGGTTGCAGACCTCTACAAGACCGCCGGTGCGGACCGCATCATGTCCGTTGACCTGCACACCTCGCAGATCCAAGGCTTCTTCGACGGCCCCGTTGACCACCTGATGGCCATCCCCCTGCTGGCCGACTACATCCGCACCAAGGTTGAGGCTGACAACATCACAGTTGTTTCGCCCGACACCGGCCGCGTGCGTGTTGCCGAGCAGTGGGCTGAACGCCTCGGCGGCGCTCCGCTGGCTTTCGTTCACAAGAGCCGGGACCTCACTGTTCCCAACCAGGCGGTCTCCAAGACCGTTGTTGGCCAGGTTGAAGGCCGCACCTGTGTGCTCATTGATGACATGATCGACACCGGCGGAACCATCTCCGGCGCCGTTCAGGTGTTGAAGAACGCCGGTGCCAAAGACGTCATCATCGCCTGCACGCACGCCGTCTTCTCTGATCCCGCCGCGCAGCGCCTTGCGGATTCCGGTGCCCGTGAAGTGGTGGTCACCAACACGCTGCCCATTCCGGCCGAGAAGCGCTTCCCGTCGTTGACGGTGTTGTCGATCGCGCCGCTGATTGCCCGCGCTATCCGTGAAGTGTTCGACGACGGTTCGGTCACCAGCCTGTTCGACGGCAAGGCATAAGAATCTCCGTTCCAGAACGGGCCATCCGCAGCCTCCGGGCTTGCGGGTGGCCCGTTTTTGTCCCCGTTTTCATGTTGGACGAGTTCCGCTGCTAAACTTGCGGGGATACCTTGGCGAGGGAGAGCACATCCGGTCCGCATTTAGTGGATTCGGGTTGCGGGTCTCCGTTATCGACTGGGTCTGCATCTCCTTCAACACAGGCGGAACGGCTGCTCGGCGGCCGATCTCAGCCGGGCGTAGAAGGTCTCCAGACCTCCGCCCTTGCTGATAGACCAGCCCGGACTTTCCGGGCGCCACAGTAATCAAGGAGTACTCATGTCTGAGCAGAAGCTCACCGCAGAACTGCGCACCGAATTCGGCAAGGGTTTTGCCCGCCGCGCACGCATGGCCGGCCAGATCCCGGCTGTCATCTACGGCCACGGCGCAGAGCCGATCCACATCAACCTGCCGGGCCGCGCCACCACGCTGGCAGTCCGCGTTTCCAACGCCCTGCTGGCGATCGACGTCGACGGCGAGCAGCACCTGACGCTCGTCAAGGACATCCAGCGCGATCCCGTAAAGCAGATCATCGAGCACGTTGACCTCCAGACCGTGAAGGCCGGCGAGAAGGTTACCGTCGACATCGCCATCCACATCTCCGGTGAAGTTGCTCCGGGTGCTGTTGCCAGCCTCGAAGCCACCACGGTTTCCCTCGAAGCTGAGGCAACCCACGTTCCCACCGCCGTCGAGGTCAGCATCGAAGGCCTCAAGGCCGGCGAGAGCATCCACGCTTCGGACCTCGTTCTGCCGAAGGGTTCCACCCTCCTCACCGAAGGTGACACCCTGGTGGTCCGCATCGCCGAGACCGCTTCCGAGGCTGAAGAAGAAGCACCGGCAGCTGAGTAGTCTTCTGACTGCTTCAGGCGCAAGCCGTTGAGTGGCCGGGTACCTTAGGGTCCCGGCCACTTTCCTTTCTCCTTGCCCTGCTCGAAGCTGCATCAGGCTCCCGCTGATTCAACTAAACGTTCCCTAGGATGAGACCATGAGTGACACTTGGCTGATTGTCGGCCTCGGCAACCCCGGCAGTGAGTACAGCAACAACCGGCACAACGTGGGCCAGATGGTGTTGGACGAACTTGCTTCCCGCATGGGCGGAAAGTTCAAGGTGCACAAGGCGCGGGCCCAGGTAGTGGAGGGGCGGCTCGGCATAGGCGGCCCCCGCATGGTGCTGGCCAAGCCCATGACGTATATGAATACCTCCGGCGGACCCGTTGCAGGGCTGTGCAACTTTTTCGATATCTCACCGGATCACGTCATTGCGGTGCACGACGAAATCGATATCCCTTTTAACACAGTCAAGCTAAAACTCGGCGGTGGTGAGGGCGGGCACAACGGCCTGCGTGACATCTCCAAAGCACTGGCCACCAAGGACTATTTGCGCGTACGCGTAGGTGTCGGGCGGCCGCCAGGGCGAATGGAGACCGCAGATTACGTCCTCCGGGATTTTGCCACTGCCGAAAAGAAGGAACTGCCGTTCCTGCTGGATGAAGCCGCTGATGCCGTCCAACTGCTCATGGACCAGGGCTTGTTGCAGGCACAGCAGAAACACCACCCTGCCAAAGCTTGATCAAATCTTGAGGAAAGCCTGAGGAAAGCCTGACGGTTCGAAGGACCCTCAGGCCTACAAACTGTCGGCGCCCGGCGGTAGTGTGCATGGTACGCAGGTAAGCGGTGGGGGACTGTCGCGGATGTGTAGCGAAGGATGCGAATGTCGGCGGAGTTGCTAAACAAGGGCGGGGGAGGCGCAGCAAGGGCTGCGGCTCCCGATCTTGTGGGCGGACCAACGGACAGGCAGACCTGGTCCCTGCTGGCCCGAAGCCAGGATTTGTCGAGGGCAGGCAAGTTCCTGGAGTCACCGGACTCCTTTGGCGTGGTCCTCACCGGCCAACGGGGAATCGGCAAGTCCGGCCTCGCCCGCGCAGTGGTCTCGTCCCTCGGCCCCAAAGTCCACAGCCTTCAATTGCGGAACACCGTTGCCAATGGGCAAACCCCTTACGGATGCCTGGGTTTCCTGCTGGCCCGCCTGCCCTCCGAAGCCGTCGGTTCGCCCACGGGCATCCTCCACGCGGTGACAAACCTGATCAGGAAGGAAGCAGCCGGCCGGGACACCGTCCTCATTGTGGACAACGCCGGCGGCATGGACCCCATGAGTACGGGGGTCTTGTTGAATCTCATGGCCACGGGTACCGCGAAGATAGTTGCCACGGTCCAGCGCGCCAGCGACCTCCCAGCAGACTTCCATCGCCTGGTCCTCGAAGGGGAGTTGGGCGAGGTCCACCTCAATACCCTGAGTGAAGAGCAGACCAAACAGGTACTGGGCTCAGTGCTGGGACACTACGTTTCATCGACGCTGGTTGGTTCACTGCACTCGGCGGTGGGCGGAAATCCGATGCTCCTGCACGCCCTGTTGGAAGAGCAGCGGCATAGCGGCAACCTGGTGCTCAACGATTCCGTCTGGACGCTCCGGGACCGGATCAAACTCGAGGGCGCAACGGTGGTGGAGGACTTCGTCCGTTCCAAACTGGCGCGCGAAACGCAGGCCAGCAGGACCGTCGTCGAAATCCTGGCCTGTGCGCAGCGCGCAACCCTGATGGACCTGGCAACCATCTTTGGCACCGAAGTTCTGGTGGAGATGGAGGATTCCGGCCTGCTCACTGTTGAACGGGGTGATGACCACTGGGTATCCCTCCGCGACCCCTACGTGGGCGAGGTAGTCCAGGGCTGGCTCAG
>NZ_JABMCX010000026.1:0-26017 GCF_013179505.1 Paenarthrobacter sp. CM16 | reverse complement strand
CCGCGTGCTTGAGCGGATCGCTCTCTCACGTCCCGCGTGCTTGAGCGGATCGCTCTCTCACGTCCCGCGTGCTTGAGCGGATCGCTCTCTCACGTCCCGCGTGCTTGAGCGGATCGCTCTCTCACGTCCCGCGTGCTTGAGCGGATCGCTCTCTCACGTTCCGGCAACATTTGGTGATCCCTCTATCACTTCACGTGAGTTCCAACCGCAAACGGGGCACTATGTGAGGACAACGCCAAACTGGGGGATGCACCATGAATCGAATCCGGAAAGTGACAACGCTGCTCGCGGCAGCGACGCTGGTGAGCGCCTCCGCGACCATCAGTGCCTGTGCGCCGCAACCAGCCGACGTCGGGCTCTTAACCGCTGACGGCGTGGCGCGCGTTTCGGTTCAGGCAACGGACTATTCGGCGCAGCTTGAAGCTTTCAATGCTTCCGCGCGCAAGCTCGGCGTCACATTGCTTGCCGACGGTGGCGATGCAAACAATGGCAACGTCGTCGCGTCGCCTGCCAGCCTGTTGATTGCGCTGAGCATGCTGCGGGCGGGAGCTTCCGGTGCCACAGCGGCGGAGATGGATACGGTTCTGGGGTTGCCCGTCGAGGGGCGGGACCAAGCGATGAACGCGCTGCTCGCCTCCCTCGAAAAGTTCGACGGCGATCCCGGGTCGGTTGACGAAGGGAACCCGCCGCGCAAGCCTGTCATGCACGCGGCCAACGGGTTGTTCGTCGACAAGGATGTGCCTACCGGTGAAGCGTTTCTCAGCACGCTTGCCAGTCATTTCGGTACGGGCGTGTACCCGGTGAACTTCCGGGACGAGGCTGTGACAAAAGCGGCCATCGACCAGTGGGTCAACAGGAATACCGGGGGCCGGATCAAGGAAGCCCCAGCAAAGTACAGTCCGGAGAACACCTTCAGCCTCCTCAATGCCCTCTACTTCGCCGCTGCCTGGCAAGAGCCGTTCGAAGCGAACGACACCGCCGACCGCCCGTTCACCAAGGCCGGCGGTGAAGTGATCAACGTGCCAACCATGCATGCTTCCCTCGGCATGGCGTACACCGAAGGCGCAGGATGGAAGGCCGCGGACCTGCCGTATGCGGAGGGTTTCGTAATGCGGTTGATACTGCCCGACGGCGGTGCGCAAGGTTCGGCTGGTCCGGCTGCGGTTTCTGCGGAGGTGCTGACGGATGTGGCTAACGGATTGGGTTCTGCCTCGAAGGACATGGTTCACATCAGCCTTCCCAAGTGGGACCACAAGACCACGTTTGAGTTGCGGAAGGTCTTCGAAACGCTTGGACTCAACCAGATGCTGGCTACGGATAAAGATTTCGGCGGGATCCAGCAGGGCATGAAGTTGACGCAAGCCGCCCAGGCAGCCAACATCACCGTTGCCGAGAAGGGGACCATCGCCTCCGCGGTGACCCAGATCAACGCGGAGGACTCAAGTGCCCTCATCCCGGAACGCGAGATCATCCTTGACCGTCCGTTCCACTATCAAATCATTCACGTCGAGACGGGAATGCCATTGTTCACCGGGTGGGTGGCGGACCCGCGATAGCTCAGGAGGTGCCAGAGGGTTGGGTTGATGGCAGCGGGAGGTGCCAGAGGGTTTGGGTTTTAGCGGACCAGGCGGCCCACCAGCACTGAGGCGGCTTCAACAACTTCGTCGGCCTCTCGTTTGGATGCACTCAATGCCACTTCCTGCCCGGACACGGTGACGATGTCAGTGATCACCGCAACCGTGAGCCTCCCCAGGGTGTCGTCACTGGCACCCAAGAGCACGGAGTTCTGCCGCACCCATTCACGGCCACGCTCCCGCCTGAGTACCTCGAAGCCCGGGGGAGTGTCGCCCTCAATGAACACCCGTTCCAGGTCACGGTGCTTCCAGGTGTAGTCGAAATAGCTGCGGCTGCCCACATTGAACAGTGCCAGGGGATCGTTCTGACCGGCCTTGCGTGCCTTCGCCACGGATGCGGCCACCAAGCGCTCGTGTTCGTTCTGGTAGTCGTCCCACAATGCGAGGAAAAGCTCGGTCTTCCCCCCGAAGTGGTGATAGAGGCTGCCCACGCTGGATCCGGCTCGCGCCACAATGTCTGAGATGCTCGCGTTGGTAAAGCCATGTTCCACGAACACGCTGGCGGCCGCGTCCAGGAGATTTCGCTGTGTTGCCGCGGTGCGGGTCCACTGCCAGGAGCCGGCAATGACTGCAGCTTCGGAGGTCTTGCGGACCACGCTCACGCTCCTCTCGCAGGCAGACGAAGGACCGGAGTGTCACCCGGCCATTTTTTGGAATCCTACCCCCGAAGGAATCCACATAGCCAGTGCGAAGCCTTGACTGGGCCTTGTGGAACGGGAAATAATTCTGGAAGTCTGTTCTAGAAATATGTATTGCGGCATGTATCCGAATGCTGCGATTTTTGACGTCGAACGCCCCGAAACCCGGGTGCCGTTTTCACCGTCGGGCTGCAACTGGTTGAATCGCTATATAGCGCCAACTGGTCGCAGCCAAACAAGCCAGAGAGGAACGCGGCCTGATGTCCGTTTCAAGCAAGTCGTCCGGGATCACGTCGAACAGGTGGTTCAAACCCGTCGTCGTCACCGCAGGAGCTTTGGTGGTGGCACTGATCCTGGTGCTCGTTGCACAATGGCTCCGGACACTTCAGCCCGTGCAGCAGTTCCTCACCGACTACCCGGGGCACTCGGCCGTTCCTGAAGGCGCCCCTACCGGATTCCCGGCTTGGCTTGGCTGGCAGCACTTCCTCAACATGTTCTTCCTGGTCCTGATCATCAGATCGGGCTGGCAGGTGCGCACCACCACGCGGCCCGCCGCCAACTGGACCCGGAACAATAAGGGACTGATCAAGACCAAAAATCCGCCGACCAAGATCAGCCTGGACCTGTGGTTCCACCTGACGTTGGACGCGCTCTGGGTCCTGAACGGCATCATCTTCATCGTGCTGCTCTTCGCAACCGGTCAGTGGCTGAGGATCGTGCCCACCAGCTGGGACGTCTTCCCCAACGCCGTTTCGGCAGGCCTTCAGTACGCCTCGCTGAACTGGCCGGTTGAGAACGGCTGGAACAACTACAACAGCCTCCAGCTCCTGACGTACTTCATCACAGTCTTCATCGCTGCACCGCTGGCCATTATCACTGGCCTCCGGATGTCCGGAGCATGGCCCAAGAAAGCTGCCATCAACAAGTTCTATCCGATCGAACTCGCCCGGAAGATCCACTTCCCGGTGATGATCTACTTCGTCGCGTTCGTGATCGTCCACGTGACGCTGGTGCTGGCAACAGGTGCGCTGCGGAACCTCAACCACATGTACGCCGCCAACGACGACGCCAACAGTTGGTGGGGCTTCGGGATCTTCGCAGCCTCTATCGTCTTCACGGCAGCCGCCTGGTTCCTGGCCCGGCCCCTGTTCCTGCGCCCGATCGCCTCACTCATGGGCAAGGTGTCGCGCTAAACCGCCCTCACGCTAAAACAGCCGCCCCGGAAGAGTCTCCGGGGCGGCTGTTTTCTTTGGTAACAGCTAGGACAGGGCCCCACCCTGCCACATGGCATCAAACGGTGCGCCCGAGGACACTCGGTTCTTGATGCCGGCGGTGACGAATGCCTTCGCCGTCCGGGCAGCTTCCAGTGGCGTTGCCCCCTTGGCGAGCTCGGCAGTTACCGCGGCGGCCAACGAGCAACCGGCGCCGGATACGGCTACCTCGCCCACCTTCGGAGCGCGCAGGACTTCCAGCGTCCCGCCGTCGTAATAGACGTCGACGGCGTCAGGGCCTCCCAGCCTCACCCCGCCCTTGGCCAGGACTGCTGCGCCGCTGATTTCATGGATGCGGATGGCTGCGGCCTTCAGCGATTCTTCGTCAGTAATGGTGAGCCCGGACAGGGATTCGGCTTCGAAGTGGTTGGGGGTGACGAACGTAGCCAGCGGCAGGATCTGTGCCTTCAATGCCTGGTCGGTGTCCAAGGCATGGCCGGGTTCCTGCCCCTTGCAGATCAGGACCGGGTCCAGCACCACATGCTTGAAAGAGCCCTCGGCCAATGCCTTTTCAACGGTGCTGATGGTTGCCGGGCTCCCCAGCATGCCGATCTTCACGGTGTCCAACACCGACGGTGCGCCGGACGCGGCGCCGTATGCCGCCGTCGTGGCTTCCAATTGGTCCGCAATAACCTGCTGGTCCACGGGGACAAAGCGGTGGTTCCAGTTATCTTTTGGGTTGAAGGAAACAATGCACGTGAGGTTCGCGATGCCGAACACTCCGAGTTCCTGGAACGTCTTGAGGTCGGCCTGCGCGCCGGCGCCACCGGTCGCTTCGGAGCCGGCGATGGTCAAGGCAATGGCAGGGGCAACGGCTGAAGTCATGTCTTCCATTTTGCCATTTTCGCGGCCTCATGCCGATTTCACGGCTTTCACGGCTATCCGTGCAGCGCCCGGTAAGCGGCCTCCGCAGCCGGATGCAGGGGCAGGCCGGCGGTATTGATGAGAGTTTCCGGGCTGAGGAACTGAACTCCGGTGCTGGACTTAGGCACCAGATCCTGAGCTTGTTCGACCATGAGTTCCACGGTCTGACGAACAATGTGGTCCGTCAGATCCCTGCGGCAGAGGAGCAGATTGGCCACGCCCACGGTCCACACGGCAGTCGCGTTCCCGTAGCTGTTCGCGGGAATGAGGACGCGGTCGTAGAAAAACCCGGACTGGGCCCGCGTGGACGGAATGAGCTCGGAAAGGTCCAGGAGCCGGACGCGAAGTTCCTGCGCCGCGGCGGCGATCGGCGCCGTCGGAACGCCTCCGGACTGGATCATGACGTCAATGGAGCCGTCCCTCAAGGAGGCCAGTGCCTGGTTCAATCCAAGGTTGACCTGCTTCACAGCTCTGCCCGGTCCGGCCGTTTCCAAAGAAAGCCCTGCGGCAGCAATGACTCTGCCTGCTGTGAGAGTGGTTCCTGAGCCCACCTCACCCACGCCCGCGGTTTTCCCGGCGAGGTCGGCGAAGGCTTGGATGCCGCTGTCTTCGCGGACGATGCAATGGACGTAGTTTTGGTACACCTTCCCCAGCGCTACCAACTGCCCGCCGTCGTTGCCCGTGGAAGCAGCTGCCTGCGCGGCGGCGTCGGCCAATGCCACGGCGAACGTGGCCTCGCCGGCTAAGACCCGCCGTATGTTCTCCAGGCTTCCTCCGGTGGTCAGGGCCACCGCCTTTTCAGCCACCCGCTCCCGCTGCAGCAAATCAGCCAGAAGGGTGGCGAACTCCAGATAGAAGCCGCCCGCTTCGCCACCGGCGACGGCCAGTTCCCGCGGCCGTTCCTCTGCGGTGCAGCCGGCTGATGTTGCGAGCATGGCACCGCCGAGACCCAGTGCCATGGCAGTCCTGAGGGCATTGCGCCGCGAGATCATCTCAAGCATGCGAACCGCCCTGCGGCCGGGTGAATTCGAGACGGGCTACCAACCCGTGTGGCTCACGCGATTCCAGGACAAGCCGCGCGCCGTTCGCTGCAGCCAGCCGTTCAACGATGGTCATGCCCAGCCCGTTGCCCGGGATCTTGCTGTGCTGCGGCGCCCGCCAGAACCTGGTAGTGGAAGCGGCGAGCTGATCGGCCGGGAGGCCGGGACCGTCATCGGAAATCTCGACGGCGGTGCCTCCTTGTATCTGTCGGATCGCTACGAGGATACGGGCGCCAGGGGCGTATTTGATCGCATTGGCAAGGAGTTCACCCACCATGTGCGCGAGCTCATCGGGGTCGCACTCGATCTGGCCAACGGGCGCTGAGCCCCTCAAAGTCAACTCTGATCCGACAAGGCGAGCGGCCGGCGCCGCCCGTTCCACTTCGCCCTGCAGGACCGGGAAGGGATCGATGACGGTCGAACGCCGATGTTCTGATTTCGGCTCCACACGAGCAGAACCTTCGGAGGCGCGATGTTCGGCAGTTGCCAGCTTCAGCACGCCGTCGAGCATTTCTTCCACCCGCTCAAGTTCGGCTACGACTCCGGCTGCCGCTTCTATTTCCGGCTTCGAACGCAGGGCGAGTTGCAGCAGGTCGATCCGCAGCCGCAGCGCCCCCACCGGATTCCGGAGCTGATGTGACGTGTCGGCGATGAGCCGCCGCTGTGACTCCATGCTTTCGGAGACGGTATCGGCCATGGCGGTGAAGGACCGGCTCAACTCGCGGAGCTCAGGCGGACCGGCCTCGGGAAGCTGGCTGGTTTTGCCCGTTGCCTCAAGCTCGTGGACAGCTTTGCTGAGCCTGTGGACCGGCCGCAAAACCCACGCCGTGATGCGCGACGCCGCCACGAGCAGCAGCGCACCCAAGGCCAGTGCGGCAAGCCCGACGACGAGCCACCGCTCCCGTAGCTTCTGGCGGGCTGCGTCGAGGTTGACTTCAACAACCACCTCCCCGAGTACCTGGCTGGCTGTGCCAAATGGCCTGGAGATGAAATCGTGGCCGGTACCGAAGGCACGAACCGGGTTCAGCGTGGCATCGCTGAGGTTGAGGCTGGCACGGTTGAGGGCATCCCTGACCTGGGGTTGGTCCTCGTTAAGACTGCCGGAGCGAAGCGTTTTCTGTTGGAGCCGGATCAGGATTCCTTCACCATAAAGCTCGGAATAGCGGTCCATTTCCCGCTGCAGCTGCGTTGTATTGGTGTGTTCAGCGGCGTCGCTGGCCAACTGCGCAAAACGATTGAGTGCTGCGACGCGGTTGATCTGCAGTTCCTGGGTGAGCTCCCGGCTGGCCGATGTCAGGATCACACTGGACACCGTCACCACAATGACCACCACCAACAGGCTCAGAATGCCCAAGACCCGGACTTTCACGGTTGCTCAACGCGGTAGCCGACGCCTCGGACGTTGATGATGAACCCGGGAAGCTGAAGCTTGGACCTGAGACCCGTCAGGTGGACGTCCAAGGACCTTGAATGCGCCAGGAATGCGTCGCCCCAGAGTGCGTCCAGGATCTGCTCCCTGGTCACCACTGAGCCAGCGTTCCTGACCAGCAGGCTGAGGAGATCGAATTCGGTGGCGGTGAGGGCGAGTTCTTTGTTGCTGACTGATGCGACGCGGCGGTCCAGGTCTACGTGCAGATCTCCGAGGATGATGGTGTGCGGAGCTTCCTGGCCCGTGCGGTTGGTGCGCCTGGTAACTGCTTCTATTCTGGCGAGCAATTCCACCAGCTTCACAGGCTTGACCAGGTAGTCATCGGCGCCGGACCGGAGGCCCAGCACAACGCTGCGTTCGTCGTCGCGGGCCGTCAGGATGAGGATGGGGATCTGCGTGACCTGCCGGAGTTTCCGCAGGACATCCAAACCATCCAAGTCAGGGAGGCCAAGGTCCAAAAGGATGACCTCGTGCTGCCGGTGCGCCAGGAGCGCGTCCTCGCCGCGGGACACCCGGGTGTGCTTATGGCCCGCGGAGGCGACAGCGGCGCTCAAGGCCGACGCCATGGCGTCGTCATCCTCGACGATGAGCACGTGCACTGTCCGGATCCTTTGGGCTTGGTGGGCTGGTGGGCTGGTGGGCTTGGTGGGCTGGTTCGCTACTAGAGCTTAACGTTGTGAGGCCCGCTCTGCGCCCTTCGGAGTATCCAAAGGGCGCAGAGCGGGCCTCGCAAGTGAGCAGGATCAGGCGTTGACGAGGTCTTTCTTGTCGTCGTCGTCCTTCGCAGTGCCCTTGGACACAAAGGCGTTGCCCTGCTCCGCATCCAAATGCGTGGGCTTCTTGTTCTTCAGCGCGAAGATGTACACCAGCAGCGAGATGAAGATTGCAGCTGTGACATAGGTGAAGAACATGTCCACCTGGCCCGATTTCTGCAGTGCAGCGCCAATCAGCGGAACCGTGCCGCCAAAGAGTGAGTTGGCAATCGCGTAACCGAGGCCAACCCCGAGTGCGCGGATGGATGCCGGGAACAGTTCAGCCTTCACCAGAGCATTGATGGACGTGTAGCCACCCACCATCAGCAGACCACCGAACATCAGCAGGAACGCCACGAACGGATCCTTGGTTCCAGCCAGCGTGGACAGCAGCGGCCAGGTGAACAGCACACCGGTCACACCGAACCAGATCAGCAGCGGCTTCCGGCCGATCTTGTCAGAGAGCATGCCGTACACGGGCTGCAGCAGCATGAAGATGAACAGTGCCCAGAAGTTGATGACGGAGGTATCGGTCTTGGCGATGCCCGAAGTATCGTTCATGAACTTCAGGATGAAGTTGGTGTACGTGTAGAACGCCACGGTGCCGCCCAAGGTGATGCCGATGCAGATGAGCAGCGGCTTCCAGTGCTTGGTGAACAGCAGCTTCATGGTGCCCGGCTGTGCCTCGCCCTCAACCTTGACGTGTGCAGCGCGGAGCTGATCCGCGGAGAGGGTTTCTTCCATTGAGCGGCGAAGCCACAGAACAACCAACGCCGCGGCGCCACCCAGGGCGAACGGAATCCGCCAACCCCACGCGGTCAGGTCTTCTTTGCTCATGGTGTTCTGCAGGATCACCAGCACCAAGAGGGCCAGCATCTGCCCGCCGATCAGCGTCACGTACTGGAAGCTGGAGAAGAAACCACGCCGCTTGGCCGTCGCGGCCTCGGACATGTAGGTGGCACTCGTGCCGTATTCGCCGCCTACGGAGAAGCCCTGCACACAGCGGATAAACACCAGCAGGATCAAGGCCCATAAGCCGATCACGTCCTGCGTCGGCAGGATGGCGATGGCGAACGAGCCTGCCGACATCATGGTCACACTCAGCGTCAGTGCAGCCTTGCGGCCCTTCCGATCGGCGTAACGGCCGAAGAACCAGCTTCCGATGGGACGCATGAGGAACGACGTCGAGAAGACAGCCATCGCTTCAAGGCCGGCCTGGAGGTCATCCGAAGAATTAAAGAAGTGCGACTGGAAATACGCCGCGAAAACGGTATAGACGTAGAGGTCGAACCACTCCACGAGGTTGCCCGCAGAGCCCTTGAGGATGTTGCTCACGGCCTTGCGGGTCTGAGCGGCCTCGCTCAGAGGTGCAGCTTGTTGGGTGCTCATCAATGAACCTTCCTGGACGGCAGCGTTTGCGGCAGCCGTGTCTTGCATGAGTTCGTTCTGTCCATGAAGCGGGTGCTCATGGCGTCCTTGCGCATGGCTCTTCGTCGACTAAGAAAGGTCCTCCAAGGTGAAGAGGACATGTTCCAAACTATGGGTGATGCACGGCACAGCCCTAGCCGGCCGGGCATTTCCTAACACTTCCTTAGGTTTCGGCCTGACGGCGACGCTCTTTCAGGTCCCGTGGGTTTGGCCTGGACGCTCTTTCAGGTCCCGCGGGTTTGGGGTGGACGCTCTTTCAGGTCCCGCGGGTTTGGGGTGGACGCTCTTTCAGGTCCCGCGGGTTTGGGGTGGACGCTCTTTCAGGTCCCGCGGGTTTGGCCGGGACGCTGATACGCACGAGCTTCCACGCGGCGAGGCGGCCGATACCTGCAGCCAAGGCAATTGACGATGAGACAAGTAGGGGACCTGTTCCTGAAAGTCCGCCGAACGGCGCACACATCAGCAAACCTCCGGCGAAAAACACGGCAACGTGAAGCCATTGATTCCGAAGTCGACGCAGTGCCAGACCGAGAAGCGACCCCACAGCCGCGCCGACCATCCAGACCGGGAGCAGACTGTAACCAAAGAAAATGATGGCCCATCCCGGTGCTTGGATGCCCCAAAAGGCACAGAATGTCAGGTGCGCTACCGCGATTCCCATAGCCAATCCCTTGCCGCCGAGCACCACCCGATCCTTGGACCCGTACCGTGATTCGGCAAACGGGTGGGGACTTGCAAGCCCGTACTCGGCCTCGTCAGTCCACGGTTCCTGGCTCATGGTTATTCTCCTGGATAGTGAAAGAGCGTCCGGCTGTAGGGGATTATGTGAAAGAGGGTTCGGCTGTAGGGGCGGTTATGTGAAAGAGGGTTCGGCTGAAGGGGGCGGTTATGTGAAAGAGCGTCCGGCTGTAGGGGCGGCTATGTGCGAGAGGGCTTCCGCTGCGCAATCTGGTTGAGCGCCCCTGCCAGGGTTGGGTGCTCAAACGCGAACCCGGCATCGAGCAACTTCCGCGGCTCCACCCATCGGCTCTTGAGCACCAGCTCCGTTTGCGTCCGGATCAGGATCGCGCCCGCTTCCAGGAGCCAAGCGGGCGTCGGAATCCCAAAAGGAACACCCAAACTCCTCCGGACCAGGGACATCAGTTCGCGGTTGTCCACGGGGTAAGGTGTTGCTGCGTTCACAGGACCGGACAGCTCAGCGTGATCGTGAACGAACAGCACCACGCGGTACAAGTCCTCCACATGGATCCAGCTGAACTTCTGCGTGCCGGGCCCCATATGCCCACCCAGACCCAACCGCGCAAGATTGCGGAGGGGCTCCATGACGCCCCCGGCTCCCAACACAATGGCAATTCGAAGCGGCACTTTCCTTGTACGGGGAGCAGCAGCCGCCGCCAACTCGTCTTCCCACGCGCGGGCCACATCCACGGAAAACCCGCTGCCGAGTTCCCCCGAAACCTCAGACTGCGGGCCGTCCTCCGCGTGTCGATAAATGGTGCCCGTACTTGAGTTGATCCACGTCCGGGGAGGCTCGTCGCACGCGGCAACCGCACGGCCCAAGGCCCGCGTCGTCAAAACCCGGGAATCGACAATCTCCCGCCGGTGCTGCTCGTTGTAACGGCAGTTCACGGAGCGTCCGGCGAGGTTCACCAACAGTTCGGCGCCGTTCAGCGCTTTGGTGATGGCGCCGTCGTCGTTCCATTGCGCATCAGCGGAACCGTCCCGCCCGACGGTCCGAACCTGCCACCCCGCGTCCAAAAAGCGACGCCGGAAGTAGCTGCCAATGAACCCGGTAGCACCGGCGATCACCACTGTCCGCGGCATCACGAATCTTCCTTGACGCTGCGCACGAGCCCCAGAACGTCGTCGAAGACTTTGCTGACGCCGGGTATTTTCGCCAGGGACAAGCCCCTAGCCAGAAGGGGAGCCGCGCCGTCGATTAGTTTTCGCGTGCGGCGTTGTCCTTCCGAGCGGTCGTAGACCCAGAACAGCGCGACGCCCATGTACGCCAGCCACAGCAGCTCCGGTAGATCCCCGCGCAACTTTTTCGCCACGGCCGGGGAGGAACCTTCGACGGCGGACCGGAAGATCGCGAGGGAAGCCTCACGGGCGGCGGTGGACGCCTCGCCGAACGGGTTGACGGGCGACGACGGCCGGATCGCCGTCGCGATGAAATCGGCACCGAACTGGTGGTAGGGCGCCATGACGTCGATGCCGGTGTGCAGCACTGCTTTCAGGCGGCCCGCGAGGTCGTGAACGCCTTCCAGTGCCTGTGCTGCAACGACTGCGTGCTCATCCTGTACCTGGACGTAGAGCTCCTGGACGAGTTCATCCTTGGACGCAAAGTAGTAATAGGCGTTCCCCACGGACACTCCTGCCTCCTGGGCAATGGCGCGCATGGTGGTTTTCTCGAATCCGATCTCACGGAACATCATCAGCGCGACGTCGGCCACTAGTTGTCGGGTCTGCTCACTCTTTGCTGCCATGGAAGTGCTCCCTGCCCTTTTTTGAACGTGTTCAGGAACAGTATGCCAGCTTTCTGAACATGTTCAAAAATGTGGGAATGAGCGAGCGTTGGGGGGAAGGGCTTGGGATGTGGGAGAGGGATGCTCAAAAGGGGGTGGGATGTGGGAGAGCGTTGGGGGGAGGAGTGGGAGAATGGAACCGGTGCCGGGCCGGATGCCCCACCAACCACAGTGCTAATACAGCGGGGCGCCCTCAGGAAGGGAGCCTGCGCGAACCACTACGAAATGGATGACCCATGCCCTCGCCCTCAGGCTCCAGTACTCTGAGCAAGCCCGCTCCGCGCTTCGCGTCGATCGGCTCCCCGTATTTCGGCATCATGCTGGCCATCATGGCCGTGGTGCTGATCCTGTCCAACATCGGTGCTTCCAAAGGCGTGGTGCTCGGACCGATCATCACTGACGGCGGGTTCTTCCTGTTCCCGATCGCCTACATCCTGGGCGATGTGATGAGCGAGGTCTACGGCTTCAAAGTGGCGCGCAAGGCGATCATCACCTCGTTCGCACTCTCCGTCTTTGCCTCCCTCTGCTACTGGATCATCATTGTGCTCCCCGGCTTCAGCGACGACTACGGAACCACTAAGCAAGCCGCCATCGAAGGCGCCCTTGGACCCGTTCCCTTGATCGTCCTGGGTTCGCTGCTGGCCTTCCTGGCCGGCCAGACCATCAATTCGTGGATCCTGGTGAAGATGAAAGCCCGCACCGGCGAAAAGAGCCTGTGGGCACGCCTGATGGGATCTTCCGTGGTGGGCGAACTGGTGGACACCCTGATCTTCTGCAGCATCGCGGCGTCGGTCATCGGCATCACGGACTTCGGCTCGTTCCTGAACTATGCCCTGGCCGGTTTCGTCTACAAGACGGCCGTGGAGTTCCTGTTCGTACCCGTCACCGTGCTGGTGGTCGGCTGGATCAAGAAGCGCGAGCCGAGCTACGGGGTCGCTGCAGCCTAGGCTTGGGCTGGCCCGGCGCTGAGTTCACCGGAGGACGCCCAGGACGCGGGAGCTGTACGAGATCGCCGGAAAAGCCCGGCGACCTCGCGCGGCTCCCGCGTGTTCGCGCAGTCCGGCGTTCTCGAAAACCGGCCCCTGTCATCTCCTGAGCGCTTTCAGAACCCGCGCCTTGAACTCCTGCTCCTGAAACAGGTCCTTCCATTCCACACGGATGAAGAACCAGCCGTCCTCTACCAGGGCCTTCTCCCGGCGTCGTTCCTCAAAGATCACCCGGTCTGTGCGGGCGTACTTGAAGTACTTGACCTCCCCGTCGAACTCAAGGGCCACCTTCTCTTTCTTCCAAGCGAAATCCAATCGGTGCCGTCCAATCCGGGTTTGCACCTCCACCTGGGCCTCGGGCATTGGCAATTTAAGGCGCATGAGCAGTTCACGGCAGAGGGTTTCACCAGGGGACTCCGATGGGGATCAGCATTGGCCAGGCATCTCTGCAGGGTACGGCATCCTCGCCTTCCGGAGAGGGTACTTGCGTGGGCTTGCATGAGTGGCTTATCCGCTCCCAGCCGCAGCGCATGATCCATGATGATCAACGCTTGCCGGTAGTTCAGAGTCTTGGCACAGTCCACAACAGTTCGCTCAAGATCGGTGACCTGGAGGAATTCCACCGTGGTGATCTGGGAGCGTGTCAATCGCAGTTTGTGCCCGCGAACATCCTTGCCGAGGCGCTCGCTGGATGGGTTGGTGGGAAGGGTGACGTGGATGAGCTGATCCACGTTCCACAGAAAGAGTCCGTGCAGCCGCGCCGCCGACGTGTGGCTGTAGACGTAGCCGCCGGTGGACGTGGTGAGCGTTCCATGTGCATGTGCGTGGATCAGCTGTTTGCCGCGGACATCATCCGGCTGTTTCTCCCATGCCGCGCGGCGTATATAACAGCCTTGGCGCACTCGGATGAGGTCACCCTGGCGGACCAGCGTGCCGATTGCCCGTGAACTGAGTCCCAGTTCATTGAGCTGCTGGGTACGCCAAAGGGTTCCAATTTGAGGAAGGGATGCAGTTGGTTTTTCACTCATCACCTCAGCCTCAGGCAGGCTCGACGCCGAAAGTAGCCCCCGCCGTCGTTATGTGGACAACAGACGAAACCGCCGGATCCATGCCGGGGACGCGGGAGCTGTGCGAGTTAGCCGGACAGGCCCGGCGATCCTGCATGCCTCCGGCGATCTGGCCGCACTCCCGCGATCTCGGGGCAAGCGAGAGAGCTAGGAGTAGTACCGGCCCAGCGTCTCCGCCTTGAACTCGAAGAAGTCCCCGGATTCGATGGCCAACCGGGCATCGTCCACCATCTTCACCACGAAGCGCTCGTTGTGGATGGAGATCAGGGTTGCCGAGAGCATTTCCTTGGCCTTGAACAGGTGGTGGATGTAGGCCCGGGAATAGTTGACACAGGTGTAGCAGTCGCAGCCGTCCTGCAACGGTCCGAAGTCCGTCTTATAGCGGGCCCCGGAGAGGTTGAACCGGCCAAACGGCGTGTAGAACGCGGAGTTCCGGGCAACCCGGGTGGGGGAGACGCAGTCGAAAGTGTCGGCGCCGTTCTCGATGGCCGTGAAGATGTCGTCCGGTTCGGAGATCCCCAGAAGGTGCCGCGGCTTGTTTTCGGGAAGTTCTTCGTTGCACCAGCGGACAATCGTGCCCAGGTTTTCCTTCTCCAGCGCCCCGCCGATCCCGTACCCGTCAAAAGGCATGGCGCCCAGGTCCTGGCAGGCCTTTCGGCGCAGGTCCTCGTACTGGGCTCCCTGGATCACGCCGAACAATGCCTGATACGGCTTGCCCTCGCGGGAAGAAGTCAACGACGCGTGTTCCTCCAAGCAACGCAGCGCCCAAAGCCGGGTCCGTTCCAGCGACTCCTCCTGGTAGGCCCGGGAGTTCTGCAGCGTAGTGAGCTCATCGAAGGCGAACATGATGTCCGCACCGATCTGGTGCTGGACCTGCATGGAGATCTCGGGGGAGAAGCGGTGCCGGTCCCCATTGAGGTGGGATTTGAACCAGACACCGTCATCGTCAATGTGCGCCAGGCGTTCCTTGCCAGGCGCTACCGCGTCATCGGGCCCGGACGAATCCACGTTCTTCATATCGATCACTTTTTTGAACCCGGAGCCCAGGCTCATCACCTGGAATCCGCCGGAGTCAGTGAACGTGGGCCCGGACCAGTTCATGAACGCGCCAAGGCCGCCGGCGGCGTCGAGGATTTCCGGCCCCGGTTGCAGATACAGGTGGTATGCGTTGGCCAGCACGGCCTGCGCGCCGAGTTCGGAAATGGACTCCGGCAGGACTGCCTTTACGGTTGCTTTGGTCCCGACGGCGATGAACGCCGGCGTCTGGATGGTCCCGTGCGGCGTGGTGATGGTTCCGGTCCGGCCAAGGAAAGCGCCGCCGTTGGCCTCTACCTGGGCGTCCGACGGCGGGCACGTTTCAGTCAGGCGCTTGCCCACCGAAAAGGAGAACTCGGATTGCCGGGAGGATAATCCTGGCAAGTCAGGCAGGGCGGGAACAGAAGAATCGGATACAGACGCAGAAGCGGAAACGGAAGCTGGCACGCTATCAAGTGTGCCAGCTTTACCGGGAGTAACCTGCCGAAAAACCCCTACGAGCCGTAGCTCTCAGCCTTCCAGTTGTCCCACGAGGACCGGATGTCTGCCAAGGTGTGTGCCCCGAGATCGTAGGTGGAGGCAATCACCATGGAACCGCCGTCGGGCCTCTTTTCCGGAATGGGCAGCTGCTCGGCAACGATCAGCAGCCCGTCCCCGTGCTCGGCGTAGCTGTGCACGGTAAGGCCCACCTGGTGCCGGCTCTTGAACCAGACCTTGCCTGAGATTTTCTCGCCGGTGCCAAGCGTGAGCGAGTACTCCTCCCCAACGGGCGGCAGATCGCCGAGCCCCAACTTTTCAATGGCCGGCCCGCCTTTGCCCGGAACGGATATGAAGTGCGTCCGCCGGTGCCCGTGGGGATGCCGTTCCAAAGCAAAGCGCAACTGATGCAGGAACGTGAGCCAGCCCTGGGTGATGTCCTCGTCCCACTCAGCCCACTCTGAATTGTGGTCGAGCGCGGCCCTGGTGATCTTCACTTCGGTACCGCCGGAGACGGGGTGGAGCTCAAAGACATCGCCGCCGTTGACGGTCAGGCTCGTGTGATCGGGCCCTTCCACAACATCGGTGTTGAAGTAGATCTGTTTGATTTCGTCGGTGAGGTCATCAGCTTCCCAGCCATGCCATTGAGCCACCAGCGACGGTTCGCGCAGCATTGTCCAAACCTGCTGCGCGTCGGCATTAATCACAACGCTCAGATTGTTCGTCATGGCCCCGAATCTACCGCCGTTCGGGCCCGCAGAACAGGCCCTGCATTTCGCGGGTCGGGGTCAGGCCCGCACTGACTCCAGTTCGTTGCCGATCCTCCGGGCCAACTCGTCCTCGCCAATGGTTTTCGATCCGCCATGGGCACGCAGGAACATCAGGGCTTCAAGCCGGAGGAATCGCCATTCGCGCTCGGCTTCGTGGTTGCCGTTGTCGATTGCGCGGAAGATTTCCTTGTCATACAGATTGGGCTCGTTCAGCGAGCGCTGGCGGACCCGGGCATTGATCCTGGCCTTGAACGGGTCTTCTTCCTGGGATTCGGGCGCGCGCAGCAACTTCTCGTAAACCGCCGCACGTTCGGTTTGGCCGGCTTCACGGCAAATGAAGCTGGACAGGGCAAGTGCCCGTTCAATCGAGGCCCAGCGGTCCAGGTTGCCGTCAAAGGGCAGCACATTGAGCAGGTCCGCCACTGCCAAAGCGTGGTCCGGATCGCGGAGGACGATGCACAGATCGAACGCCAGGTTGCTGAGGTCCCGGAGGCAACTCCCGGACTTCGTGTTGATGCCCTTCGCCAACCGTTCTGCCAGGACCTGGACGCCGTTCTTGCCCTTGTGGTTAGCGGCTGCGGCGCGCACCACGGCTTCGGGCGTGCCGTCGGGTTCGGGAATGAGCGCCAATTCTTCGGCGCTGGGGCCCGTATAGGCAGGCGGCGTTTCCGGGCGGGGAGGCACGACGACGGCGGGTCCGGCTTGGGCGTCTTCGTCGCCCTCTGAGGAGGTGCTGGAGCCCGGGGTGCTGGGGACTGCGGTGCTGGAGCCTGAGACGTCCGGGCCGGCCGCGTTTGAGCTGGCGGTGCTGGAGTCGGGGCCGTCCGGGTCCAGGGCAGGGCCAATGCCTGCCCCGTCACCAACCGGCACACTGGACCCGACGGCGATCCGCACCGTACCGCCGTCGACCATTGTCACCAGCAGCAAGGCGGCCACGCCGAAGTCATCGTTTTGTACCTCAACGGCTGAAATTTCCTGCGCCGGTCCATCGCCGGGTGGGTAGATAAAATCTCCGGGCTGCAGGTCCCCAGCCTGCTTTTCTTTGTACTGCTGCGTGGCTGGGCTGTGAGTCATCGGAAGTCCTTTGGTTCTCTTGGGGTCCGCCGTCCAGTCTACAAAGACCAGCCGGCGCAGGGGCCGGGACCCGCTAGAGAACGATGCCCGAGAAAGCCAAAGCCTGCCTCACGAGGTTCCCGCGGCCGCCGTCGAATTCCTGTTGGACGTTCTCGCTCAACACTTCCTGGGGCGTCATCCACGTGAGTTCCAGGGCGTCTTGGCGCGGTTCGCATTCGCCGGTCACAGGAATGATGTAGGCAAGCGAGACTGCGTGCTGGCGGTCATCCGTGAAGCCGGTCTGGGACGGAGCCGGGAAGTACTCGGCAACGGTGAAGGGGACGGGGCTGATGGGCAGCTGCGGGAAAGCCAAGGGACCGAGGTCCTTTTCCATGTGCCGCAGGAGGGCTGCGCGGATGGTCTCGCGGTAGAGGACGCGGCCGGAGACGAGGTAGCGGACCATGTTGCCGTCTGCGTCGCCCTGGAGCAGCGTCCCGACTTCGTTCACATACCCGAGCGGATCCAGCCTGACCGGAACGGCCTCCACATAGACCATGGGGAGTCGGCCGCGGGCTTCGAAGAGGTCTTCATCTGAAAGCCAGCCTGGATACGGGTCGGGTGTACGTACGCTCATGGTTAAGTTCTACCCCATCCCCAGCCGAACTTCCTTGGTGGCGTTCCGGTGGCTGCGAGGTTACGCTCTCGGCGGTATTAGAGGGCCAAAATCGAGCCGAGCGGCTCCCCGGATGTTATGCGGGCGAGGATGGATGGCTCTGCTGTGGTGGCGATTTTTCGATCACCACCGACGCCGGCGCCGCGCCGCCCGCAGCATCCGGGCTGGCCACGTACAGCACGTCCTCGCTGATCCGGGCCTCGATTTTCGCGTCGGTAAGCCGACGCAGTAAAGGTTCCAGCCCGCCGTCGTAATCAAAAGAGAGGTCCCCGTTGGTGCTGTCGGCGCCATGGATGACCCTCAGGATCCCGCCGTTCTTAGTGGTGAACGTGGCCGATTCGTCGTCTTCAGTGCGGGGCCGGGCGCCGATGTTGCGGAGATCGTTGGCTGCAAGGCCCACGAAGGGACTGATCCAGCTGGCTACTACGGCCAGCGCTGGATCGGCCTCGGTGGAAGTGGCCCACGTGCCATCGGCTGCCCTCGTGGCAGGGAACGCGAAGAACTCGAAACCGTCTTCGGCAGAGATCCGCACGGTACGCCCGTCGTTGCTTTCGTGAACGTCTGCCTGGGTGCCTGCTTCCTCGGTACGGCGCGCAAATTCCGCCAGGTCCCCCACCTCCACCCCGAAGATCGTGGAGCCATCCAGCGGGTGATCGTGCTCCACGAAGCCCAGCGCGAGGCGCCCCGAACCGGCGTCGAACTCCCACCAACCGTCCTCGTCCAGGGTCTTCACCAGCCCCAGCGCTTGGAGGAGCGTGGACCACTGCTCGGGGCGGGACGTGTAGTGGGTGGGGCGGGATCGCAGCATGGGTCCTCCTGGAGTGGGCGGTCAGTTCCCAGCCTATGCCGCGTGGCCTTGCCAGGCGCGGCCCGTTTCGCAGCAGAATGGAGCCATGCCCCTTGAGCTCCAGGAACTCCTTGTCAAAGACGGCGCCGCGTGGCGTGAATGGCTTTCCGCGCATGCAGCCCAGAGCCCGGGAGTGTGGTTGATCCTGCACAAAAAGGGTGGCAGCATCACCGAATTGGACTATGACGCCGCCCTGGATGAGGCCTTGTGCTTCGGCTGGATCGACGGCCAGGCTAAGAGCCGTGACGATCAGAGCTACATGCAGCGTATGACCCCACGGGGCCGCAAGAGCATCTGGTCTGCCCGGAACGTGGGGCACATTGCCCGCTTGGAATCCGAAGGCAAGATGACTGACGCCGGACGTGCCGCCGTCGAGGCTGCCAAGGCCGATGGCCGCTGGGAAGCAGCCTACGCCGGGCCCGCTGACTCCGTTGTCCCGGACGACCTCACCGCGGCCATCGCCGCCGTGCCTGAAGCCCAAGCCATGTTCGAGGTCCTGACCTCCCAAAACCGTTTCGCCCTGATTCACCGCACCAACGGGGTCAAGCGGGCAGAAACCCGGGCACGAAAGATCGCCGGATTCGTGGAGATGCTGGCCAGGCACGAAACGCCTTACCCGCAGAAAAAGCGCCCTGCCTAGTTTGGCGCCAGGGTAGCGGCTGCCTCGAACGTCATCCAGGCCTGAAGCTGGGTGGAAAGTTCGACGGCGGCGCCCGCCGGATACGTCTCGGTGGCCGGCCGCAGGGGACTGGGAGAGAAGACGAGCGCCGCATTGGGGGCTTTTGTCCGCGGCAGTTCAGGCGCTTCGCGGCGGCCCGACCAGAAGGCATCAGCGGTGGCGTGGACCAGTTCACGGGCAGTCTCCCGAGCCGTTGCGGGCAGGCGTTGATCCCTTGCAGCGAGCGCGAGGTAGCGGATCAGGATACCGGTGAAAAGTCCGCCGTCGCCGGTGCCGTCGCCGCGAATGATAAGGGTTTCGGGGACCGTAAGTTCGCGGGCCACGGCCTCCACCAGATGGGCTGCACGTTCCAGGTTTTCCGGGGCACCAAGTTCCAGCAATGCTGCGAGAACCGGGCCCTGGTTGTAGGTGTAGACGGCATTCTCCAGGACGGTCCCGCCTCCGCGGATGCGCAGTCCATCCATGTAAACGCCCCGTTGGGGGTCGAAGAGTCTGTTGTTGAGCCACTTCACCAGCGCCTCTGCGCGTTCCCTGCGTCCGGTCCGCGCGAAATATAGCGCTACAGGAGCTGTGGCCGGGGTGTTCTTGAAATCCCTCGCGGTGCTCCAGAACGTTCCTCCGCCCAGATCATCCGTTGAGGCCGAGTCGAACTGCAGCGTCAACTTCTTGCGAAGATACGCATTGCGTCGGCGGCCCGGGTTCCTGGTCTCCTCGGCCAGCCGCTCGAGGCGAAGCGTCGAGAGGGCAAGCCAGGCCATGTCGTCGTAGTAGTGGTTCTCGAACCGTAGAAGGTTCCGCAGACGGATGGTGGTGACCAGCCGCGAAGCCAGCCGACCCGCGCTGGGGCGGGAGGCGCCGTCGAACTTTGTTGCGGTGGCCAGCTCACGGCGGCCGGCGTCCACCAGGCAATCGACGTAATGCGCCTGCCACCAGTAGTGCCAAGGGCCGACGATATGGCGGAGGGGTTTGGTGGGAAGGCTGACCGCCCCGATGTGCGTACCGGGAAGGAACAGCAGCGGCCGGCCAAAGGTCCGCGTCACTGACCGGGCGGCCTGATTGGCGCGCGTTGCCCACTCGTTGGGGTCTGCAAGGGGGAGTGGCTGGTCGGCGGGAGAAGCGTCAGGTGGCATGGCTCCAGCCTACCGAGGGTGCGCTGACTCACAATTCCAGTTAACATGCATTAACGGATTTTGGGTCTGCATCAAGGAGGATGAATGGACATCAAGGGCACGGTGGCACTGATTACCGGTGGGGCATCAGGACTGGGGGCCGCTACGGCAAAGCGGCTGTTCGACGCCGGGGCGTCGGTGGTTCTGGTGGACCTGCCGCAATCGGCAGGAGCCACGTACGCGGCAGAACTGAACAATTCCGCTGCGGATTCGGATTCCCGGGCTGTCTTTGTCCCCGCGGACGTCACCAATGAAACGGAGGTTCAGGCCGCCATCGACGCTGCCGCAGCCCTTGGACCGCTGCGGATCGTGGTCAACTGCGCAGGCATCGCCACACCCGGAAAAGTCCTGGGACGCGACGGCGTGCTGCCCCTGGAAACGTTCAACAGGGTCATCCAGATCAACCTTGTGGGAACCTTCAACGTGATCCGGCTCGCCGCCGCTGCCATGGTGGAGACCGAACCGGTGTCCACGGAACTGGGCGGTCCGGAGCGCGGAGTCATCATCAACACCGCATCGGTTGCTGCTTTCGAAGGTCAGATCGGACAACCCGCCTACGCTGCCTCCAAAGGTGCAGTGGCGGCCATGACCCTGCCACTGGCACGCGAATTCGCGCGTTCGCTCATCCGGGTGGCCACTATAGCGCCCGGCATCTTTGAAACACCCATGATGGCTGGACTTCCGCAGGCTGCGCAGGACTCCCTGGGACAGCAGGTCCCCCACCCGGCGCGGCTGGGCCGTGCGGCCGAATACGCACACTTGGCGGCGCACATTGTGGAGAACGCCATGCTCAACGGTGAAACAATCCGGCTGGACGGCGCCATCCGGATGGGACTCAAATGATGGGCGACTACAGCGGCGGTACATCTGCCGGGGCCTCTGTCGGGGCTTTAGCGTCCTCAGTTGCGGAGCTGCCCACCGCCGACTTCTTTGACTTCGAGTCCCTGCTCAGTGTCCAGGAACAGCGGAAACTCAACGAACTACGAGCTTTCCTGGCCTCGGAGATCGCCCCCTACGCCGGGCAATGGTGGGAAAAGGCAGAGTTCCCCGAACACATCCTGCCCAAGCTCGCGGCGCTGAGGCTCAGTGCGCCGGCCCAGCGGGGGTACACACACCTGTTCGCTGGCCTGGTGATCGCCGAAATGACCCGGGTAGATACCTCGATTGCCACGTTCTTCATGGTCCATCACGATCTCTTCGTTGAGTCGCTGTACGACTTCGGCAGCGACTCCCAGCAGGACCGCTACCTCGACGACGCCTCCAACCTGCGCACCACCGGCGCCTTCGCGCTCACCGAGCCGAACCACGGCTCCGATGTTGCCGGTGGCATGGAGACCACGGCGCGGAGGGTCCGGCGGGCAGCCTCCGACGGCGGAGACTACTGGGTGGTCAACGGCGCCAAACGCTGGATCGGCAACGGGACGTTCTGCGACTACATGCTGGTGTGGGCCAAAGACGAAGCCGACGGAGCGATCCGTGCGTTCATTGTTGACGCTTCCCTTCCCGGCGTCACCCGGAGCCGGATCGAGAACAAGATCGCGCTGCGGACGGTGCAGAATGCCGACATCCGCTTCGTTGACGTGGAAGTGGCCGAATCGGATCGCTTCGCCGGAATCAGCAGCTTCTCCGACACCAACCATCTGCTGCGGGGCTCCCGGATCATGGTTGCCTGGCAAGCCGTGGGCCAACAATTGGCGGCGTTCGACGTTGCCCGGCAGTACGCCGTCGAGCGTATGCAATTCGGAAAGCCGCTCGCCAAGTTCCAACTCATCCAGCAACATCTGGTGGACATGCTGGGAAACGCGGTGGCCAGCATGGGCATGATGGTGAGGATCGCCCAACTGCAGGAAGACATCTCCACTGATGCCCAGGGCGTTCGCCATGGCGGTGCCGACATGGCCCAGGTGGCCCTCGCCAAGGCCTACTGCAGCGCCCGGATGCGGGAGACTGTGGCTTTGGGCCGGTCCATTCTGGGCGGAAACGGAATCGTCACCAACTACCGGATCGCCAAGATCTTCGCCGACGCTGAGGCCATCTACACCTATGAGGGTTCCTACGAGATCAACTCGCTGATCGTTGGCCGGGCAGTCACGGGGGTTTCAGCAATCACCTAAACCCGGGCTTGCCGGGCGGGTGGGAACGTCATTCCTGGGGGAGTTTTTCGCCGGCTTCCACCCGCACATCGATGGAATTTCCCCGCACCGGCATGGGGCATGTGCCGTAAGGGGTGAAGGCGCTGGGGTAGTTGATGCTGCGGTTGAAATCGATCACCACCGAGCCATCCGGGCGAGGTTTCGGAATGAAGACCTTCCGCCACTCGTCCGTGGTGTCCCCGTTGGTCTCATCATGGAAAGTCACGTTGAGGGCACCCAACTTCTCTTCCTCAGCGTGGAGCCGGATGTCATGGGTGCTGCCGGGTACCCGGAAAACCACCTCACCCACTGAACGATGAACCCCGTCCACCAGGGGATTAGCCGTGCCGATGGGAACATCGCGGGGTTCGTCGTATGCCTCGAAACGTCCTTGGATGACCCAATCCGGGTTGTAGTCGTAACTGGGAACGCCTGTGAACCCGGTCAGAACGGGAGAGCCGTTGTCCCTGGTGCGGATGGCGTACTTGTCCGCTCGTACAGCAAGTTCAACCACCACTTGTTTGCCGTCCGCGCCACCAAACTGAACCCACATCAGGGATTCTTCATCTTCCAGGACTGCACTGACCGTCCCTTCGACGGGCTCGCCGGTTCCCACAAATGTGAGTCCGTCCGCTGCGCTCGCCGAAAGAAAAGCCGTGCTGCCGTCCGTAGACCAGCGACCCGGGACGAGCTCGACCTCACTCGGGTCTGATTCCAGCCACTGGAACGAGGTCAGGGTCAACCAGCCGTGGTCGGCTGCCAATGCGGAATGCCGTCCCGCACGGAACCGCTCCCAACGGGCAAGCTGGGCATCGGTTGCTGTGGTGGGCGAGCTCATGGGTCTCCTCGGCTGGTATCTGCGTTAGTTCGCGGTGATTGCACTTTCCTCAACTATGCGACCGTTATGGGCATTCCCTGAATTCGAGCCGGGGCCGGCATCGCTCCGAATCTGAGTCGGGGCCGCCCCGCTACAGTGGAACGGCCCGCGCTGGCCCCCAACTCATGCCAGCGCGGGCCGAGACTAAGAAATCGACTGATGGGCAAGGCACCGGGTGCCCCGCCCATCAGTCGATCCAACCCTCAGTGGGCCTTGTTAGTGCGACCTCCGCCCGGACCAACGTGATCCTGCAAAGGCGAGTAACGATCCCACGGCCAAGAGAGCGGCCGCTATGAAGACGAATGCCGTTCCCTGTGCGCCGGTGTTCGCCAGGGGTTCATCAGGCTGTCCTGGAGCAGGTTCCGACGGGTCCTCGGTCGGCACCACAACGATGGGTTCGGTGGTGCTCGGGCTTGGTGCGGGCGTTGCAGTACCAGTGGGGGTTGCTGTTGCGGTGGTGCTCGGGCTTGGAGTGGTTGTTAAGGTGACGCTCGGCATTGGTGCCGGCGTTGCAGTACCAGTGGGGGTTGCTGTTGCGGTAGGGCTTGGGCTCGGGCTGACTGTTGCTGTGGGCGTCGAGGTGGGCGTGGGTGTGGCCGTCGCAGTTGCTGTGGGCGTGGGCGTCGGCGTCGGGGTGGGCGTGGGTGTCGGGGTGGGCGTCGGCGTTGCTGTGGGCGTGGGCGTCGGGGTTCCGTTGCCTGTGCCGCTTCCGCTGCTCCGGCGGGTCTGGGCAGTCACGGGTGTCTCACGCCCCGAGATGGTGACGGTTCCGCTGTTCTCGTAGACATCCATGGTCGGTTCGGTGACCTGCGTTACGACATAGAGCTCTACGTGGAGGCCCTCGGGAAGGCGGGTCCAGCTGGCCGTGAGTTTCTCAGGAGTGCAGTCGAGGGTAGCCGGGTGCTGCTCGTTGGCATAAGGCTCGGTGATGTTTCCGTCGGCGTTCAGCACGAAGCCAACCCGGGGAGTGATCCGGCTGCAGTCGATTTCCATTCCTGCCGAAGGAGTATCAGTGACCACAACATCGTTGGTCCTCGCAGACATCGGCGGCATGTAAAAGACGGACTCCAGGACTGTCTGGGCGGGGTCTGTCCACCACATGGCCTTGCCGGCTTCAGTCGGTACGGTTGGGCCGCATTCCGATGTGCACGGTTGAACAGCCACCGGGACACGCACCACAGAGGAACCCACCGTAAAGCTGAGTTCTTCGACGTCGTTGTCGCCGGGATCAACCGAATATTGGGTGCTGAAGGAACATGTTCCGCCGACGTTGAGCGGCTGTTCTGCAACAAAGTCGGTCAGTGTGAAGACCACCAGGCCGGAGTCGTTTGCCGTGGCGACAGCCACTGTTTCGCCCTCAGGGTTCTGTAGGTCAAATGAGGTGGCTCCAAACCAGCGCAGTTCCGGTGGCAACTGGATGCTGAAGGTGTCACCTGGCCGGGAGTTGTCCGGCACGGACCATTCACACGTCAGATCCACTTGGTCCCACTGACTGGAAACTACCGATTCCGTCCTGAGGGTGATTTCCGCGTCCGCCAGCTCTGCAGCATTGGCTGGCAAGGCAGACATGCCCAGCCCCAGGATGGCCATGACAACCGCCAGAAGGGCTGCCAGCAATGACGCGGCTTTTAGATGGATCTGATTTTTCATGTGCTGGATGGTCCTTAGAAATCCGTGGTGAGTGCTCCGTCAATAAATGAGTGATGGGCCCTGCTGGTTCGTGACGGCATCACACGTGAGCCGGTCTAATTTGTTTCGCAGGAAGTGTCCTGGGCTGCTGTCGTGGTGGCCGCGGCAGCCGCGGAGGACAAAGGGTAGAACCGCAGCCGCGCAGGACCCAGGGCTCCATCGCCCAAAGCTTCCAACGCGGCCTTGCACTCCAGCAGCCTGCAAAGGTTGCTTTCACTGAAGGGAAACAACACGTGCACTGCGGAATTTTGGTACATGGCCATCGCTCCGGTGCCATGCAGTTGCCCTTTGACGGCTTCTCCCAGCCTGGCCAACAATGTCCAGCAATGACTCCGGCTGTCACGTGGTCCGGCGACGGAGATGATTGCCATGGCGTGGGCGCCCGGGCGCTCGGGTCCGGTCCCCAACGATGAGATTTCATGGATCCGCCGCTGGAAATGAGCCTGGGTAGCCAGCCCTGTATAAACATCCGTGCACGAGATAGGCGGTGCAGTTTCTGCAACCTCGGCCCAGCCTTCCGCTACAGACTGCAGGGCATCTACGTCCAGCGTTCTTTCCGCAGCAGAAAACAGTGCACGGAAATCAGTCATGGTTTCACTGATGCTCACGCCGTTCCTGGCCCTGGCAGCGCCAAGAGATTTGGCTGCCGGTGCGGGGACGGTAGCGCTGGCTGCAAGGGAGGTAACGACTGTCCGGACCTCGGGCAGGAACCAGTCCGCGTGGAAACGCCAACCTGTTTGGTAACTGGTGGTCTGCCATCTACGCAGCAAAAGGTGCCGGGAGAACGTGCATTCTGCGAATGATTTTGTCCGGAACGATGTCATATCCGAAGAGTGTGCAGAAATGCCGTTTCGTGACGAAGCGAACCACAAAAATCGTTGCTAAAGACAGTGTATAAATGGCGTCACGTCTTGCTGCCTACCCCCACTGAATATATATGGGCACGATTACTTACGGTTTGGGGGCGCCTTAGATGGCACGA
>NZ_JABMCX010000259.1 GCF_013179505.1 Paenarthrobacter sp. CM16 | reverse complement strand
CAAACTCCCGCACGAGGAAGCTGAGTCTTTGGTGGGCGTCGCGCACTGGTATGCGTCCGGCGTCGGCGTCCTCTGCTGTTGCATTGATCGCCGTGAGGCACGCCGAGCGCAATGCATCCAGGTCCGGCAGCGTCCTCCCCGGGGTTGGGGTATGTTTCCGGCGCGCGGGCCGGAAGATCCAGGCATACCAGGCACACACCAGCAGCAGCGCCAGCAGCCCGACCCAGAACCACAACTGCTGGTACGGGAGCGGTGCGTAGAATCCCGCGTCATCGTGCACGGTTGCCACCCCCGGCGGCAGCCTTGGCCGGGACGGCACCGGACCGGTGCTTTTCCAGGAGGGCAAAAACAGCAGAAAGGACATCATCGCTGCCGGAGGTTTGTTCCTCGGCTATGCCCACGCGGCGGAAGATCGAGCTGCGGCGCTCTTCGCGTTCGGCCATGGCACTTTCATACGCCGCCCGGATCTTGCGGTCCCCGGCCAGGATCGCCGGGATACCCTGTCCCGTCCCCACATCCGTACTCTGCGGGGAGTTGCGGCCAGCCAGGGGTGTCAGGTCCGCGTCCCGCACGGTAAGCCACAGGACTTCATGCCGGGCTCGAAGCCTGCGCATCAAGCCCTCAGTACGGGAATCAGGCATGAACTCGTCCGCGATGGCAACAATGAGCAGGCGTCCCTTCAGATACCTCAGGACGTAATCCAACTGCTCCGCGAGCGAACTGGCCGGGCCGTCCACGGCGACGCTCGCATCAACCTCCTGCAGCAACCGTTCCAAGTGCTCCTCGCCGTTGCGGGGCGGGAGGTACCGGGTTGCGGCCTCGTTCCCATGGAGAAGGCCGACGTCGTCCCCGTGGCGGCACGCCACATATCCCAGGACTCCCGCGGCATGCACAGCGAGGTCTTTCTTCGACTCACCGGACAACGCCTGGGCAGCCATGGTCCGTCCGGTGTCCACCAACAACAGCACTGAGTGCCGCCGAACTGCCACATACCGCTTGACCAGGGGCGATCCGTGCCGGGCGGTGGCTTTCCAATCGATATCCCTGACTTCATCGCCGGGGACGTAGGCCCGCAGCTCATCAAAGTCCAGGCTGCGGCCTTTGAAGACCGAGCCGTATTCGCCATCGAGCAGGGTAAGTGTCCTCCGGTGGGCGAAGATGAACATCTTCGACTTAACCCGGCGAAGCAAGCTGGGCACTCGTTGTCCCCGCTACGGCGTCTGGACAGACGCCACGACAGCATCAATAACGGCTTCCACCGGGACACCTTCAACCACGGCATCGAAGCCAAGGATGATGCGATGCCGCAGGATGCGGTGGGCAAGGCTCTTAACGTCCTCGGGAATGACGTGGTCCCGGCCGTTCAGCAAGGCCAATGCCCGGGCTGCCTGGCTGAAGGCAATGCTGGCCCTGGGGCTGGCCCCGAACTCCACCAGGTTCGCCAGGCGGGGTTCCAGGTACTGGGAAGCATTTCGGGTGACGTAGGCGAGGCCGACGATATACCTGACGATGGCGGGGTCGATGTAGACCCTCTTCACCAGTTCCTGGACCTGGACCACAGCGTCCAGGGAAGCAGCAGCCGGCGGCGTCCTGTCGGCGTCGAAAACCCCGGCGTCGATCCTGCGGATGACCTCGGCTTCCTCAGCGGGGCTCGGATAGTCCAGGACGTCCTTGAGCATGAAGCGATCCATCTGGGCTTCGGGGAGCCTGTAGGTGCCCTCCTGCTCGATCGGGTTCTGCGTAGCAAGCACCAGGAACGGCTGCGGCAAAGGATAGGACTCGCCACCGATGGACGTCTGGCGTTCCTGCATGGCCTCCAACATGGCACTCTGGGTCTTGGCACTGGATCTGTTGATCTCATCCAGCAGCACGATGTTGGCATGGACCGGACCCAGCTGAGTGACGAACGTACCCTTGGCGGCATCGAAAATCTGGGTGCCCGCAATATCGCTCGGCAGCAAGTCCGGGGTGCACTGGATCCGGCGGAATTCTGCGCTGACGGACTCCGCTATGGCCTGCGCGGCAGTGGTCTTGGCAAGGCCGGGGACACTTTCCAGCAAAACGTGACCCCCGGTCAACAAGCCGATAACCAGGGTCTCGCGAAGCCGCGACTGGCCCACCACCTTGTTCTCAAAACTCCGGATGATGCTGCCCACGAGTTGTTGGGCCCGGGCCATGTCCGGTGCGTCGATTCCGGCCGTGGCTGTGGTCTGTTGCACTCGTGGTCCCCTCGCTGGCGTCCGGCATCTCCTTGCAGGTGCCGGCGTCCGATTCCGGGCACTGGATAGTTCCACCTGCATGGCCACTCTATCCAAGCCCTCCCCGTTCAGGGCCGCAATGGGGACCCCTCCCCATGCAGCCTTTCGAGGTCTATCCTTTTGCCATGCATCAGCTACCAGCCGCCTACCAGAACTACCTCGCCGCCCAGGACCAGCACGTCATTGACGCAGTACGGCCCGTCCTCCTTCAATCAGCCGCTGACCAACGCCACGGGGTCCGGATCACCTACAACACGGGCTCCACCGGGCATCAAGCCCACCTGGATGAGTCCATACCCTACGGCCAGATCATCGAGGACATCGACTGAGCCACCCCCTTCACGGCGCCAGCTATCCCTTCACTGCGCCAGACAGGGCAAAGGAGTTCCCCATGCCCCGTGACACCAGCGTGTACAGCAGAAGCACCGGGACCGAATACAGGATCGAGAACGCAGCCAACTGGCCATAGGCGATCGCCCCATGCTGGCCAAAGAAACTGAAGATCGACACAGCCGCCGGTTGCTTGTCCGGCGACAACAACAGGATGAAAGGAACAAAGAAGTTCCCCCAGGCCTGAATAAATACGAAGATGAACACCACACCAAGCCCCTGCCTCATCAACGGCAGGACAATGGTCCGCAACGCAGCCATAGCCGAGGCTCCGTCCATCCAGGCCGCCTCCTCCAGCTCCACAGGAACAGAATCCATGAAGTTCTTGGTCATCCAGATCGCCATCGGAAGGGTGGTGGTCGCCATGAAGAAAATGGTCGCCGCCATGGAATCCAACAGTTGCAGTTGGACGAACAACCCATACACGGGAACCATGATGGCTGTTACCGGCAACGAGGTGCCGAACAGCACCGTGTACATGAACGGTTTGTTGAACCGGGACTGGTACCGGGATAACGGATACGCGGCCAGCACGGCAGCAAGAAGATTCACCACAGCCGTCCCGGCAGACAACCATAAACTGTTGGCCAACGGCCGGAACAGCAACTCAGGGTTCAGCACGGCGGCGAAATTGGCAATGGACGGCGACGACGGCACCTGGGTCTGGTAACCCGCTTGGGGATCTACCGCGGCCAGGAGCAACCACAGCAACGGCGCCACAAAGCACACCCCAACCACTGCCAAGGCGATGTTCGCCCACAGTCGCGCCCGGGAGCGGGAGCTGCCGCCCGACGTCGTACTTGTCTTCCGTAGCTGCGCTCGCAGCGCCCTGGTGGTCACGGGCGCCGCTCCCTCAGAAGCCGTACATAGATGGCCCCAAAGATCATGCCCAACAGGATCAGCACCGATGCCACCGCTGTGCCGTATCCGATGTCACCGAACTTGAAGGCCTCCTGGTAAGCCAGGACAGCCAAGGTGGTGCTGGCGTTGGCCGGACCGCCCGCCGTCATGACCCAGATGAGGGTGAAAACCGCCAGAGTCTGGAGGGTGATCAGCATCAGGTTGGTGGTGATGCTGCCCCGGATCAACGGCAACGTGATGAAGGTGAGTCTTTGCCATCCCCGGGCACCGTCCATGAGCGCGGCCTCGGAAATGTCCCGCGGCACGTCCGCCAACGCCGCCCGGTACACCAGCATGGAGAACGCCGTGCCCCGCCATGTGTTAGCCAGGATGATCGCCACCAAGGGGAAGGAGTACAGCCAGTCCGGCCCCTCGATACCGACCATGCCCACCATTTGGTTCAGGGTTCCGTCCCGGTTGAAGTAGGCATAAGCAGCAAACGCAGCAACGATTTCCGGGAGCACCCAGGCTGCAACCACTGCCGTGCCCACCAAGGAAGAAACCACCGTTCCGGATCGTGTCATCAGCAGGGCAATCAGCAACCCCAGGATGTTCTGGCCCAGCACTGCTGACGCGGCGACGAACACCAAGGTCAGCCAGGCAGAAAGCGGAAACGAGTCATCGCTGAACATCCGGAGGTAGTTCTCAGCGCCCACCCATTGCGGGTCCTTCGCCGCTTTTCCCGTTAACCCCGCGTCGGTGAAAGACGCGTAAAAAGACCACGCCACCGGTGCCAGCAGGAACAGCAGGAGCAGCAGAATCGACGGAATTACCGGCAGGAGCCGCATGGCGCGGCGGATGGTCATTTCTCCAGGACCTTGTCCTCACCCACCAGCTTCCGGACGGTGGCATCGTATTCCGCTGCGGCGTCCTCGGGACTTTGCTTCCCCGTAATCACTGACTCCGTGGCTACCTGGACGGCAGTGGAAATCCTCGGATAGTCAGCTGTGGCGGGCCGGTAATGAGTCACTGCCACCAGGTCGGAGACGTCTTTGACGAACGGGTTGGCTGCCAAGTAGTCAGCGTCCGCGGCAACATCGTTACGGACTGCAATCTGTGAATTGTTGATGTCGTAAGCCAACGCGTTCTTCTTGTTCAGTGCGGTGGTGAGGAACTGGAAGGCAAGGTCCGGGTTTTTGCTCTTCGCGCCCACCGCAAGCGTCCAGCCCCCGGACATGCTGACTCCTCCGGGCTCCTGGCCGTTCCGGGTGGGGAACATCGCGACGCCCATGTCCTGTTCATATCCGGGCCACTCATAGGTGCCGCCTTTTTGCCAGAACGACGGCGTGTAGGAACCCTCCACGGTGGCCGCCAGTTTGCCTTGCGGGAACCATTCGCCAAAGACCTTCTTCCAGACGTTGGCATCCAATGCCTCGGCGGGGCTCACTGCAAGTTTTTCGTCGTAGAGGGTTTTCAGGAACGCCAGCGAGTCAGTTAATCCTTGTGATCCGACCACCCACTTCTTGGAGTCCTCGTCATACAAGGTGCTGTCAGTCCCGTAGAGAAGCTCGTAAAAGCCCTGCATGACTGTGCCCTCGCCGGTCCCCTTGCCCGCGTACATATTGAAGGCGATCACGTTGGGATCCGATGCCTTCACAGCACGGGCAGTGGTCAGGATCTCTTCCCAGGACTTCGGCTGCCAGGGCAGGGAAATGCCCGCCTTTTGGAGGACTTTTTTGTTGTACCAGATAGCCCTGGTGTCAGTGCCCAGCGGCACCGCATAAATGCTGCCGTCATCTACCCGGCCGGCTGCCTTGGCCGCTTCGTTGAACTGAGACCAGTCAGCCCATTTTTCAAGGTAGCCATCGAGCTTAAGGAGGTAGCCGGCGTCGACGTCCGAACGGACTTTAAACGTGTCCTCGTAGAAAACATCCGGCGCTGTGTCTCCGGATCGCTGCGCCAACGCCAGCTTGGTCCCGTAATCGTCATCGTTGGCCTGAATGGGCTGAAGTTCAACGGCCACACCGGAGTTGGCTGCCTCGAATTCCTTCTTGGCATCCTGCATGACGGCATCCAGAGCGGTGAAGGCATCCGTTTTTTGATAGACAACCTTCAACGTCTTGTTGCCGGCATCAGGGGTGGGCGAACAGGAACTGGCTGCCACAACCACAGCTGCAAGTGAAGCGATTGCGGCAAACTTCGCCGCCACCCGATTCAATCCGGCTAACTTCATTGGGCGGCCCATGGTGCTCCAATCCGTCAAACGTGGTGCTGATTCAGCCTTCCAAGAGGAGCCGCTGGGCACGCGGTGCCAGCATATGCTCCAGAACGAGGCAAGCGGCACCGATCGCACCAACGTCCTCGCCCACTCCGGTTCCTACAACTTCGAGGTCATGGATCATACGGGCAGCATTGTTCTTATCCAGCAACTCCGGAACCCGCTCCAGGAAGTAGGGTGACATCCGGCCCCAGAAGGGACCGCCGAAGACCACACGCTCCACATCCAAGGTATTGGTCACCACCGATACCGCACGTGCCACGAGCGTGGCCGACTTGTCCAGGATGGCAATGGCTTTTTGGTTCCCGGCATCTGCTTTGTCGCACAGCTCGGCAAAGCGTTCCTGGACCTCGGGGCCGTCCGCACCTTCACGGTGACCGTCCAGGATACCGGCTGCCTCGGCCTCGGCCACCAAGACCTGCGGGATGCAGGAGGACTTGACGCATCCGTGGAGCCCGCAATCACACAAGGGACCGGCAGGATCGACCATGATGTGCCCGATTTCGCCGGCGTTGCCGGAGGTTCCACGGACAACTTCGTCGTTGAGCACGATGCCACAACCGATGCCCGTTCCCATATACATGAAGACAAAGCTGCCGGCCCCGCTTGCGCCACCTGCCCATGTCTCGGCAACGGCCGCGCTGGTGACGTCCTTGTCAACGAGGGTCTCCAGCCCCGTGGCTTCGCTCAGGGCCTCACGGATGCGCACCCTGTTCCACCTCGTCAACAGAGGCGGCTCCACCACTGAGCCTTCATTGAGGTCTATGGGTCCGGGGACAGCAACGCCAAG
>NZ_JABMCX010000258.1 GCF_013179505.1 Paenarthrobacter sp. CM16 | reverse complement strand
CCTGAGTCTCCGCAACCGGCGGCGGACCCCAGCGAATCCGACGACGCCACCAGGGAGTAGCCGGTGGCTCAAGGGAAACGCGGACGGTACACGTCTTCCCGGAACCGCCGGGCCGGAGAGCGCCACGGACCGGGCCATGGGGTTCAATAGCGGTATGGCTCTGACCTCCCCTTCCGTTGTGTGGCCCGTAGTGCATGAGGAACGCCGTGCCCTGATCCGGGATCTTGAACCTCTCCAGCCCTCCCAGTGGAAGACGCCCTCGCTGTGCCCTGGCTGGGACGTCCATGATGTCCTGGCACACGTGATCGACAGCGCCAAGACCACTCGCCTCGGTTTCATTCGCCGCATGATGGCCGCCCGGATGGATTTCGACCGAGACAACGCCGTGGGAGTCGAGCGCGAAAGAGCCCTCGACCCCGCCAAGACCTTGGTCCAGTTGCAGGCTGTGGTTTCCCGGACATCGGGGCCGCCTGCAGGACTGGCCACCCGGCTGGTGGAAGCTTTCGTCCACGGGGAGGACATCCGCCGCCCGCTGGGGCTGCGCCGTCACTACCCGGCAGCTCATGTCGCCACAGCCCTCCACTACCAGGTGCGCACCACCACCAAAATGGGCGGAGGCAAAGAGGTGGCCGAGGGCTGGCGCCTGGTGGCTACTGACGCATCCTTTGACCACGGGGAGGGTCCCACTGTTGAGGGTTCGGCCATGGCCCTGCTGCTTGCCGTGTCCGGCCGTCCGATCGGGCACGCCGAAGTGAGCGGGCCGGGGGCTCCAGTGTTCCTGCAACGCGTGGGCACCCAGTGAACCCGCGGGCCAAGGCAGCAACCCTGCAGTCCGCCGACGTCGACGTCATGGGCCTGACGGGACGGATTCTCTGGGCCGAAGGCACGCCTCCCCCGGAACCGGGCGCAGAGCCCCGGAACGAGCCTGCGTACATCCTGATTCATGGCATTGGGGTATCGCACAGGTATTTGGCACGGTTGCATGCAGTCCTGGCCGCGAGTGCACCTGTCTATTCGCTTGACCTGCCCGGTTTTGCCGGTACGCCCAAGCCTGGCCGCCAGCTGTCCGTGGAGGATTACGGCGCGTACATTGCGGAGACACTCAAGACCTGCGGCATAGAGTCCTACGTGCTGGTGGGGCACTCGATGGGCGTGCAGTTTGCCATTGAAGCGGCCTTGCATGCTCCGGAGCAGATCAGCCAGTTGGTGCTGATGGGTCCGGTGGTGGATTCCCGGCACAAGAACGTTCGCCGGCAGTCCTTGGCCCTGTTCCTGGACGGATTGCTCCGGGAGAGCCCATCGTCCAACTGGATCGTCATCTCTGATTACTTCAAGTGTGGTCCACGCTGGTACCTCACGGAGCTTCCCGTCATGATGGGTTACCCCACGGAGAAACGGCTGGCCGGAGTACAGGTGCCGGTACTGATTCTGCGTGGAAGCCGCGACCATGTGGCAGGGCCCGACTGGGCGCTGCGGTTGTCGCGGGTAGTCGCGCAGGGTCGTTTGGTGGAAATCCCGGGGGTGGGGCACGTGGCGCAACACATGCGTCCCCAAGCCGTGGCCGAGGCCATTACGACCTTCGTCGCCGCCACGTCGCCAAACCGCTAAGTATCAACGCACGACGCCGGTGCCCGGCTTGGGCCCGGTTGTTGAGTCAGCTGCTCCCGGCTAGGCTGACAAAGCAAGCGCATTAGTAAGTTTGCTTACGAAAGGGCTGATCGTGACCGACAAAGACTCGAATGAACAAACCCAGGGCTTCGGCGCAAGCGGCGCAACCGGGCCGTTTGACACTACGTCCGATGCCGACAGCATCCACGAGGACCCCGACATGCGCCAGGACGAGGACGAGGATCCCGCAGCCTCCGCCAACCCCGACCCCCTCGACGGCAACGTCACGGGCTTGGAACCCGGCGGCGGAGTACCCCCGGGAGAAACCCCGCCGGCCGAGGGCAGCATGAGCAGCGACCAAGGGCACGAAGAGTAACCAGCTGCCACGGCTCAACGTCCAGGCAGTACGGCTACGGCAACCTCAGGATCTCGCCGAGATCGTACGCAACCGGTTCCTCCAACTGTGAGTACGTGCAGCTCTCGGGGGTCCTGTCCGGCCGCCACCTGCGAAATTGGGTGGTGTGCCGGAACCGGTCCCCCTCCATGTAGTCGTACGCCACCTCGATCACCAGCTCGGGGCGCAGGGGTACGAAGGAGAAATCCTTGCCTGCGCTCCACCGGCTTTGGGCGCCGGGCATGCGCGAACCCCCGGCAGACTCGTCCTGCTTGGCCCACTCGCCCCACGGGTGCTCACCGAGGTCCACTTGGTAGGGCTCAAGCTCAGCCACCAGGGCCTCCCGCTTGGCCATGGGGAACGATGCCACCACTCCTACGTGATGCAGCCGACCAGTGTCGTCGTGGAGGCCGAGCAGCATGGAACCAACTACTTTTGCGGTCTTATGCCAGCGGAAACCTGCCACCACGCAATCCGCAGTGCGCTCGTGCTTGGTCTTGAACATCACCCGCTTGTTGGGCTGGTACGCACCATCCAGCGGCTTGGACAGCACGCCGTCCAGGCCCGCGCCTTCGAGTTGCACGAACCACTCCTGCGCCCGTTGAAGGTCAGTTACAGCAGGAGTCACATAGACGGGCGGCTTGGCCTTGGCGAGCGCACTTTCCAGGATGGCCCGACGCTCGGAGAATGGCTTATCCATGAGGTTCTCGTCGCCGAGCGCGAGGATATCGAACGCAACCAGGGACGCAGGAGTCTTCTCGGCCAGCATCCTCACCCGGCTGTCCGCCGGATGGATCCGCTGCTGAAGCACCTCGAACTCGAGCCGCGTTCCCTCGATCAGGATGATCTCGCCGTCGATCACGCATTTGTCCGGCAGGTTCTTCCTGAGAGCCTCCACCACCTCAGGGAAGTAGCGGGTCATCGGCTTCTCGTTGCGGCTGCCAAGGATGATCTCGTCACCGTCCTTGAAGACGATGGTCCGGAACCCGTCCCACTTGGGCTCGTAGTGCCCAACATCAGGAATGGCCGGAACTGACTTGGCGAGCATGGGCGAGACGGGTGGCATCACGGGCAGGTCCATAGACAATGTCTACCTGCAGGTGCCCGCCGAAGCTAGTGTTAGGCCATGGACATCTTGCTCGCGTTGGTTGCAGTGCTTGGCGTTCCCGCCATGCCAGCCCCGAAGCGTAGGTCATAGAACCCTGCCGTTTGGTTAGACGTACCGCCCGTTACATTAATGTGACTTTACTTTCCTGCTCATGTACCGTCGTAGGGCGACCCGTATCTCCGCTGGGCCGCTTCCGGAATGACGCCGAGCTCTGCCGCACTCCGGAATCCGCCAGACCCGCGGCAGAGGCGGGGGACCCACAAGTTCCCGGACTTTTCCAAGTCCTTGGGGTTAAGCCGCTACGGCGGCCGGACGGCCTCGTCCGAACCCGACAGCTAACCTCGAAGGCGTTGAGAGGCAACCACCATGTCCCCAACCATGGATCAGCCGCGCCGCGCCCGAATTGAAGGCGAGCGCACCAAGCCAACCGGACGCCGTCGGGCCCAACCCAGCGGATCCTCCAGCAGCGTGCAGGCAAGTACCGCTGCACCCGAAACTCCCGAAATTTCAGGCACGACGCCGGACACCCCCACTGCGGCCATCTCCAGTGCCGCGACACCCACCACGCGGGCGGCCGCGCGGGCAGCCGAGCGGGAGCGGGCAGCCGAGCAGGAGCAGGCCGCGCAAGCCGAAGCCCGCGTATCCACCACGCCCGGGCCTCCGACAGCCGCCATTCCGATCGTTCAGGCTCCCAAGCAGCCGGCAAACCCCCAACCCACCACCCCGGAGCCGGCCACCGCCGCCATTCCGATCGTTCAGGCCTCCGAGCAGCCCACCAACCCTCAGCCCGCGTCCGAGCCGGCCACAGCCGCCATCCCGATCGTGTCCGCAAACCCGGAGCCTGCAACCACACCCGTGACACGCGTTGCCGCGCCGACCCCCGCTTCGCCGGCCAGGGCTACATCCCCGGCCCCGGCTGCTGCGGCTGCTTCGGCATCGGCCTCACTGGCTAGCCGGAAGGACGTTCGCCAACAGTCGGGCGCTACCACGGGTTCACACTCCGGGCAGGGTTCACAGCCGGGGCCGGGTTCCCGATCAGGATTGGGCGGTTCGTCGCTTACACGCGAACCCCAGGCGGTCCTGGTGAAGGCGGCTTCGGTCAAGCACATGAGCCAGCGCATGGCCGTGGTGGCGGGTGCGCTCGGCCTGGTCCTGACGGCCGGCACCGTGGGGCAGGCCCTCGAGTTGCCGTTCTTCGGCCAGGAGGCACCCGCGCAGGAAGCCAGCGGCGCCGACAGGAATTCGGGTTCCGCATCGCCGGCCCCCAGCGCTTCCTACTCCAGGGCTTCTTCTCCGTCCGCCTCAGCTGCTGCGACGTCGGCGGCCGGCCAACCGGCCACGGTTCCGGAGGCACCGGCGCCAGTGTCGCCGTCGTCCGTTCCCACGCCGAAAGTTTCCTTGGCTGACCCCGTCTGGGTCCCGTCCGCAGTGCCGGCGACCATCGCTGCGGCACCGGGCACCACCAGTCCGGTCCCCACACCGCCGGCTCCGGCACCGGTTCCGAGCGATGTGCCATCGGACACCGTCACCACGCCGCCGGCCACCCCGACGCCAACAACTCCCCCGACCGTTACGCCGAGCCCCAGCCCTACTCCCACCCCCACGCAGACCACCAAACCACGCCCCACGGGCAAGCCCACCGCGTCCACCACGCCGGCGCCCACCCAGTCTGCGCTCGAGCAGATCCTTGACTCCGCAAAGGACGCCCTCAAATGAGCACCCGGCTTCCCCGCATCACCACCCACGTCGGCTGGCACAGCCGGTACTGCAGCAGCAGCACAGCCGCCTTCCGGCGTCGGCTGGGCCGCTGGAGCTGCCAGCGCTTGAGGCGCTCGTAGGGAACCAGGAGCAGCACACGCCAAAAAGGAGGCGGGCACCCACACCGGGTGCCCGCCTCCTTTTGGTTCAACGCTCAGATCCGCGGCCGACCCGCCCAGCGACGGGCCTTCAAAGCGGCATGCAATTCGAGGCGGATCGAGCCGCTGAGTGGGTCAGCACCGATCAGCTGGCGGATCCGTCCCAGCCTGTTGTAGATGCTGCTCCTGTGGAGGTGAAGTTTGGCGGCGACGTCCTGTACTGAACCGTCGCTGTCATACAGCAGTTCCAGGACGGGCAGGAGCTCGCCGTTCTTGTCCTGGTCCTCCAGGGTCCGGAAGTGCACTGAGCCGGTGTCATCCCAGCCGCCCGGCGCCAGGAGACGGTCGAAGAGCTGATAGACGCCCACCGTCCGGCTGTCCACGAGTTCGCCAAGGGGCTGATCGACGGCGGCCGCCTGCGCCGCAACCTTCGACTGCCGGTACGCTCCCGCGAGCTGCCGGATGACCTGGAACGGCTCGCTGATTCCCAGGATCACCCGGTCCACCTTACGGCCGGCACGCTTGGCGAGCTCCAGCTGATAGTGCACCAGTACCTGCGCATGGTCTGCCCGCCCACCGGACTCGCGGAACAGGACCACCGAGTGCGTCTCCGTTCCGGCGCTGAACAACGCGGCATTGACACCGATGGTGGACTGCAGCGCGGCCGAGCGGTGGGTCAGGGTCGCGGCAATGGGATCGACGTCGGACCTCGCACTGTCCGCATCCAGGATGGTCACCAGCTGCCATGGACCACGGCCTTGGATTTCCTTCCATCCGGCCACGGCAGCCACTGCGTTCGATTCGCCGCTGCAGGCCGAGAGGAACTCCTGCTCACGCCTCCGCCGGAACTCCGACTCTGCCGTGTTGGAGTCAAGGAGCAACCCCGCCAACAAGTCCAGCTCATCACGCACGCCGGGCAGTTCGGCGAGTATCGCCGTCGCACTCTGCTCTTCGAGGTCCAGCTGGACCCACAAGTAGCCCACGCGGAACCCGCGGACCAGGAGGGGCACGCAGACGCGGCCCAACATGCCCAGTTCCTCGTTTGCGGGAACCACAACGGGGCGGACCGCTGTGGCGATGCCGTGGGACAGCTGCCAGACGCTGACATCGCCGGGGACCCGTTTGCTCAGGAGGAAGTTCACGCGGACCCGGTCGGCATGGGATTGGTTGGAGCTGTAGGCGAGGAGGACGCCGTCGAGGTCCTCCAGGGAGAGGCCGCGGCCCAGCTTCAACGCCACCCGCTCAACGATCTGCTCCACGTCTTGCTGCATCCTCCAGAGCTTACCAACAGCAGGCGACACCTGACGCTCCATGGCTCGACAAATGTCGAGCCAAATGATGCAGGATCCTTGAATTTACGGGGTTTATCGGCGCCCGCACCTTGGCGTCCATGTCGCCTGCCTCACAGCCGGATTTATTCTGGAATCACAGCCCGCAACACATTTTTCGGCCGAAGAGGCCGCTAACGATGGAGCCCACAGATGATCATCGGCGTCCCCAAAGAAATCAAGAACAACGAATTCCGCGTAGCCATCACGGCCGCAGGTGTCCACGAGTTCCGCACCCACGGACACACCGTTCTGGTTGAGCGCGGCG
>NZ_JABMCX010000257.1 GCF_013179505.1 Paenarthrobacter sp. CM16 | reverse complement strand
AGCGGACTCCTGCACGTGCTCATTGGCATCATCGCCCTCCAACTGGCGTTCGGCAGCAGCGGCGAAGCCGATGTCAGCGGAGCCGTGACGTCCCTGGCCAGCCAGCCTTACGGACCGTTGCTGCTCTGGGCTTGCTTCGCGGCCTGCGCCGCGCTGGCACTGTGGCAACTGGGGAACGCCATTCTTGGACACAGGAACGGCTCGGACAAGATCACCAAGAAACTGTCCGCCATAGGGCAGGCGATCGTCTTCGCCGCGCTGGCCTCCACCATCGTCTCCTTCATCGCAGGCAAGGGCCAGAACAGCCGGGAATCCAGCAGCGACTTCACGGTGGCACTCCTTAAGGCGCCGTTTGGCGTGTTTCTGCTGGTCGCCGTGGGTGCGGGCATCGCCATCACCGGGATCGTCTTCGCCGTGCGGGGCTTTCGCCGGAAATTCACCAAGGACCTCACGCTGTCCTCCAACACTTCGGTGCGCAAGTTCCAACTGGGGGTGGGCGTAGTGGGATACATCGCCAAGGGGATCGCCCTTTTCCTGGTGGGCCTGCTGGTGGTCATTGCCACCGTGCGCGCCGAACCGGAGCAGTCAACGGGGCTCGACGGCGGCCTGAAGGCGCTCAGGGAGCAGCCTTACGGGGTGTACCTGCTGGCTGCCGTGGCACTCGGACTTATTGCCTACGGGTTGTTCCTGATGGTCAAGGCCCGGACGTTGCGGACCTAGTTTCCGGAGCTGTTGGTGACGGCAAGCGCGATTAGGAGACGCCGAAAGCGGGTAAGGAACAAGCATGACCCACCATGACCCGAACAGTTCCGGACAGCCCAAGAACCGACTCACCTCCCCGCCCGCGGACCCCCGCAGCGGATACCACTCCGGCACCTTCCCGCAGCAGGAACAAGAGCAGCCCGGCCTGACCGCGCCCTTGGACCCCCAGCCGGACCACGGCGAGAAAAGCTACGTAGGACACGGCCGGCTGCAGGGCAAGACGGCCCTGATCACCGGCGGCGACTCCGGGATCGGCGCCGCCGTGGCCATCGCCTATGCCCGCGAAGGCGCCAACGTGGCCATCAGCTACCTTCCCGAGGAGGAAGAAGACGCGAGGTCCACGGCGGAATGGATCCGTGAATGCGGTTCACAGGTACTCCTCCTGCCCGGTGATGCGAGGGATCAGGGCTTCGCAGCCGAGATCGTCGAACGAACGGTCCAGGAACTTGGCGGGCTCAACATCGTGGTGCTCAACGCGGCCTACCAAAAGAACCGCGAAGGCCTGGAAACCATCCCCACGGAAGAATTCGACCGCGTCTTCAAAACCAACCTCTACTCGCTCATCTGGACGGCCCAGGCGGCCATTCCACATCTCCGGCCGGGAGCATCCATCATTGTTACGGCCTCCATCCAGGCCTTCAACCCCTCGGCCCAGTTGGTGGACTATGCCATGACCAAGGCGGCCCAGGTGGCCTTCACCAAGGCCATGGCAGAGGAACTGGGACCCAAGGGGATCCGGGTCAACGCGGTGGCTCCGGGACCCATTTGGACCCCGCTCATTCCCGCCACGGAATGGCCGGACAAGCTGCCCACGTTTGGCCAGGACACCCCGCTGGGCCGGGCCGGGCAGCCGGCTGAGCTGGCTCCGGCGTATGTGCTGCTCGCCTCTGACGAAGGCTCCTACATTTCCGGAGCAGTGCTGCCCGTGACAGGAGGCAAGGGACTGTGAACCGCCGAATAGGAGGACGACCATGATCGCCGTGCTGGTCATCGACATGCAGAACGCCTACTTCGAGGATCCTGCCTTGAAGTCACGCCAGGATGAAGTTGTGGCTGCCTGCAATTCCTTGACCAGCGCAGCGCGCGAAGCCGGCGCCAAAGTCCTCCTGGTGGGCACAGTGCACGAGAGGGACAAATCCACCTGGAGCCTGAACATGCTCGACGACGATCAGGGCTTCATCTTCAGGGGCAGTGAGCAGGCAGAGTTTGTCCCCGGCCTGCTCACTGCCGATCTTCCCAGGCTCACCAAGACCCGGGACAGCGCCTTCTTCGGGACAGACCTCGCCATGCGCCTCAGGAACTGGGGCGTGGATACCGTGGTGCTGGCCGGAATTTCGGCCCATAACTGCATCGCCCAGACCGCGGCCGACGCCTTCGCCCACAACATCAGGGTGATCTACGCTGCCGAGGCCATTGGTACCGAGAATGCGGAGGCCGCCGAATCGGTGCTGCGGGTCTTTACCCGCGAGTACCGTCAGGCAGTACTGCCGCTCGAAGAGATCCTGGGATTCCTTGAATCCCAGCGGTCAGCCTAGTGCGGCTGGCCGGGTTCTCACCGCTCCATTGATTCCTCGCGTTCCACCGGAATCCACAACTGGCCCCGGCCGTGCGTGCCGCCGGGCTCCACGTGGACGCTGAGCATTTCCGGACCGGGCGCCCACCTGTAGGGGTTGGCCGGGAACCATTCCGTTGCTGCGTCCGCCCACATGCGTTGCAGGACCTCAGGGAACTTCCCTTCGGATTCGAAGACCACCCACAGCCCCTCCGGAACGTCCAGGACCTCGAACCCCTCCGGTGCCGGCTGACTGGACGCAACAGCATGCCAGTAGTCCAGCTCACTTCCCTCGCTGCGCCGCTCATCGATGTTGTCCGTGACGGACAGGGGGCCCGTCGGTTCCAGATCTGCCAGTCCCAGCAACTGCTTGGTGACGGCGGGGTCCAGGCCGCGTTGGAAATCGATGATGGCCTGGTTGGGCCCTTCGTGGACCAGGGGCACGCGGGCTTTCACGCCGATCAGGCGGAAAGCTGGTTTGTCTTCTATACGGTGCTTCATGTCGGTATTCCCTTCGACGCGTAGATGGAACCTCAGTTGAGGTTGGGAATGGAGAACGGCGCCGGCTTGCCTCGCTTCAGACGGAGTGAGGCCGTGCATGGCTTTGAATGCACGGGTGAACGCCTCAGCAGAGGCATAGCCGTAGCGGACGGCAACGGCCAGGATTGTGCCGCCGTCGACTATTTCCGCGGTGGCCGCTGTGAGGCGGCGCCGCCGGATGTATTCCGAAACGGGAAGTCCTGCCAGGGAGGAGAACATTCGCCGGAAGTGATACTCGGATGTCAGGGCTATCCGGGCCAAAGTCCCCACGTCGATCTCTGCCGTGAGGTCCTGCTCGATTGCCTCTATTGCCCGGTTCCATTCCTGCATGCTGTTCCGTTCCCTCGTCCTGCCCGCCGTCTTCATTCCTGCCTCTGACGCTACGCAGGGTGTGGGGGTGATGCCCCACCTATCCTTGCCCGAAAGTATCAGGTCCCAGCGCGACCCCCTTGGGTTGCGCTCCCCCCTGCGCGAGTTGGCGCTTAAGCCCCATCTTCGGGCGGCAAAACATGGGCATCAAACTCGCGGGGCATTCCGGGGCCGGACACAACGCAAGGACCCGGAGCGCTGCGGTTGCAGCACTCCGGGTCCTTGGTGTTATTCAGTTCTTACCGGCCAAATTCCGCCGGCTGCGAGTTACGGACGACTTGAGCCAGACGCTTCTTCATCCGGTTCGGATGAGAAGGGCCGGTCACGGGGAGTGTCTTCCGTGTTGTGCTCGTCCAGCTCGGCGTCGGCCGAGGGCACCGTCTTTTCGGTGTAGTCACCTGCGGTGTAGTCGCCTCCGGCGTCCTCTTTCAGCGTCTCCGGGGACACCCCGGAATCGCCGTAGTCGCCCTCGGAGTACTGGCCCTCGAGTTCGTCGCCGTTGGCATCGTGGTTCTGGTTGTTAGCCATGGTGGGTCCTGCGGTTGGTGACCAGGCCGTAGATCAGCAGCACGATAATGGAGCCGCCGATAGCCAGGAGCCATGTGGTGAGCGAGAAGAATTCCTGCAGACCGGTACCGAAGATGAGGCCGCCGATCCAGCCGCCCAAGAGTGCGCCGACGACGCCCAAAAGGAGGGTGATCAACCAGCCGCCACCCTGGCGGCCGGGAAGAATAAGCTTTGCGATAGCGCCGGCCAAAAGACCGAGCAGAAGAAAACCAAAGAAACCCATTTTTGCTCCTACTTTCTTGTTGATGGAAATTCCATGAACGTGATGAAGCGAGTAATTTCACCGGGTGCCTGTTCCAAGGTGTAGGCACCGCAATGGGGCCCCTGGAGGCCCTATGGAATGTGGGGGAGTGGAACTATTTTGCAACCCCGATGAATTTATGAAATACAGCCAATAAAGCACTCCTGCCGATTGGGTCGGACTAGGTACTACACCAGCAACGCTAGCGGCTCCGAGGGCTAGTAGCAAGTAACCTGACTATTAGGCCGCCCTTGCCTGCAGCCCCGGAACTCCGGGGATTCGCGGGCTAGCGGTCCTTGAGGGAGTCTCCGATTCCCTTGGCGGCGTCCTTCACTTTCTCGCCCGACTGCTTGAGGTTGGCCTTCGACTGCTCTCCGGCGCCCTCGGCTTGCAGGTCCCTGTCACCGGTTGCTTCGCCGGTCTTTTCCTTGACCTTGCCGCTTGCTTCTTCAGCCGCGTTCGTCATCTTGTCATCCAGTCCCATGGCTTTCACTCCTCGGGTTTGATGCGGTTGCTTCCTGCGGTTATCCGCTGGTTGGCATAACAGTTTAGTCGAATGTTCTATTTCGGCAAATTGCTATTAACCCACGCGAAACAATCGGCAGGTGACACGGTGTGCCTGACGGGGATAGTGTCGAGGAATAACGCCTCGAAAGGAGTGATTCCTGTGAAAGGGAAAGCATTGTTCGCCGTTGGAGTGGCCGTTGGCTACGTATGGGGATCCAAGTCCTGGCCGGAGGTGTACAAGCGGCTCCGCGGAGGCACCGAGAAGGTGCTGAAGAACCCGGAGGTTCAGGAAAACGTTCACCACGCCGCCGAAGCCGTGCAGGAGTCGGTTCCGGACATCCTGGACAATCTCTATGAGGCAGGCAAGAAGCTGATGGAGAAGGCCGAGACCATGTTCCCCGGCATCACCACGCCGAAGTCGGCGCACTCGCCGAACTCGGAGCAGCGGCCCGGCGGTCCTACCGTGACGACCGTTCCAGTGGTCACCACAGTTCCCACTGCTGATCCAGTTGCCGCCGACGTTGTCTCGGACCCTGCGCGGGATGACGCCACCGGAAGCGACTGGACCGATGAGGGCGGCGCGGCGCCGGAAGGTCCCGCGACGAACACGCCGCCCAAAGCCTGACCGTTTATTGGTGAGGGGCGCCGGCCGGTGAGCGCCGGCGTCGGGCTCTATGAGCTGTGATCCACCGTGCTGCGTTCCACCGCCCCGGCAATCGCCCGGCCCAACTCAGTGGGCTTGGTGAATTGTGGCCAGTGGCCGGTGGGGAGGTCGATGTATTCCACATCCCGGATCCGCGCGAGCTCGGCAGTGAAGGGGTGCCCTGCGTCCATCCATTCCTTGAGGAGCGAGGACGGGAACTGGCACGCGATGATCGTGGCCGGAACGTCGTAGCGGCGGACGTCGCCCAAATGCTGCTGGTCAAAAGCCACGCCCTTGGGTTCGGGGATGGCGCGGGCGCGGAAGGCTTCCTTCAGCTGGTCATTCAGGTCTACCAGGTCCTCGTCCTCGAAGGCTTCCCACGGCGGCAGCGGGATATCGTCGCCGTCCTCGGGCAGTTCATCATTGATGACTCCGCCTTCGCCCAGTGGCCCGCTGTCAACGTAGATGGCGCGGGCCACTCTGTCAGGGCGGGCATCCGCAACGCCATGGATAATGGCGCCGCCGCCTGAATGGCCCACCAGGATGACCTTGCCGTCCAAGGAATCCACCTTCGCCACTACGGCGTCGATGTGTGTCCGAAGACCGATGCCTGCGCGTGATGCTTCCACTGACTCCAGTCCCGGCAGCGTCAGCGGATGAACCGTGTGGCCCGCTGCTTCAAGGGGTGGCGTCACCTCCTCCCAAGATGACGCGTCCAACCAGAAACCGGGTACAAGGATGATGTCCATGCGGGTACCCTACGGGAGCCCACCGACAGTTTGTAAGGGTGGCTGGTTTCCTTCCGCCAACTTCTGCACTGTCTTCGCCAGGATCTTGGCGCGGGCTTCCGGCGTGCGGGCTTTGAGTACCTGCAGGATGATGAGGTAGCGATCCGTCTTGCCCAGGCTTTCAAAGGCTTTTCCAGCGGACGTGTTTCCTGCGAGCGCCGCCTTCAGGTCCTCTGGAACTTCGGCGTTGGCCTGCGAAACGTAGGCCGCTTCCCAGCGGCCGTCGGCCTTGGCTGACTCTATTTCCGCAAACCCCGCCGGGCGCATCCGTCCTGCGGTGATCAGTGCTTCCACTTTGCCCACGTTCACCTGGGACCACGAGCTTCGGGCCCGGCGGCGGGAGTACCTCTGCAGGAAGGTCTTCTCATCGTTGCCTTTGCGCTGGCCGTCGATCCAGCCGAAACAGAGGGCGCTGTCCAAGGCATCCTGAATCTCAATAAGGCCGGCGCCGGAGTTCTTTTTCCCGATCACCAACCACGCCCCGGCCTGAGTGCCGTGGTTGGCGGCGAGCCAGTCCTCCCACTCTGCGCCGCTGGCAAACCTCAGCAACTCCGGTTCTCTTTTGGGCTCCATGGTTTCCCTCCTCTGATCTGGTACCAGCATGCATCAACTGAGTTGGGCTGGGGAGGGGGTTGACGCAGCTCACAGTCCCGG
>NZ_JABMCX010000256.1 GCF_013179505.1 Paenarthrobacter sp. CM16 | reverse complement strand
AATGCCGCCGCGAATGATTTCCGCGGAGTAGGCGGCCTGGTTCAGCGTCAGGCCCAGGACTGCGGCGGCGAACTGGCTGATGAGCGTGGTGGTCTGGGCTTCGAAAAAGCGGACGTCCGTGAAGGGGATGCCCAAGCTGATTTTCTCGTACAGGTAGCCCAGGTTGTACCAGAGCAGGAGCTGGACCAGCAGCGGCGTGGAGCGGAAAATCCAGGAGAACGTCCAGGACACCGAGACCAGCAGCGGTGAGGCGGACAGGCGCATCAGGGCCAGGATGAAACCGAGGACAAAGCCAAGGACCCCGGAGATGGCTGTGAGCTTGAGGGTCTCGATGAGTCCGTTGACCACCGACTGGGCCGTGAACCATTCGGCCACCACTCCCCACTCCCAGCGGGGGTTGGTGACCAGGGACCAAGCAATGGCTGCGACGCCGGCGGCCACCAGGACGGTGCCCACCCAACGCCACGGGTGGCGGGCAGGGACCAGTTGATAGCCGGAGTAGTCCGGGGTGGGCGGTGACGTTTCCGCCGTGGCAGGCGGTGCGATTGCACTCATGCGCCACCTCATTTCAGATCGGTTGTTCTCTATCGGATGGCTGTCAATCTATGGGCGCGTGAAACCCGGCAGCAAGGCGGGAATTTGTACTTCTTCACTGGACTTCGCAGGGCTTCTCAGAGGTTCGCAGGGCGTCACAATCCTCGTCATCAGGAGCCATATGAGTCCCTTCTTTGCGCGTCTTAACGCGACGTGACGCGTGGTGAACGGCGGTTACCGCCGCCTCGACCGGCACACCTCAACGTCCCTAGATTGGGCATCACCAACCGCTGCTTTTCAGGAGATCCCATGCCGTCACGAGTACCCGCCATCGCCTTCATCGGCGGCGGCCCGCGCACGGCCGGCGTCCTTGAACGGCTCGCAGCCAACCGTCCGGAGTTGTTCGCCGGACCGTTGGAGATCCACGTCATCGAACCCCATGAACCCGGCTCCGGGAGGATCTGGCGCTATGACCAGGATCCCGGGCTGCTGCTGAACTCAACGGCCGCGGACGTCACCATGTTCACGGATGCCTCAGTAGCTTGCGACGGGCCTTCGGTTGAGGGACCCGGGCTCTCCGCCTGGGCGGCAGGAGTACTCGATGGCAGCATCCGGGACGTTCCCGCGTTCGAGCCGCACCTGCTCGCACAACTCCGCTCGCTGACCCCCGATTCCTTTCCCACCCGGCAACTGCAGAGCAAGTACCTTGAGTGGTTCTTCCGCCGGGCCGTGTCCTCGTTGGGCCCCGACATCACCGTGACGGTGCATCGCGATACCGCCACAGGCGTCGGGCGTTCCTTGGACGGTGGCGCTTCAGCTGGCACCGCCTCTTCTGGCGCTGCCTCTTCTGACGCTGCCTCTTCTGACGCTGCCGGCAGGCACGACGACGCCACGCACCGCGTGCGGCTCGCTTCGGGCGCCGAGGTGGTTGCCGACGTCGTGGTTTACGCCTTGGGCCACACCGATTCCCTGCCGGATCCCGAATCCGCCAGGCTCAGTGAGTTCGCCGCCCGGCACGGCGGGTTCCATGCGCCGCCGTCGTACACCACAGACGTTGACTACTCGGCGATTGAAGCCGGGCAGGACGTCATTGTCTCCGGCATGGGCCTGGCGTTCGTGGACTTGGTGGTCCTGCTGTTTGAGGGCCGTGGCGGCCGCTTTGACGAAGGGCCCGACGGCGAACTCCACTATGTGCCCTCCGGCGCCGAACCGCGGGTCTGGGCCGGGTCCCGACGCGGTGTGCCGTACCACTCCAAGATCTCCTCAACGCTGCGCGGTGAACCGATTGCCAAGCCGCGGTACTTCACTTCCTCCGCAATCGAGACCCTGCTCGCCACGCACCAGGAGCTCGATTTCCGCGAGCATCTGTGGCCTTTGATCGCCAAAGACGCCGGCTACGCCTATTACCGTGAGCTGTTCACGGGTTACCCGGAGCGGGTGCTGGGGACCTGGAGCAGCTTTGAGTCCAGGTTCGACGCCGTCGATTGGTACAGCGCCGGACGCGAAGAACTGGTGGCCTTCTCCGTTCCGGATCCCGCACTGCGCCTGGACCTCGAAAAGCTGGACCATCCCCTGAGCGGTTGCGCCTTCGCCGATCATGACTCGGTCCAGCGTTCCGTGGCAGCCTACATCCAGCGCGATCTTGACCTGCGGACCAGTCCCGACCATTCCGAGACCCTGGCCCTGTTCACGGCGTTGTTGTTCGTGTACATGGACCTGGGCCGTTTGGTCCCGCAAGAACGGCTCAACGCCCGCTCCCAGCAGACCATCCATGGTTGGTGGCACGGCTTCTTCAGTTTCGTGGACTCAGGGCCGCCGTCCCACCGGTTGCGTGAGATGCTCGCACTGCATAAGGCCGGGTTCCTGAAATTCCTGGGCCCCGGCATGTGGGTGCGCGCCGATGACGCCATGGGCAGGTTCGTGGCCGGGACGTTCCAGTCGCCGGTAGTGGTGGATGCATCAGCGTACGTTGAGGCGCGGCTGCCGTCCGCCTCCGTGGAACGTTCCGCGAATCCCGCCTTGGCTGACCTGCACCAGGCCGGGTGGGGAACCGAACAACGGTTGCTCACCTCCGAGGGCGCCCACTCCACGGGTAAACTCCTGGTTTCCGGGAATCACCGCATCGTTTCCCCTGTTGGTACTCACCGGAAGGGTATGTTCGCGGTGGGTCCGTGGACGTCGGGCTGGGGTGCGGGAGCGTTCGCCCGGCCCAACACCAACGCGGCGCCCTTCCGGGAAAACGACGCCTTGGCGCGGAGGATCCTGTCCACCGTGGCTGCCGCCCGCCCAACTGAGTCGCAGTTAACGCCGTTATGAGCGCTCAAAACGGCATTAACTGCTACTTACTTGGGTTCCACCTACGAAAGGCCTGACATGACCACAACGCCAACCCTGCCGACGTCGGGCCTTAACGTCCTTAGGCTGCCCATGCGCGATCCCCGTGTCCGTCCGCTCCTGGACGAGCTCGCCGTCGAATACAACACCCGCTACGGGGACCTGTTCAGCAGCGAAGGGGCCGCGGAGGAATTGAACCGCTACCCGGCCGAGGAGTTCGAGGCCCCGCACGGTGCGCTGGTCATCATCCAGGAGAACGGCGAGTCCGTGGCAGGCGGCGCGTTCCGCCGTTACGACGAACACACGGCCGAGCTCAAACGGATTTGGACGCATTCGGCCCACCGGCGCCGCGGCCTGGCGCGCCTGGTCCTGACGGAACTGGAAAATGAAGCCCGACGCCGGGGCTACCGGAAGCTCTACCTCACCACCGGGCCACGCCAGCCGGAGGCAAAAAACCTCTACCTCGCCACCGGCTACAAGGCGCTGTTCGACCTCGCGGCAGACCCCGAGGAAATCAAGCATTTGGCCTTCAGCAAGGATCTTGCCGCGCACAGCTAAGCTATGCGCATGGCCAACAAAACCACTGCAACAACTGCCGAAAAACTCGCCACCATCCAGCAGGGCTACACCTTGGAGGGTGCCACCATCGAGCTGGGTGCCGCGATTGTTGACGGCGAAATCCATAAAGAGGCCCAAGTCCGCTTGCCGCTGGCCATGATGAACCGGCACGGGCTGGTGGCCGGCGCTACGGGCACCGGCAAGACGGTCACGCTGCACATGATTGCCGAGCAATTGTCGACGGCGGGCGTCCCGGTTTTCCTCGCGGACATCAAAGGTGATCTGTCAGGATTGGCGACGCCGGCCACCGGCAGTGAGAAGCTGACGGCCCGCACCTCGGCGTTGGGGCAGGACTGGCAGGCCAAGAACTTCCCGGTGGAGTTCCTCTCACTCGGCGGAGATGGCCACGGCATTCCCGTCCGGGCCACCATTACCTCGTTCGGGCCCATCCTGCTCTCCCGCATCATGGACCTCAACGACACCCAGGAATCCAGCCTCCAGTTGATCTTCCACTTCGCGGATAAGAACAACCTGGAGCTGATCGACCTCAAGGACCTCCGCGCCGTCATCCAATTCCTCACCTCGGATGAAGGCAAGGCCGAGTTGGCCAACCTTGGCGGGTTGTCCAAAGCCACCGCAGGCGTCATCCTGCGGGAGCTGGTTGGCTTGGAAGCACAAGGCATGGAGAAGTTCTTCGGCGAACCGGAATTCGACACCGCAGAGCTCCTCCGCACAGCACCGGACGGCCGCGGTGTCATCAGCTGCCTGGAACTCCCCACGCTGCAGACCAAGCCCTTGCTGTTCTCCACGTTCCTCATGTGGCTCCTGGCCGACCTGTTCGAAGACCTGCCCGAAGCCGGGGACTTGGACAAACCCAAGCTCGTGTTTTTCCTTGATGAGGCACACCTGCTCTTCAACGGTGCCTCCAAGGCCTTCCTGGAAGCCATCACGACCACCGTCCGTCTCATCCGTTCAAAAGGCGTTGGCATCTTCTTCGTCACCCAGACACCCAAGGACGTTCCGGCCGACGTCCTCGGCCAACTGGCCAACCGTGTGCAGCACGCGCTCCGGGCTTTCACCCCGGAGGATGCCAAGGCGTTGAAAGCCACGGTGTCCACGTTCCCCGTCAGCGATTACGACCTCGAAGAGACACTCACTTCCGCCGGCATCGGCGAGGCCGTCATTACCGTGATGAACGAGAAAGGCGCACCCACGCCCGTTGCCTTGACCCGGCTCCGCGCTCCGGAATCTGTGATGGGCCCCAGCACAGAGGACCTCATTCGCAGTACGGTTGCGGCGTCCTCACTGTTGGTCAAGTACGGCACCGCCGTGGACAACCTCTCCGCCTACGAGAAACTCAATGGCCAAGCAGCCGCGCCCACCGGGGACGCTGCGCCGGGATTGCCTCCGGTGCCGACGTCTACGTCCTTGCCTTCCGGGGGTTCCGGGGGTTCACAGGCCGACATCGATGCCGAAGCCCGCCGGATCGAGGAAGAGATCCTGGGCCGTCCCAGCTCGCGGTCCTCCGCCCCTGAGTCGTACCCAAGCCTGCCCGCGCCTCCCGCTCCGGCACCGCAGCAACAGTCCCCCCAAGACGGAATGTTTGGCGACATTGCCGGCGCCCTCGGCGGTGCTCTGGGCGGCGGGCTCAAGAGCATGGTCCGGTCCATGGGGACGCAACTGGGCCGCGACCTCATGCGCGGCGTGTTCGGGACGTCCTCACGGCGTCGCCGCTAGTTCAGGCTTGCTTCCCTAAGAGTTCGGGCTTGCTTCCCTAAGCACGACGCCGGGCGGCAGCGATGGTTGCTGCCGCCCGGCGTCGTGCCTTCTCCAATCGGTGGACATTCGCCGTAACGTGGCCTTCCTGCACAGTGATCGCTGCCGTGGCAGGTAACGTAAAGGGCGTGCAGTTGAGTCAAGCATTCGTCAAGACCGCAGCCGGATGGCTGCTCGGTCTGATGCTTGCTGCCGCCGGGGCCATCGTCTGCATCAACCTGGTGAGCTCGTCAGTGGCCAGCCCCCAACAACCCGTCAAAGAGTATCTGGCGGCGTTGCAGAAGGGCGAAGGCGAAGAGGCCTTGGGTCTCTTGCGGGCCAAGGTGCCCAGCTCGAATGCTGCCATGTTGGACGGCACAGCCCTGCAGACTGCCGCTTCCAAATTATCCGACGTCAAGGTTGGCAACCCGGAATCACGGGGCAACAACCGGGTAGCAGTGCCGGTCGATTACACCCTGGATGGCAGCAGACTCACCACCGAGTTCCTGATGGAGCGGACCGGGACGCAGTGGCTGTTCTTCGCCAAGTGGGCGTTTGTGCCCACCACCTTGCCCACCATTGAAGTGACAGTGGTCAACGCCAGCGAAGCCACCCTCAATGGGGTTCCGGTCAACATGCCCAACGGCCGCAACACGTTCGCCGTCTTCTTCCCCGGCAAGTATGAGGCCAGCCTGAACGGGACCTTCTTCGAAGCACCGCCCACCTCCGCCCTAGTATCAACGCGCGACGGCGGCCAGGCGCCCCTGAACCTGCAGACGCGGTCCACCAAGTCCATGAACGAAGCCGTCGCCGGCAAAGTCCGGGAGTTCCTGGACAACTGCGCCGCCCAAGCCACCGAACAGCAGCGGCTCCAGCCCGATTGCCCGTTCTACCACGCCAGCAATGCCCGTGTAGTGGATGGAACCATCAAGTGGGCCATCACCGAGTACCCCAAGATCACCATCGAACCCTTCGGCGGCAAGTGGGTGGTGGCTCCCCTCAATGGCAAGGCCACCCTGACCGCCCGGGAAATCAACCTGTTCAGCGGGTACGTCAACGATCTCAACGTGGAGCACGATTTCAGCTTCACCACCCAACTGGACGTCGGCGGCGACACCGTGACGGTCACCCCGATGCTGACGTTCTAGGCCGCCCGCCCGGCCCTTCCCGTCTGTAGGGCTTAGTCCATGCCCCGCAGGTCCAGCACCAGCTCGGATTCACCGTCGGCCTGCAGGACCACGGGAATACCCCAGTCCTGCTGGTAGAGGTGGCACGCTGCGTGGTCCGGGATTTCGCCGTCCTCAGTTTCGGGGCCATCACAGGCAGCGGCGCGGGCCGTGATGTGAAGGATGCCCTCGGGAACGTCGGCAGAAAGTTCAAGGGTCCGCAGCAAGCCCACTGACGTGCCGCCACCGGAGACCAGCAGCTCCGGCGGAGTGGAAGAAATCTTCAGCTGCGTGGGGTCGCCCCAACGATCGTCCAGCTTCTGGCCGGT
>NZ_JABMCX010000255.1 GCF_013179505.1 Paenarthrobacter sp. CM16 | reverse complement strand
CGTCACCAGCGTGGAGATGACGGCCACCAACACCAGCGCAGCTCCGATCTTCACGGCGAGATCGTCAGCCAAGCGGGCACCCAGCCGGCCTTGGATTGCGGACGCCCCCGCCCAGGCCAACGCAGCACCGGTCAGGGTCAGTCCGGCGAACGTGGGCGTGAACGCGTACCGTTCAGTCAGCAAGTACGGCAGGTACACCTCGGCTCCGAAGAACGCCGCCGACGCCAGCCCGCGGACCAGGATTACGCTGGGCAGGCCGCGCCGGGCGGTGAGGGTGCCACGCGGTACCAGCGGCTTCACCGCTACAAGGGCAATGACAAGCGCGACGACGGCAATCGCCCCGCCGTAGCCCGGCACCTCCGCGGACAGGTTCAGCCCCAGGACAGCGATTGCCGCGAGCGCAGCCCACCCCATTCGGCCGAAGGCCCAGGGAACAGGCTCAACAGCCGGTTCGGTGTTCATTCCCCGCACGGCCGGCACCACCATCAGCAAAGCCGGAACAACAAGGCCCACAACGCCGAGGAACACCCAGTGCCAGCTGCTCAACTGGGCCACCACGCCTGCCGCGAATGGACCTACCAGGGAAGGAACCACCCAGGACGCGGCGAACGCGGCGAAGATCTTGGGGTGCAGAACCGGTGGGTATACCCGGGCCACCAAAACGTAAAGGGCTACGGTCATCGCTCCCCCGCCCAGACCCTGCACCAACCGGCCCAGCACCAGCATTTCCATGGTTTCGGCCGTGCCCGCTATGAGCAGACCAGCCACGAACAGTGCCACGGAGGAGTACAGGGGTGCTGCCGGACCACGACGGTCGGACCAATTGCCCGCCGCCACCATGCCCATCACGCCCGTGGCCAGAGGACCTGCGAAAGCCAAGGCGTAAAGGCTCGCGCCGTCGAGGTCGCGGCTCACCAGCGGCATGATGGTGGTCACTGCGAGGGACTCGAACGCGCTGAGGAACACCAGGGCGCAGGCTCCCACGGTGGCGAGCAAGTAAGGGCGGCGCAGTATCCCGGCCGTTGAAGTGTCAGAGGTCATGGTGGCTACCCTAGAACCTCAACTAAAGTTGAGGTCAATCCACTACCCACGCCACCGAAGGCCACACCATGCAGCCAGCCACAACCCACCGGCCCCTCACCATTGGTGAGCTGTCCGAGCGAAGCGGAGTGGCGCCGTCGGCCCTTCATTTCTACGAACGAAACGGGCTGATCGAAGCGGAGCGGACGGCAGGCAACCAGCGGCGGTACCGGAGGGACACTCTGCGGCGGGTCGCGTTCATCAAGACATCCCAGCGGGTGGGCCTGCCGTTGAAGGATATTCGCGAGGCGTTGGATTCCCTGCCGGACGGCCGGACTCCCACCAAACGCGATTGGGCCAGGTTGTCGCTGCGGTGGCGCAAGGAGCTCGACGACCGCATCGCCGCCCTCCAACACCTCCGCAACGATCTTGACGGTTGCATCGGCTGCGGTTGCCTGAGCCTGAAGTCGTGCACGTTGCAGAACCCGTCCGACGAGCTCGGTGCTTCAGGTGCCGGTGCGCAGCGCTGGAACCAACCCACGTAGCCGCATCAGAGGATGGCGGTCATGACGTTCCAGCCGGCGCCCACCTGCTGGCGTGGCTATACGAAGGAAACGGCAAGGGTGGTTGGCTCGAACTTGCCGAAGCAGCAACAGGCATTGCCTTCCGTCCACCCCTCGCGGCACGCTTGGCGTATGACTGAAAAGACGCACGACGGCGGTACTCTCCACGGCGAACAGCGCACCGGCGCTGACACGCACCAGCACGGCCACGAACACGACGACGCCCAGCAACGCGGCCTGAACCTGCACGAGGATGCGGACAATGCAGTGGACATGTGGGATGGCATGTACAGGGAACGGACCAAGGTGTGGAGCGGCAATCCGAATCCGCAACTGGTGGCCGAAGCCAAGGATCTGAAACCCGGCAAAGCACTGGACCTCGGTTGCGGCGAGGGTGCCGATGCCATCTGGCTCGCAGAGCAAGGCTGGACCGTGACCGCCTTGGATGTCTCCGCCGTCGCGCTTGAACGGGCAGCTGCGCATGCAGCGCAAACCAGCCACGCGGACCGGATCACGTGGCAGCAACAGGACCTCACGGAATGGGCGCCGCAGCCTGAATTCGACCTTGTCTCGGCCCAGTTCCTGCACTCACCCCTGCTGCCGTGGCGGGAGTCCGTGGCGATGGCAGCGGCGGCAGTTGCCCCGGGCGGCACGTTGCTGGTGGTGGGACATCATCCGCACGGGCTGCCGTCGTGGAGCCACCATCACGATTCCGGCATGTTCTTCACGCCGGAGCAGCTGGCAGGCGCATTGCGTCTGGACCGCGAGCCGTGGTTCGTTAACGTCCTCACAGATCGCCAACGTTCCGTCACCGGCCCCGACGGCGAGTCGGGCACCACGTTGGACACTGTTTTGAGGGCTGTGAAACACGCTTAAGTACCGTCGGGAAGCAGCTCCGCGTAGGGTGCCACCACCTTGCCCGTGGCGGTGGAGTCCGGGTTGAGCATCCACCCGACGCGTTTTGCCGTGTTCAACATGACCACGCTCTCCACCAGTTCGATGCCCGGGATGCGCTGCTGGACGGTGAGCTCCATTTCCAGGACTTCGGCCAAGGACCGCAGCCACATGATGATGGTGAAGTTGGTCCGCCCTGTAGTTGAGGCCGCGAACCGCACGTTCCGGATGGCGCGGGACTCGATGGCGGCGGCCTCGTGCCTGCCTGGAGGGACGTTCGCGAACCACTGGATGGTCACAGGGTAGCCCGAGAATTGTTGGGCGACCTCGCAGCGGAAGGACAGCATCCGGCTGGCCAGGACCCTGCCCAGTTGCCGCTGCACGGTGGCCGGATTCCGGCCCAAGGCCCTGGCGATCTCCGCCGCGGTGGCCCGTCCGTCCCGGGCAAGGAAAGGGATGAGCGCCAAGTGGCTTTCGGGGAGCGGGGTGGCGCTGGCATCCGGTCCCGCCGGATGGTTGGTTTCAGGCCCTGCGAGCGCGCGGAGTGCCTGTTGCTCGCCCTTGGTGAGGACGTTGAGCCGCCAGGCGTAACCACTGATGTGGATGCGCGTGCAGAGTGCTGTCTGGTACTTGGTGAGTCCTCGGATCTCCTTCAGCCTCGGTAGCAGCTTCGTGCTGAACTGCTCCAAATCCTGGGTGATGACGGTCAAGGTCAGGTCGCGGTTGCTGGCCGCTTCTTCCACGGTGATGACCTCAGGAAGCTCGGCCAAAGCTGCCGTCACCTCCGGCCTCAGGTCCATGTCGCAATCGACATCCACCATAGCCAGGCACATGTTTTTTGGATCACCCGTGAGATGAGAGGTGGTCCAGGCCGCTCCTGCGTCCCGGAGCCGGTCCCAACGCGCAGCCAAGGTGGTGGCATGGACCCCGAGGACCTGTGCTGCGTCGGACCAGCTGAGCCGCGGCGAAATTTGCAGGGCATTGATCAGGCGCAGATCTTCCTCGCTGAGTTCCATGACTCAATACTGCCATACCAGTGCATAATTCCTGATATTTGGCGGAAAAAATGCATATTTCCAGATGTTTCCATGCATGTGAAGCACATCACCAGACAATTGTTTGAAGGAAGAGACCCGGATAAGCCCAGGAGTAAAACCATGACCATCGCTGCCGACGCCAAGGAGTTGCGGGACGACATCGTCCGCCTCCGTCACGATCTTCACCGTGAACCCGAAATCGGCCTGCAGCTCCCCCGCACACAGGAAAAAGTGCTCAAGGCACTGGAGGGACTGCCGTTCGAGATCACCCTCGGCAAGGAAACGACGTCGGTCACTGCTGTTCTCCGCGGCGGCGCCGGTCACGCTTCGGCCGGGAAGCCCGTGGTGTTGCTGCGGGCAGACATGGATGGGCTCCCCGTCCAGGAGAACACCGGCGTTGACTACACCTCCCGCGTGGACGGCGCCATGCACGCTTGCGGCCACGACCTCCACACCTCCATGCTGGCCGGTGCTGCCACTCTCCTGGCAGAGCGCCGGGATCAGCTGGCCGGCGATGTCGTGCTCATGTTCCAGCCCGGCGAGGAAGGTTTTGACGGCGCCAGCTACATGATCAAGGAAGGTGTCCTGGACGCCGCCGGCAAGCGCGCGGATGCGGCGTACGGGATGCACGTGTTCTCCTCCGTGGCCGACCACGGACAGTTCCTCACCAAGCCCGGGATCATGCTCAGTTCCTCGGCAGGGCTCTTCGTCACCGTCCACGGCGCCGGCGGTCATGGCTCGGCACCCCACCTGGCCAAGGACCCCGTCACAGCAGCAGCCGAAATGGTGACCGCCCTGCAGGTCATGATCACCCGCCAGTTCGACCTCTTCGATCCCGTGGTCCTGACCGTCGGGGTATTGCAGGCTGGAACCAAGCGCAACGTCATCCCCGAGACTGCACGTATTGAAGCCACCGTCCGGACCTTCTCCGAAGCCTCTCGCAGGAAGATGATGGAAACAGTACCCAGGCTGCTCCACGGCATTGCCGCAGCCCATGGGCTGGAGGTTCAGGTGCAATACGACGAGGAATACCCCCTCACCATCAATGACGAGGACGAGACCACCACCGCGGAAAAGGTCATCACCGGAATGTTCGGTGAATCACGGCACACCCGGATGGCCCTGCCCCTTAGCGGTTCCGAAGACTTCTCCCGCGTCCTTGAGGAAGTCCCCGGCACCTTCATCGGTCTTAGCGCTGTTGCCCCCGGCGCCGACCACGCGACGTCGGCCTTCAACCACTCGCCTTACGCAACGTTCGACGACGGCGTCCTCACCGACGGTGCTGCGCTCTATGCCGAACTCGCTGTATCCCGCATCGCCGCCCTGGCCGGCAACTAGCGCCCGCCCCTTCCCCGCATCAGCTTGGAGAATCACATGACCACCACCGCAGGAACGTCGGCCGACGTCACGGTCCACAAATCCCATGCGCGGACGCTCATCGGCACCGGGATCGGCAATGCCGTTGAATGGTACGACTGGGCAATCTACGCAACGTTCTCACCGTTCATCGCCAGCGCCCTCTTCAGCCAGGCAGACCCCACATCAGCTGTGCTGTCCACCCTGGCGATCTTCGCCGTCGGGTTCGTTGCCCGTCCGTTCGGCGGCTTCGTGTTCGGCTGGATCGGCGACAGAATTGGCCGTAAAACTTCCATGACCGTGGCCGTTGCACTGGGCGCGGTGGGCAGCCTGCTCATCGGTATCGCCCCGACATTCGCTGCCGTTGGCGCCTTCGCCTCGGTGATGTTGCTGGTGGCCCGCCTTATCCAGGGCCTTGCGCACGGCGGTGAGTTGCCGTCGTCGCAAACCTACCTGTCAGAAATGGCACCCAAGGAACACCGCGGATTCTGGGCCACCCTGATCTACACCTCCGGCACCGCGGGGATCCTTGCCGGCACGCTGCTCGGCGCAATCCTGACCAACGTCCTGAGCAAGGAAGACATGAGCGCCTGGGGCTGGCGCATCCCCTTCCTCATCGGTGGCGCGCTGGGCATCTATGCCCTGTTCATGCGGGCCAAGATGAAGGAAACCGAAGCGTTCGAGGCAGAGGCTCCCAACGAGAAACGCCTGCCCATCCTGCCGCAGATCATCAAGTACCGGAAGCAGGCATTGCAGGTCATCGGCCTGACCGTCGGCCTGACTGTTGTGTACTACATCTGGGGTGTGGTGGCACCGAGCTATGCGGCGACCAGCCTGAAGATGGACCGCGGCGAAGCCCTCTGGGCCGGTGTCATCGCCAACGTGGTGTTCATCGCCGCCCTGCCATTCTGGGGCAAGCTGTCCGACCGGATCGGCCGCAAGCCCGTGATCATCGTCTCCGCGGCCGGCGCTGCCCTCCTGCACTTCCCCATGACGTGGCTGCTGAAGGACTCGCCGTGGCAGCTGGCAGTGTCCATGTCCGTGATGCTGTTCTTCATCGCCGGCAGTGCCTCGATAGTCCCGGCCGTTTACGCCGAACTGTTCCCCACCCACATCCGAACCATCGGCGTCGGCGTCCCGTACTCCATCTGCGTGGCGGCCTTCGGCGGCACCGCCCCTTACCTGCAGACGTGGCTCGGCAGCATCGGGCAGGCTCAACTGTTCAACGTGTACGCCGTGATCCTGCTGCTGGTGGGCATAGCCTTCGCCTTCTCCATCCCGGAGACCAAGGGCAAGGACCTGACGCTCTAGGTTCTCCCGCGATTGTTGTGAGGCCCTCTCTGCACGTTTTCCCAAGGTCTTGGGGTGCAGAGCGGGCCTCACAACGTTAAACGAAGCGGTCGCGGCCTGCCCGGTAACCAAAGAAAGCAGCCAGGGAGCCCACCACCAGGAACAGGATGCCCGCCGCCGCGAAACCGCCCGTTGCCTGGTGAAGTTGGCCCACCATCAACGTGCCCGCCGAACCTACCCCGTAGCCGACGCCCTGCATCATCCCGGACAAGTGCGCGGCGGTGTGGGCGTCGCGGGTGCGGACCATGATCATGGTGAGTGCCACCGCGGTGAGCGAACCCTGTCCCAGCCCGTTGAGCCCGGTCCAGACCCAGATCAGCTCTGTGGGTCCAAAGATCGTGAGGGCAAAGCCACCTCCGGTCATCAGCGCCACCACCATGTTGATGATCCGCTGGTCCTTGAAACGCGTGGCCAGCGCCGGTGCAAACAGTGAGCCAAGCATCTGCAGCACAATCGACACCGACACGATCAGTCCGGCCGTTCCGCCGTCGATACCCCTATCGCGCAGGATCGGTGCCATCCAGGCGAACACACTGAACGACATCATGGCCTGC
>NZ_JABMCX010000254.1 GCF_013179505.1 Paenarthrobacter sp. CM16 | reverse complement strand
CACGTCATCGCTGAACTGGTAGCCGGCACCAAGCCGTCCGCCAAGGACGCACTGGCTTCGCTGCGCTCCGTTACTGAGCGCAAGAACCTGCTCGTCGTTATCGAGCGCGCCAACGATGTTGCTGCACTTTCCGTGCGCAACCTCCAGGATGTTCACGTTCTGTACGCAGACCAGCTGAACACCTACGACGTGCTTGTCTCCGACGACGTGGTCTTCACCAAGGCTGCTTTCGAGGCGTTCGTCGCTGACAAGGCAAAGAACGAGGAGGCCTCCAAGTGAGCGTAACCACCATCAAGGACCCGCGCGACGTCGTGCTTGCACCCGTCGTTTCGGAAAAGAGCTACGGTCTGATCGACGAAGGCAAGTACACCTTCCTGGTGGACCCTCGCTCGAACAAGACCGAGATCAAATTGGCCGTCGAGAAGATCTTCTCGGTCAAGGTTGACTCGATCAACACCATCAACCGTGCCGGTAAGCGCAAGCGCACCAAATTCGGCTGGGGACAGCGCAAGAGCACCAAGCGTGCAATTGTCACCCTCAAAGAAGGCACAATCGACATCTTCGGCGGTCCGCTCGCGTAGCGGAGACCACTTTAACGAGGAAATAAATTATGGGAATCCGTAAATACAAGCCGACTACCCCGGGCCGTCGTGGCTCGAGCGTAGCCGACTTTGCTGAAATCACGCGATCGACTCCGGAAAAGTCGTTGCTGCGTCCGCTGCACAAAACTGGCGGTCGTAACAACTCCGGTAAGATCACCACCCGTCACAAGGGTGGTGGGCACAAGCGCCAGTACCGTCTGATCGACTTCCGTCGTCACGACAAGGACGGCATCAACGCCCGCGTTGCCGAAATCGAGTACGACCCGAACCGCACGGCTCGCATCGCACTCCTGCACTACGTTGATGGCACCAAGCGTTACATCATCGCCCCTAACAAGCTGTCCCAGGGTGACTTCGTCGAGGCTGGTCCCGACGCTGACATCAAGCCGGGCAACAACCTGCCGCTGCGCAACATCCCGGTTGGTACCGTAATCCACGCAGTTGAACTGCGTCCGGGTGGCGGCGCCAAGATGGCACGTTCCGCAGGTGCTTCGGTACAGCTCGTTGCCAAGGAAGGCCGTTTCGCCCAGCTGCGTCTGCCCTCCGGTGAAATCCGCAACGTTGACGTGCGCTGCCGCGCAACCGTCGGCGAGGTCGGCAACGCCGAGCAGTCGAACATCAACTGGGGCAAGGCCGGCCGCATGCGCTGGAAGGGCGTTCGCCCGACCGTCCGTGGTGTAGCCATGAACCCGGTTGACCACCCGCACGGTGGTGGTGAAGGTAAGACTTCCGGTGGACGTCACCCGGTTAACCCGAACGGCAAGCCCGAGGGCCGTACCCGCCGTCCGAACAAAGAGAGCGACAAGCTTATTGTTCGTCGCCGCCGTACTGGCAAGAACAAGCGATAGGAGCCTGGACACATGCCACGCAGCCTGAAAAAAGGTCCTTTCGTTGACCAGCACCTCTTTGTGAAGGTCGCACGGGAAAACGATAAGGGCACCAAGAACGTCATCAAGACCTGGTCCCGCCGTTCGATGATCATCCCCGACATGCTCGGGCACACGATCGCCGTACACGACGGACGCAAGCACATCCCGGTGTTTGTCACAGAGTCGATGGTCGGGCACAAGCTCGGCGAATTCGCTCCCACGCGGACATTCCGCGGCCATGTTAAGGACGACCGTAAGGGCAAGCGCCGCTAGGCGCCTGACTTTACGTCTTAGACGAGAGAAGGAAAGCAATGGAAGCCAAGGCTATTGCGCGTCACATCCGCGTAACGCCTATGAAGGCCCGGCGCGTCGTCAACCTTGTTCGTGGTAAGCAAGCGAATGAGGCTCTGGCAATTCTGAAGTTTGCCCCCCAGGCAGCTTCGGAGCCGGTATTCAAGGTACTTCAGTCGGCAATGGCCAACGCACGTGTCCTCGCGGACCGTGACGGCGTTGCATTCGACGACAGCGACCTCTTCATCACCGAAGCATTTGTTGATGAAGGCCCGACCATGAAGCGGTTCCAGCCGCGTGCCCAGGGCCGCGCCTACCGCATTAGGAAGCGGACCAGCCACATCACGCTGGTTGTCGCAACCCCGGAGAAAGAGGAGGCTCGCTAAGTGGGACAGAAAGTAAACCCGCACGGGTTCCGACTCGGCATCACCACCGACCACGTTTCGCACTGGTTCGCTGACAGCACCAAGCCCGGACAGCGCTACAAGGACTTCGTCCGCGAGGACATCAAGATCCGTCAGCTCATGTCCACCGGCATGGAGCGCGCCGGCATCGCCAAGGTCGAGATCGAGCGCACCCGCGACCGTGTCCGCGTGGATATCCACACGGCACGCCCGGGTATCGTTATCGGCCGCCGCGGCGCAGAAGCAGACCGCATCCGCGGCGAGCTCGAAAAGCTCACCGGCAAGCAGGTTCAGCTGAACATCCTCGAGGTCAAGAACCCCGAGATGGAAGCACAGCTTGTTGCCCAGGGCATCGCTGAGCAGCTGACTTCCCGCGTGGCTTTCCGCCGTGCGATGAAGAAGGCAATGCAGTCCGCACAGCGTGCGGGTGCCAAGGGCATCCGTGTTGCTTGCTCGGGCCGTCTGGGTGGCGCAGAAATGTCCCGCTCGGAGTTCTACCGCGAAGGCCGTGTGCCCCTGCACACCCTCCGCGCGAACATCGACTACGGCTTCTACGAAGCCAAGACCACCTTCGGCCGCATCGGTGTGAAGGTTTGGATCTACAAGGGTGACGTAACTGCCAAGGAACTGGCTCAGCAGGCAGCTGCTGCTCCGTCCCGTGGCCGTGCAGGAGACCGTCCGGGCCGCCCGGGTGGCGACCGCCGTCGTCGTAACGACCGTCCGGCAGCTGAGGCAGCACCTGCTGCCGTTGAAGCACCGGCCGCTGAAGCTGCTGCTCCGGCAGCAGAAGGAGGACAGGCTTAAATGCTTATCCCACGTCGAGTCAAGCACCGTAAGCAGCACCACCCGGGTCGTTCCGGCGCTGCTACGGGCGGCACCAAGGTCAGCTTCGGTGAGTACGGTATCCAGGCTCTTAGCCCGGCATACGTAACCAACCGTCAGATCGAGTCCGCTCGTATCGCGATGACCCGCCACATCAAGCGTGGCGGCAAGGTCTGGATCAACATCTACCCGGACCGTCCGCTGACGAAGAAGCCTGCCGAAACCCGTATGGGTTCCGGTAAGGGTTCTCCGGAATGGTGGGTCGCAAACGTCAAGCCGGGCCGGGTTCTCTTCGAACTCTCCGGTGTCAATGAAGAGGTAGCTCGCGAGGCCCTGCGCCTGGCAATCCACAAGCTCCCGTTGAAGGCACGCATTGTGCGTCGCGAAGGTGGTGAATAGAAATGGCAGTAGGGTCGAAGGATCTCGCACCCGCACAGCTGGACGGTTTCGACAACGAGCGTCTCGTTGAAGAACTCCGCAAGTCCAAGGAAGAGCTGTTCAACCTGCGTTTCCAGTCCGCCACCGGACAGCTGGAGAACCACGGTCGCCTGCGCGCGGTAAAGAAGGACATCGCACGCATCTACACCGTTCTCCGTGAGCGCGAGCTGGGCATTCGTGCTGAGGTTGCCGCACCGGTTGTGGAAGCCAAGGAAGAAAAGAAGTCCAAGAAGGCTGCCAAGGCTGAAAAGGCCGAGGTTGAAGCTGGAGAGGACGCCAAGTGAGCGAGAAGGAAACTGTGACGGAAGCAGCAGCCAGCGCTGAACAGCGCGGTTACCGTAAGACGCGTCGCGGCTACGTTGTCTCTGACAAGATGGAAAAGACCATCGTTGTTCAGGTTGAAGACCGCGTGAAGCACGCTCTGTACGGCAAGGTTATTCGCCGCACCTCGAAGATCAAGGCTCACGACGAAGAGAACACCGCCGGCATCGGCGACCTCGTTCTCATCTCTGAGACCCGCCCGCTGTCTGCTACCAAGCGGTGGCGTCTGGTGGAGATCCTCGAAAAGGCCAAGTAAATCCAACGCCAGGCTTGCCTGGCAGTGATTCACTGGAAAGGTCCGTGTTCCTTTGGGAATGCGGGCCTTTCCGCTTGTCCGGACGTTTCGGCTTCGGGCTGAAAACGTGCTAGGATATTGAGTTTGTATGGCGCCACTTGTGCGTCATCAACTACCTCGTAAACAATCGTGCCGCTGCATACTGCCCCGCGCAGAGTTTTCTGCAAGGGAAGCTGATGCTTGTGGCACGGGCGTTTAGGCCTGTACTGGCAAAATCCAGGCAGGTCAAGAGACACCCCGATCAACCGTTCCGCAAGGCTCATTCCGTATGCATGATTTCGGTCTGAGAACCGGCGCGACGCAAGGAGTAAAAATTGATTCAGCAGGAGTCGCGACTCAAGGTCGCCGACAACACGGGTGCTAAGGAAATCCTTACCATTCGCGTTCTCGGTGGATCCGGTCGTCGCTACGCAGGCATTGGCGACGTGATCGTCGCTACCGTCAAGGACGCTATCCCTGGCGGAAACGTAAAGAAGGGTGACGTCGTCAAGGCTGTCATCGTTCGTACCAAGAAGGAACGCCGCCGTGCGGATGGTTCCTACATCAAGTTTGACGAAAACGCAGCTGTGATCCTGAAGAACGACGGTGACCCCCGCGGTACCCGTATCTTCGGCCCGGTTGGTCGTGAACTTCGCGACAAGAAGTTCATGAAGATCGTTTCGCTGGCCCCGGAGGTGCTTTAGTCCATGGCTAAGATCAAGAAGGGTGACCTCGTTCAGGTCATCACCGGCGCCAAGCAGGAACGCGGCGGAGACCGCGGCAAGCAGGGCAAGGTTCTGCGCGTATTCCCGGACACCAACCGCGTGCTGGTAGAGGGAATCAACCGCGTCACCAAGCACACCAAGGTCGGTCAGTCGCAGCGCGGCACCAAGACCGGTGGCATCGAGGTTGTTGAAGCCCCGATCCACGTTTCCAACGTTGCTCTGGTTGACCCGTCGACCAAGAAGCCGACCCGTGTTGGTTTCCGTCTCGACACCGTTGAGAAGGATGGCGCTACCAAGACCGTCCGTATCCGCGTGTCCAAGGCCACCGGGAAGGACATCTAATGACTGAGACTCTCGAGACTCCAGTGAAGATCGTTCCGCGTCTGAAGACCAAGTATGCAGAGACCATCAAGAAGTCCCTGCAGGAGGAATTCAGCTACGCGAACGTCAACCAGGTTCCCCGCCTGGTCAAGGTTGTTGTGAACATGGGTGTTGGAGATGCCGCCAAGGACTCCAAGCTGATCGACGGCGCTGTCCGCGACCTCACCCTGATCACCGGCCAGAAGCCGCAGGTAACCAAGGCCCGCAAGTCGATCGCACAGTTCAAGCTGCGCGAAGGCATGCCGATCGGTGCACACGCAACTCTGCGTGGAGACCGTATGTGGGAATTCGTGGATCGTCTGGTTTCGCTGGCTCTGCCGCGTATCCGTGACTTCCGCGGCCTCAACGGCAAGCAGTTCGATGGCAACGGCAACTACACCTTCGGTCTGACCGAGCAGGTTATGTTCCACGAGATCGACCAGGACTCCATCGACCGCGTACGCGGTATGGACATCACGGTCGTCACCACCGCCAAGACCGATGACGAAGGCCGCGCGCTGCTCAAGGCGCTTGGTTTCCCGTTCAAGACCGAAAACTAACTACGTGACAGGTCCGACTACGCAGGCTCTTGAGAGCCGGCGCAGCGGAAACCGGTACGAGGAAGGGCTATAGCCCAAATGACTATGACAGATCCTGTCGCAGACATGCTCACGCGTCTGCGCAATGCAAACTCGGCATACCACGACACCGTGTCCATGCCGTACAGCAAACTGAAGGCACGCGTTGCTGACATCCTGAAGGCAGAAGGCTACATTGCCGGCTGGAAGGAAGAAGACGCCGAGGTTGGCAAGAAGCTGACCATCGACCTGAAGTTCGGTCCGAACCGCGAGCGTTCCATCGCTGGCGTCCGCCGCATCTCCAAGCCGGGTCTCCGCGTTTACGCGAAGTCCACCAACCTGCCGCACGTGCTGGGTGGCCTGGGTATCGCAATCCTGTCCACCTCTTCCGGCCTCCTGACTGACAAGCAGGCCGGTAAGAAGGGCGTGGGCGGCGAAGTCCTCGCGTACGTCTGGTAACGGGAAAGGAAGAGAATAATGTCACGTATTGGACGTCTCCCCATCACCGTTCCTGCCGGAGTTGAGGTCAAGCTCGATGGCTCCGTCATCAGCGTCAAAGGTGCCAAAGGCGAGCTGAGCCACACTGTGGCCAGCCCGATCGAGGTTACCCAGGAAGAGAACACCCTGACGGTCACCCGCCCGAACGACGAGCGCAACTCGCGTTCGCTGCACGGCCTGACCCGCACCCTGATCGCCAACATGATCCAGGGCGTTACCGAGGGCTACGAGAAGAAGCTTGAAATCGTTGGTACTGGTTACCGCGTTCAGGCCAAGGGTTCTGACCTGGAGTTCGCTCTGGGCTACAGCCACCCGGTTAACGTCTCTGCACCCGAAGGCATCACCTTCGTAGTAGAGGGTCCGACCAAGCTCTCTGTTTCGGGTATCAACAAGCAGCAGGTCGGCGAGGTTGCTGCCAACATTCGCAAGCTGCGCAAGCCTGACCCCTACAAGGGCAAGGGTGTCCGTTACGCCGGCGAAGTCATCCGCCGCAAGGTCGGAAAGGCTGGTAAGTAAACCATGGCCATCGCAATTAACAAGAAGCGTTCGAACAAGAGCAAGTCTGCTGCACGCAGCCGTCGCCAGCTTCGTATCCGCAAGCG
>NZ_JABMCX010000253.1 GCF_013179505.1 Paenarthrobacter sp. CM16 | reverse complement strand
CGCGATTGTGAGGGTTCCGCCCATATTGATGGGGGATTCCGTGTGTGAGGCGATGTTCCTTTGTAGGGTTGCTACAAAGTGCTTCTACTGCTCGTCGTTGTCCCATAGTTCCGTGATGCCCACGTTGGCGTGGACCAGCAGATCCCGGAGGGTGGAGATGGAAAGCCCGACGACGGCGTGCGGGTCGCCGTCCACCTTGCGGATGAAGGCCCCGCCCAAGCCGTCGATGGTGAAGGAGCCGGCGCAGTGAAGGGGTTCTCCGGTGGCGATGTAGGCGTCAATATCGTGGTGGCTCATCTGTGCAAAGTGGACCTCCGCGCTGGAAACGGCTCCAACCGTGGCGCCGGTGCCTTCGGGGTTGTCAGTTTCCGATGCGTCCTCTTCCGCGTCAGCGGCGGTGTCCCGGCAGTCAACCAGCCAGTGGCCGGTGTGGAGCACTCCCTGCGATCCGCTCATCCGCAGCATCCGTTCCCGGGCAACCTCCGCGGTGTAGGGCTTGCCGTGGGACTCGCCGTCGAACTCGAATACCGAATCGCAGCCGATTACCAAAGCACCCTCAGCCTCTGGGAGGGACGCCACAGCCTCGGCCTTGGCACGGGCCAGCAACAGCGCGGTGTCGTGCGCGTCGGTGACGCCGTACTTGGCCTGGACAGCATCCTCGTCAACGTCCGAGACCAGGACGTCATGCCTGATTCCGGCCTCCGTGAGCAGCTTGGTGCGGGCGGGGGACTGGGAGGCAAGGATCAATCGAGTCACGGTCCCCAGCCTAATACGAACCCTCTCCCACTTCCCGCGTGCTTGAGCCGATCGCTCTCTCACGTCCCCGGTGCTTAAACCGATCGCTCTTTCACGTCCCCGTTGCTTAAGCCGATCCCTCTTTCACGTCCCGCGTGCTTAAGCCGATCGCTCTCTCACGTCCCGCGTGCTTAAACCGATCGCTCTCTCACTTGCCTCAAGCAAGTGAGAGAGCGATCGTGGATATCGGCTGTTATGTGAAAGAGCGTTAGTGGACGAGTTCCTCGGTCTTCCGACGATCGGTCCGCTCCAGCTTGGCGCCCTCAACATCGACGTCCGGCAGGATCCGTTCCAGCCACTTGGGCAGCCACCAGGCCTTCTCGCCCAAGAGGTACATCACGGCTGGAACTATGGTCATGCGGACCACGAAGGCATCGATCAGCACACCGAACGCCATGGCGAAGCCGAGCGGCCGGACCATGGTGAGGTGGCTGAAGATGAAGCCGGAGAACACGCTGACCATGATGATCGCAGCCGCGGTGACAACGGCTGCAGCGTGGCTGAAACCGGATCGTACCGCGTGCTTGGCGGTCTCACCGTGCATAAACGATTCCCGCATGCCCGAGGTGATGAACACCTGGTAGTCCATGGCGAGACCGAACAGCACACCGATGAGGATGATGGGCAGGAAGCTCAGGACAGCGCCCGGATTGGCGACGTCGAAGATCCCTCCGAGCCAGCCCCACTGGTAGACGGCAACTACGGCGCCGAAGGCAGCAGCGAGGGACAGAAGGAAACCGCCGGTTGCCAGCAGGGGCACCACAATCGAGCGGAAGACCAGCAACAAGAGCAGCAGGGAGAGTCCCACGACGATCGCCAAGTACGGCGGCAATGCAGCGCCGAGCTTGTTGGAAACGTCAATGTTGCCCGCGGTTTGTCCGGTCAGGCCAATTTTCACGTCAAGGTCGTCGCTGATCACAGCACCCTTTGCGCGGAGATCAGACACCACCTGCACGGTGCCCGCACTGGCCGGGCCTTCCTTGGGAATCACCTGGAACACTGCGGTGCGACGATCGTCGCTCAGTGCGATCGGTACCGCAGCAATGACATTCTCAACGCTCCGAAGCTGATCCGCGACATCGAACTGCTTGCTCTTGGCGTCGTTGTCGCTGAGGCCTTCAGGGAATTCGCCGACGACGACGATCGGTCCGGTGACGCCTTCGCCGAAGCTGCTGCGGGTGAGGTCATAGGCCTTGAACGCCTGCGAATCGACAGGCTCGGAACCGCCGTCGGGAAGTGCCAACCGCAGTTGCGAGGCCGGCAGCGCCAAAGCGCCCAACAATACGACGCTGGCAACCAGGGCAACCCACGGATGACGAGTGACCATACCGCCCCAGCCCCCGCTGCTGCGCTTCTCTTCGCGTTCACGGTCGGCCGCTTCGTGGCCCGGCTCAGCGTTGTGCTTTGCAGCTTTGGCCCAGGCGCGCTTTGAAATGAGTCTCCGGCCGATCAGGGCCAGAACGGCGGGGGTCAAGGTCAAAGCTACGACGACGGCGACGGCCACTGTCGCTGCGGCCGCAACACCCATCACGGCGAGGAAGGGAAGTCCCGGAACCACCAGTGCAGCCAAGGCGATGATGACGGTGAGACCGGCGAACAGCACGGCATTACCCGAAGTGCCCGTAGCCAAGGCCGCAGATTCCTCCGCGTCCATGCCGGCCAGAAGCTGGGTGCGGTGACGGTTGACGATGAACAGGGAGTAATCAATACCAACCGCGAGGCCAAGCATCAGGGCAAGCATCGGGGAGATGGAGCTCATGTCGATGACGCTGGTCAGTGCGAACGTTCCGCCGACACCTACAGCTACGCCGATCAGGGCCATCAGGAGGGGAAGCCCGGCCGCGATGAGTGTTCCGAGCATCAGGATCAGGACCATGGCCGCGACTGCGACGCCCACGATTTCAGCAACCCCGAAGATCTCCGAGACGTCCTCGGTGATTTCCTTGCTGGCGTAGGCCGTGACGCCGGCAGATGAGACGCCGTGGACGATCTCCTGGACCTCTTCGCGGACGGCGGGGTCAACGGCGTTGATGGAGGTCTTGAACTGGACCTGGGCTACCGCTGCTTTGTTGTCGCTGGAGACAAAACGGAGGCCTTCGGAGGCTTCGAGCTGTCGCTTTCCCAGAGCCAGCTCGGTGGCGCCGTCGGCAGCTTCCTTGGCTCCGGCGTCGAGCTTTTCCTTGCCAGCCGCAAGCTCTGCGCGCTGCGGGGCCATCCGTGCTTCAATCTCCGCAGGTGTCATGCCCGAGGCGGCCAGCTGCTGTTCCGCCCCGGCCAGTTGGGCTTCGCTCGCTTCGAGCTGCGCGCGGGTTGCGTCAAGCTGCGCCTTGCCCGCGGCGGCCTTGGCTTCACCGGCCGCGATCTCACCGGCGGACTTGTCCAACTGTTCCTGCGTGGTGAACGGGTTCACCGTTCCCTGAATGTCAGGCATGGCTTCAAGCTTGGTCAGCGCAGCGGCCACTGCGTCCTTCTTGGCTTGGTCGAATCCGCCGTCGCCGGCATCGAAGACCACGCTGGCGGAGCCTCCCGAAGAATCAGGGAGCGCTTCCTTGAGCTTGTCCGCCATCTGCTGGGTTTCGGTCCCCGGGATGGTGAAGTTGTTGGACATGGTGCCGTGGAAGGCTGCGGCCGAGCCGCCAACTGCCACCATGACGGCCAGCCAGATGGAGATGACCAGCCAGCGGCGCCGATACGAAAACTTGCCGAGACGGTAGAGGAACGAGGCCATGTCAGAACCGATCTGTGGTGGTTGGAGCGGAGGGGGAGGTGGGGACAGGCGCGTCCGACGGCGGCGCGAAGCCGGCTCCGAGGAGGCCCATCGCATCGATGAGGTGCTGGCGAAGGACCGCGAGGGACTCCGCCGAGAGGTCGGGCCCGCGGTCGGCGAACCAGACGTTCATGGCGGCCTTGCCGCACGAGATCACGGAGCCTGCCAGGGCGTGGAGATAGAGCTCGCTGATGCCGGCGCCGAGCCTGCTGCGGGCGGCGTCTATGATCTGCTCGGTGCAGTGTTCCCAGGCTTCAAGCTCGGAGCGGGCCAACTGGCGGTTGTCCTGCGTCAGGCTGAACAGCTCGGCCATGGGGGCGACGGACATGGGATCGGCCAGTGCCATGAGGGCCGCTTGAGCGGATTCGAGGATCGACTCATCTGCCGGACGCAGCCGAAACTGCTCCAAAGCGTGATCCATGAAGCCGTCGGCCACGGAGGCCAGGGCCGCCTCAAGGCTTGGGAAATAGTTGAAGAAGGTTCGCCGCGAGACACCGGCGGCGGCCGCGATGTCTTCTACGGTGAAATTGCCGGACCCGTTGCTGCGCAAGAGGTCCAGGGCTGCGGATGCTATGGAGCTGCGGGTGGCCGCTTTGTTGAGTTCGCGCCTGGTGGGCGCTGTTGACTCAGCAGTGCTGGGCGACTCCGCAGCGGCTTCCTGGCTACTGGTTTGTGTCACCTACTTACACTAAGTGCAAGTTTGCACTCTGCGCAATTTGAGGTGGATGGGGATGCGAAAAGTCCCGCCCTTGTTCGTCACGGCCACCCCTGTGCAGGGAGGAGGGCGAACCAGGGCGGGACTCGGAAGCGTGAACCTAGAACTGAGTCGGGGGCACCGGCGGCGCGGGAGGAGTCGGCTGGCTCTGCTGCTGCGCGGCCGACTTGGTCAGGTAGATCGACTGTCCCGTTGCTCCGGGCTCGCCCTCTCCGAGCGGCAGTACGTAGACGGCGGTGCCGTAGGCGCACACTTCGGTCCAGTTGGTGCCCATTTCCGAGGTGTCGAACCGCATGGCGACGATGGCATTGGCCCCACGCTGTTGCGCCTCATTGACCATGCGTGCCATGACTTCCTGGCGGCTTTCGTAGAGTGCCTTGGTCATTTCGGGCAGTTCGCCGCCCCCCAGGGAACGGAAGCCGGCCAGCATTTGCGAGCCGATGTCCCGTGAGCGGACGGTGAGGCCCATGACTTCGCCGAAGACGGCATCGATCCGGTGGCCCGGGATTTCATTTGAAGTGACGATCAACATGGTCAGAGCCTATCCAGAGATGGCCCCTTTAACGGGCAAATCCCCCGGGGAGAACTCCCCGGGGGACTTGCACACTTCCAAAGAGGTTGAGACTACGCCTTGGTATCGGCCAGTTCGCGCTCGTTGCTTTCGGCTGCTGCCTTGTCGGCGGCGTACTCGTCGGCAAAGGCGGCACCGTTGCGGGGTGCGTTGTACAGCGACTCATCCAGGATGCCCTGGCGCTTGGCCACGATGGCCGGGACCAGTGCCTGGCCTGCCACGTTGACCGCGGTGCGGCCCATGTCCAGGATGGGGTCGATGGCCAGCAGGAGGCCGACGCCGGCCAGCGGCAGACCCAGCGTGGACAGGGTCAGCGTGAGCATGACGACGGCGCCGGTGGTACCTGCCGTAGCGGCCGAACCCAGGACCGAGACCAGAACGATCAGCAGGTACTGGCTGAAGTCCAGGTTGATGCCGAAGAACTGTGCCACGAAGATGGCTGCAATGGCCGGGTAGATTGCTGCGCAACCGTCCATCTTGGTGGTGGCACCCAGCGGCACGGCGAAGGAAGCGTAGCCGGAGGGGACGCCGAGGTTCCGTTCAGTGACGCGCTGCGTGAGCGGCAGCGTGCCGATCGAGGAACGGGAGACGAACGCCAGCTGCACGGCCGGCCACACGCCGGAGAAGTACTGCTTGATGGAGAGCCCGTGAATGCGCACCAGGATGGGGTAGAGGACGAACAGCACCAGAGCCAGCCCGATGTAGATGGCGGCGGTGAACTTGCCCAGGGAACCGATGGTGTCCCAGCCGTAGATGGCCACAGCGTTGCCGATCAGGCCGATGGTGCCCAGCGGAGCGAGGCGGATGATCCACCACAGCACTTTCTGGATAACGGCCAGCGCGGAAGCGTTGAAGGTGAGGAAGGCTTCGGCCTGCTTGCCCACCTTGAGTGCGGCCACACCGATCGCGATCGCAATGACCAGGATCTGCAGCACGTTGAAGTTGACCGCGGTGCTGACGGTGGTGGCAGCGTTGGCGCTCTCGGTCACTGTGGAGCTGGCGCCAAGACCCAGGAAGTTCTTGGGGAAGAGACCTATCAGGAAGGCCCACCAGTCACCGGTTTTGCCGGCGTAGTTCGCTTCTTCGGTGATGCCGGTTGCGGCGCCCGGCTGCAGGAGAACACCCAAGCCGATGCCGATCAGCACCGATACCAGCGAGGTGATCGCGAACCACAGCAGGGTGTTCCAAGCCAGTCGCGCAGCATTGGAGACCTGGCGCAGGTTGGCAATGGAGCTCACCACAGCGGTGAAAATCAAAGGAACGACGGCGGTTTGCAGCAAGGAGACGTAGCTGGAGCCGATCGTCTGGAGAGTGGCCCCCAAACCATTGGGGGCGGCCTTGGTGCTGCCCGTGTACTTGGCGATGAGGCCGAGGATGAGGCCCACTATGAGGGCTGCGATGATCTGGACGCCGAAGGAACCGGCCCACTTGGGGAGCCGGAAGCCGCTCTTGCCAGCTGCTGGGGAAGTGTTGGTTGAGGTGCTCACCGGAACACGTTAGGTGCATGGCCAATAACATAGCGAACGGACGTTGAGAAATGTTACGTGCGCAAAAGTTATTCCCGCAGCTTTGTGACGTTGGTCTCACGGGTGGCTTGGAGAGCTTGCGCGTCATTGACGGTTGGCCGCGTGTGAAGAAGGCCGCCCATCTCCCGGTAATCAAGAGGTTCGGCTGCCTCCGGTCGCGAGAGGTCTCGTATTAGCCCTCCGGTTGCGCCAGCCCGGTTATCCACAATCGTTTGTCTGTTTGTTGGATTTATTGGGTTGTGTTGGTAGTTTAGGCATCGTCTGGTCGCCTGGGTTTGTTTTGGCTTGGGTGTTGCGATTGTTCTTATTGGGAGGAAAGTTCTATGTCGCGTGTGTTGTCTACTGAGCAGGCCAAGGCTGCTATTGGTCAGGTGCAGTCGATTATTACTGGTGGGTTTACGGATCAGATTTC
>NZ_JABMCX010000252.1 GCF_013179505.1 Paenarthrobacter sp. CM16 | reverse complement strand
GACCGGAAGCCGGTGCTTCACGTCGTCGAAGCTGTAGGTCCCGTCTGCGATCCTGTTGGGCCACGGTGCGGCGATGACGCCGCGGTAGTCCGGGATCGGACCACCCTCCGGGAAGGGGACAATGAGGTCCCTGCCCTGGAACTGCAGGACGCGCAGCGCGGCCGCGCGGGCGGTAACAACGGCCGTGTAACCGCCCGCGTTCAGCGTGAATTCAGTGCTCACAGGCCGCCAGCCAGCTTGTAGTACGCGGCGTTCCAGTTGAGTTCCTTCTTGAACTGTTTGATGGTGGTGCTTTCGTCGATGGTGAGGAGTTCGGTCTTGGCGATTTCGGCGAAGTCCTCGAACACCTCAAGGCCCACCTGCGTGGACAATACCGTGTGATGTGCGGCTCCGGCGGTGAGCCACGCGGCCGCCGAAGTGGCGAAGTCGGGCTTCGGTTCCCACAGTGCGCGGGCAACCGGCAGGTTGGGAAGCGGCTGGTCGAGATCGACGACGTCCACCACATTGGCGACCAAGCGGAAACGGTCACGCATGTCCGAGAGGGCAACAACAATGCCCGGGCCCGCGTCGGTGTCGAACACCATGCGGACGGGGTCTTCCTTGCCGCCAATGCCCAGCGGGTGGATCTCCACGCGCGGCTTCGTGGCGGTCAGGGAAGGGCATACCTCCAGCATGTGCGCGCCCAGGATCTTCTCGCTGCCCGGTTCCAAGTGGTAGGTGTAATCCTCCATCAGCGACGCGCCGCCGGGCAGGTCACCGCCCATGACCTTGGCAGCGCGGACCAGGATGGCGGTCTTCCAGTCGCCCTCGGCGCCGAAGCCGTAACCGTCGGCCATGAGGCGCTGGACAGCCATGCCCGGCAGTTGCCGCAAAGCGCCCAAATCCTCGAAGGACGTGGTGAACGCCGCGGAACCGTTGGCTTCCAGAAAACTCCGGAGGCCCAGCTCGATCTTGGCGCTGTACCTCAACGACTCGTGGCGGGTGCCGCCCGCCTTCAGCTCGTCAGCCACCTCGTAAAGGCGCTCGTACTCCGCTACCAAGGCGTCGACGTCGGACTCTTCCGCGCCGTGCACAGCGTCGGCGAGCTCATTGACGGACCAAGTGTTCACTGAGACGCCGAAACGAAGTTCCGCTTCGGTCTTGTCACCTTCGGTGACGGCGACATTGCGCATGTTGTCGCCGAAACGGGTCAGCTTCAGCGTGCGCACGGCGGCCCAGCCGGCCGAGGCGCGCTGCCACGTACCAACCTGACGGGCAACCTCAGGATTGGAAACATGTCCGACGACGGTCTTCCGCGGCACGCCGAGGCGCGACTGGATATACCCGAACTCGCGGTCGCCGTGGGCTGCCTGGTTGAGGTTCATGAAGTCGAAATCGATGTCAGCCCAAGGCAGGTCCCGGTTGGCCTGTGTGTGCAGGTGCAGCAGAGGCTTGCGGAGCGCATCCAAGCCCTGGATCCACATCTTGGCGGGGCTGAAGGTGTGCATCCACGCCGTCACGCCAATCACGGAGTCATCCGAGTTGGCTTCCAGCGCTGTGCGGCGGATGGCATCGGAATCGGTGAGGACCGGCTTCCATACGAGCTTCACCGGAACATCGCTGCTGGCGTTCAGGGCGTTGGCAATCTCCTGCGACTGCGCTGCGACCTGCTTGAGGACGTCCTCGCCGTAAAGGTGCTGGCTGCCGGTGAGGAACCAGACCTCGTACTGCCCCAGGGAGGTGGAGTTGGCGGACGTGTTGTTGGCGCTGGGCATGGTGGCTCCTGGGTGTTCTTGGGTTTTGTGAGCTGGCTTCTGGCTGACCGGGTTAGCGGCCGTAAACGTTCTGGTATCGGTCGAAGAGGGACTCGATCTTGGCTTGATCTATGGGCAGGGGAGCGCCGAGCTGACGGGAGATGTGGACTGTCCTGGCCACTTCCTCGCACATCACCGCTGCTTTGACGGCGCTGCGGGCGTCCTTGCCGATGGTGAAGGGTCCATGGTTTTGCATCAGGACCGCGGGCGAGTTGGAGTTTTTGAGGGTCTCAACGATGCCTTGGCCGATCGAGTCGTCACCGATGAGGGCAAAGGGCCCTACGGGGATGGGACCGCCGAACTCGTCGCCCATCATGGTCAGGACGCAGGGGATTTCCTCCCCGCGGGCAGCCCAGGCCGTGGCGTAGGTGGAGTGGGTGTGGACCACGCCGCCTACCTCGGGCATGTGCCGGTAGACATAAGCATGCGCGGCCGTATCCGATGACGGGGAGAGGTCCGGGTTGCCCCAGTCCACAGTCCCGGCACTTCCGGTGTTGATGCCCCGCACAGGTGTGCCATAAAGATCAGTGACCACCATGAGCTCGGGCGTGAGGTCGTCATAGGAAACGCCCGAAGGCTTGATGACCATGAGGTCGTGCCCGGGGATACGGCCCGAGACATTGCCCGCGGTCCACACCACCAGTTCGTAGCGGGTGAGTTCTGCATGCAGCTCGCAGACTTCCTTGCGGACCTTCGCGATGGTTTCCAACAGTGTGCTCATGCGGAGGCTCCTTCAAGGCTGTTGGACCGGGCCGACCCTTGTGCCGAGCCCTGAATGGCGGCTCGTTGGATGGACTTGAGGCGGTGCATGACGTTGTTGGTGCCGCGGCCGAAGTAGTCGTGAAGGGCTTTGTATTCCTGGAAGAGGACCTCGTAGGCCGCCACGTTTTCGGGGATGGGGGTGTACACCGCGCCGGGAGCAGCTGCCATGGAGGCTGCGGCTTCGCGGATGTCCTTGTACTTCCCGGCAGCTACAGCGGCGTGGATGGCCGAGCCCAGCGCTGGGCCCTGCTCAGACCCGATAGTGGAGAGCTGCAAGCCTGTGATGTCAGCGTAGACCTGCATCAGGAACTTGTTCTTCAGGAGCCCGCCGGCCACGATGAATTCCTTGACCGGGACACCCGAGTCGCGGAAGGCGTCAACAATGGTGCGGGTTCCGAACGCCGTTGCCTCCAGAAGCGCACGGTAGGTGTCTTCGGGCTTGGTGGCCAAGGTCTGGCCCACAACGACTCCTGAAAGTTCGTGGTCGACCAGCACTGAACGGTTGCCCGAGTGCCAGTCCAGGGCGATCAGTCCGTGCTCGCCGATTGCCTGCTTCTCCGCGAGTTCGGTCAGGTATTCGTGGATACCCAGGCCCTTGTCTTTGGCGGCCTGGTGATACTCCGGCGGGACACCGTTCTTGGTGAACCAACCAAAAATGTCGCCAACGCCGGACTGGCCGGCTTCGTAACCCCAGAGGCCGTCGACGATGCCGCCGTCCACTACCCCGCACATGCCGGGGACTTCGCGGAGCACGTCGCCGTTCATGACATGGCAGGTGGAGGTGCCCATGATGGCCACGAGCTGTCCGGGTTCAACAGCGTTCGCGGCCGGCGCGCTGACGTGGGCGTCCACGTTGCCCACAGCCACGGCAATTCCCGCTGGAAGGCCGGTCCATGCTGCGGCTTCTTCGGTGAGGTATCCCGCGGCATCGCCCAGCCGGCCAATGGTGTGCTCCAGCTTTTCTGACACGAAGCCCTTGAACTCAGGGTTCAACGCCGCCAGGAAGTCCTCGGAGGGGTATTTTCCGTCCTGGTAAATTCCCTTGTAGCCGGCGGTGCAGGCGTTGCGGACGTAACTGCCGCAGAGCTGCCAGACAATCCAGTCAGCAGCCTCGACCCAGTGGTCCATGGCGCCGTAGACTTCCGGGTCTTCCTCGAGAAGCTGCAGTCCCTTGGCGAATTCCCACTCGGAGGAGATCAGGCCGCCGTAGCGGGGAAGCCATGCTTCACCTCGTTCTTCAGCGAGCTTGTTGATTCGGTCAGCTTGAGGTTGGGCCGCGTGGTGGCGCCACAGCTTCACGAAAGCGTGCGGCCGGTCCGCGAAGCGTTCCAGTTCGTTCAGCGGCGTGCCGTCCGCCGTCGTCGGAACCATGGTGCAGGCGGTGAAGTCCGTAGCAATACCCACCACATGTTCCGGGTTGATCCCGGCATCGGCGACGGCGGCCGGTACAGCATTGCGCAGAACGTCGCGGTAGTCGTTGGGGACCTGAAGCGCCCAGTCAGCGGGAAGCCGCTGGCCGCTGCCGGGCAGTTTTTCCGACACGACGGCGTGCGGGTACTCGAACACGCCGCTGCCAAGTTCTGCACCGTCCGATACACGCACGACGACGGCGCGTCCGGACAGGGTGCCATAGTCCACGCCGATGACGAACTGCTCGTCCAGCGGGAGGTTTTCAGAGGTATTCATGGGGTCTCCATCCGGCTGGCCAAGGCCTCATTGCCGGGGGTCGGGGTGGAAAAGTGAAGAAGGTCTGATGTAATTGTTAGCGCTCACAACTTTGATGTCAAGAGCGGGTGGTGTCGAACCGGTGCTCATAGCGGAAGCTGGCCCCGAACGCCCCCAAGTGGCTCGCAGTAGATGCCGCTTTGAGGGCTCACATCGGCATCTACTGCCGGCTCAGTTGGGTGCGGGGGCCGTGGTGGAGCGGACCACCAGGCGGGGCGTGACGGTGGCTGCCTCGCGGGTTGTGCCGCCGTCCAGACGGTCCAGCAGCAGGCCGATGCACCTCTGTCCGAGTTCCTCGAAGTCCTGCGCCACGGTTGTCAGTGGAGGGATGAAGTAGGCGGACTCTGGCTGGTCATCGAAGCCCACAACGCTGATGTCGCCGGGAACCTGCACGCCTGTCTCGTTGAACGCACGCAGCACACCGAGTGCCATCTGGTCATTGGCCACGAACAGGGCAGTGACCGAACGGTCGGCAGCGATCTTCAGGCCTGCGCGGTAGCCGCACTCTGCACTCCAGTCGCCCTCGATCAAGGTTGCCGGTTCCAGGCCGGCCTCCACCAGGGCCTCCTGCCACCCGTCAATGCGGGCAGCGGCGTCAATCCAGTCGGCAGGTCCGGACAGGTGGCCTATCCGCTGATGTCCAAGGCTCAGGAGGTGCTCGACGGCGAGCTTGGCACCTTGGCGCTGGTCTACTGTGGCCCCCGTGAGGTGCTCATCGCCGATGGAGCCAACAGCAACCAAAGGCACCTGGGCGGTGATGTCTTTGAGAACGTCAAAGGTCCCCGGATGGGGGACGGTGACTACTACGCCGTCAACGCCTTGGTCCATGAAGTGTGCCATGGCGTCCTTGATGGTCTCCGGAGTGACTTCCCGCAAGCCCGCAACGCTGACGAAGTAGCCTGCATCCCGTGCCGCATGCTGAACGCCGAGGAGCGTGTGCGACGGTCCGTACTGCGCCATTTCACTGCCGAGAACCCCAATGGTTTGCGAGCGTCGCGTGACCAGGCTGCGTGCCGCAGTGTTCCTGCGGTACCCAAGCTCCGTGATTGCTTGTTCCACACGCTCACGCGTCTTGGAACTCACGTTCGGGTGGTTGTTCAGCACCCGGGAAACGGTCTGGTGGGAAACTCCCGCCACGCGGGCAACGTCCTCCATGACGGGGGGACGGGCTGGTGCAGATTGATCTGAGCTCACCCTGTCACGATAGATCACCGGCACCCATGATCAACCCAGGGCCACCTTGGCGGCGTAGTGGCGGTACCTTGCTAGGAACGGGGCGGTTCCCTCGGAATCCTGTGGCATGACGTCGACGCCATCCAGGGGCCATTCCGGCAACTGGCCTGTCAGGACACCGGCTGCCTGCCGGGCGGCCCCATCTGCGACGTACTCGCCGGGCCGGGGTATGAAGACCGGCAGCCCAAAGGCCGATGCTGCAACTTGCTGGACGGCTTCTGATTGCGCGCCTCCACCCACCAGGATGATGCGTTGGGCGGAAACGCCTTGGGCCTGCAGTGCGGCGAGTCCGTCCGCCAACGAACACAGGACGCCTTCCACCGCTGCCCGCGCCAGGTTGGCCGGCGTGTAGTTGGAAACGGTGATGCCGTGGAGCGAGCCCGTCGCGTCGGGCAGGTTGGGTGTGCGTTCGCCCTCGAAGTACGGCACCAGAGTCAGCCCGTCAGCACCCTCTGGAGCGGAGAGCGCCAGGACGCCCAGTTCCTCTAAACCCACGCCGAGCAATGCGGCAGTGGCATCAAAGACCCTTGTCGCGTTGAGCGTGCAGGCAAGAGGAAGGAAGTTGCCCGTGGCATCGGCGAAGCCGGCAACCAGTCCGCTGACATCCTGCGCCGGGACGTCCGACACCGCGAATACGGTCCCGGAAGTTCCAATGGAAATGACCACATCCCCGACGGCGGCACTTACGCCCAGGCCTGCTGCGGCGTTGTCACCTGCTCCGGGTCCGATCAAAGCGCCACCAGGCGTCTTGCCCGCAGCTTCCAGGGGCCCGACCACGACCGGAAGGACGGGAACATGACCGAGCGTGCTCTTGAGCACCTCCGGAAGGTAACCGCCACCGGCGGCTGAGAAATAGCCCGTGCCGGAGGCGTCCGACCTGTCGGTGCGGAGTAGCTCCAGCGATGCCGGCCCGCTGCCTGGACCATGTCCGGCGAGACGCCAGGACAGCCAGTCGTGAGGCAGGCAAACTGCGGCAGTTCGTCGGGCATTCTCCGGTTCATGCCGTGCCAGCCAGCGAAGCTTGGTGGCAGTCAACGAAGCAACAGGTACGGTTCCGGTGGTGGACGCCCAGAACGAGGCCCCGGCGGCAGCATCCCCATTCCCGGCTTCGAGGATCAGCTCCTCGGCGTCGGGTGCGGAGCGGGTGTCGTTCCACAGGAGCGCGGGACGCACTACGTTTCCGGATTCGTCCAAGCACACCATCCCGTGCTGCTGGCCGCCAACGGACACAGCCTCGACGTCGTCCAAGCCGCCTGCCTCCGTGATGGCTTCCTGG
>NZ_JABMCX010000251.1 GCF_013179505.1 Paenarthrobacter sp. CM16 | reverse complement strand
CATCGAAACGGGTCCAGAAAGACCGGAACCTAGCCCGCCACCAACTTCCGCGCCGCCGCCGAGTGCTCAGCGATGAGCCCGGCAACGTCCAGCCCGGGAATCGCGCCGTCCACCACCCGCCATGAACCGCCCACCATCACGCGGTCTGCCCGGTCCGCCCCGCAGAGCAACAACGCGGCTACGGGGTCGTGGCTTCCGGAGAACCGCAGCTCGTCGGGCTTGAACAGGGCCAGGTCAGCTTGTAGTCCGGGTGCCAGCTGCCCGATGTCGGAGCGCCCCAGAACGGCAGCGGATCCACGGGTAGCCCAGCCAAGCGCCCGCTCCACAGGAACGGAGGCGCCATAGCGGAGCCGTTGCAGATACAGGGCCTGCCGTGCTTCGAGGATCATGTTCGAAGCATCGTTCGACGCCGAACCGTCCACTCCCAGCCCCACCGGGACGCCCGCGGCCTCAAGTTCCAGGACGCGCGCGGTGCCGGATGCGAGGCGCATGTTCGACGTCGGGCAGTGGGCCACCGCTGTTCCTGCGGCTCCCAGCCGCGCAATTTCCTCGTCGTTGAAGTGGATGCCGTGTCCAAGCCAGGTGCGGTTGCCCAGCCAGCCCACGGATTCCAGGTAGTCCACGGTCCGCAGCCCGAACATGGATTTGCAGAAGTCTTCCTCATCGATCGTCTCGGCGAGGTGCGTGTGCAACCGGACATCGAACCGCTCAGCCATGGCCGCAGACTCGGCCATGATTTCCTTGGTCACCGAGAATGGCGAACACGGAGCCAACGCAATTTGCACCACGGCCCCGTCACCGGTCTCGTGGTACTGACGAATCAGCCGCTCGCTGTCCGCAAGAATCGCCTCGGGTGACTGGACTGTGGTCCTGGGCGGCAGCCCGCCGTCGTCCTCTCCCAAGGTCATGGACCCGCGGGTCAGCGTGGCGCGCATTCCCATGGCGCGAACCGCGGCTACCTCGATGTCGATTGCGTCTTCCATGCCGTCGGGGAAGAGGTAGTGGTGGTCGGCGGCGGTGGTGCAGCCGGAGAGCAGCAGTTCGGCCAGCGCCACCTGCACGGCGAGCTCGAGGCTGCGAGGGGTCAGCCTGGCCCACACGGGATAGAGGTTCTGCAGCCAGGGGAACAGGGGAGCGTTGGCCACCGGTCCCCAGGCGCGGGTGAGGGTTTGGTAGAAGTGGTGGTGCGTGTTGATCAGCCCGGGCAGCACCATGTGGGCGGAGGCGTCAAAAACGTCCGCGGGAGCAGAGGGCTGCCCGCCTGAAGGCACCAGCTCAATGATGGTGCCGGAATCGGAGACCACCAGGCCGCCGCCGGCGTCGAGGTCGTTTGCGGTGAAGATACCCAGCGGGTTCTTGATCCATAGAGGGGTCATGTCAGGTTCCTTGTCTGGTCGGCGTGTACGCGTTCCAGCTCAGTTAGGCCCTGTCTGCTGATCCAGGTTTCGGGCCCGCATGGAGAGCGGCCCGGTCCAAAAAGCGTAAAAGGCCCGACGGCGGCAGTCAACGCCAGTTCGCGGCAGCCAGTCACATTCGGGCACCAGCCCAGACCCCAACCGCACCACTCCACCCGCCCAGCAATTTCGCATGACGAAATTAAGTTTTCAAAAAACTATGGCGCGGCTCACAAACCTGGTGCTACGCTCTAGTTGCCAAAGGCGGGCACCCGGACCTCGGGAAGCTATCTACCAGGCGCAACTTAACCTTCATCGCACATGCTGAAGCCTGGTAACCAAGCTAACTGGAGCTCCTTTTTGTAGCGCCCCCAACAGGTCACCTGGCTTCCTCAGCACTAAGGAAGTCGCAACATGAGTACAACCGTCACGGCCGAGCAATTCCTGGCCACATCCATTGAGCTGGCAACAGCCAATGTCCCTAACAGTGGGGGCCCGTTCGGCGCCGTCATTGTCACCGCGGACGGACGAGCCTTCGAAGGCGTCAACCGCGTCACCGCCACGAACGATCCCACCGCACACGCAGAAGTCACGGCCATCCGTAACGCCTGCCGCGAACTGGGCACGTTCGATCTCAGCGGAGCAACCCTCTACACCAGCTGCGAGCCGTGCCCCATGTGCCTGGCCTCCGCACTCTGGGCACGCGTTGACCGCGTGTTTTTCGCCGCAGACCGTCACGACGCCGCATCCGTTGGCTTCGACGACGCAGTTTTCTACGAGTACTTCGAGAATGACAACCGGGACGCGCTGATGCCGGTAGCCAAGCTGGAACTGGGCGACCCCCAGGCTCCGGCGGCCCTCCAGCCGTTCACCACATGGAACACGCTTGATTCCAGGATTGATTACTAGGGCCCGGTGGCTGACATGAAAATCCTGGATAACGCAGAAATGCAGACAGCAGCTGAGAAGCAGGCTGCGCTCTTCCCCAACGGAGACAACAGCGCAGAGCCCACAGCGGCAAAGCACACGGCAACCGGCCTGGCAGATGGCAACAAGAAGCCCCCGGTGTCGAACTCATTCCTGGATAGGTTCTTCCAGATCTCCAAGCGTGGCTCCACGCTGGCCCGCGAATTCCGCGGCGGCCTGGTCACCTTCTTCACCATGGCATACATCGTCATCCTGAACCCGCTCATCCTAGGCGGCTTCTCGGCGGAAAATGCCCCAACCGATGTTGCCGGTGGCTGGCTCTCAGCTGCACAAGTTGGTGCCGTCACCGGCCTGACCGCCGGTGTCATGACCATCATTTTCGGTTTGATCGCCAACCTGCCCTTCGGCCTGGCAGCCGGCCTGGGCATCAACTCCTTCCTCGCCGTCGCGGTCATCCAGGAAGTCACATGGCCCGAAGCCATGGGCCTGGTGGTCATCAACGGCATCCTGATTGTCATCTTCGGTGCCACCGGCGCCCGGACGGCGATCTTCAAGGCAGTCCCCAAGGAGCTCAAGGCCGCCATCACGGTTGGCATCGGCCTGTTCATCGCGTTCATTGGCTTTGTGGATTCCGGTTTCGTTCGCGCAACCACGGGCGGCCCACCGGTCCAGCTCGGCGATAACGGCTCCATCACCTCCATCCCCACCCTCGTCTTCATTGTGGGACTGCTGACCATGGGCATCCTCGTGGCACGCAAAATCCAGGGCGGCTTGCTGATCGGCATCGTCGCCACCACTGTCCTCGCCGCTGTTGCCGAGGCCGTGTTCCACATTGGTCCAGGCAGCGCCGAGAACCCGGGCGGTTGGCACCTCAACGTGCCCATCCTGTCCAGCCAACTGGTGTCCGTCCCGGACCTGAGCCTGGTGGGCCAGTTCGACATCTTCGGCTCGTTCGCCAGGATCGGCGGATTGGCGGCCACCATGCTGGTCTTCACCTTGGTGTTCACCAACTTCTTCGACGCCATGGGCACCATGACCGGCCTGGCCAAGAGTGCAGGCGTGGCACACAAGGACGGCACGTTCCCCAAGCTAAAGTCGGCCTTCATTGTTGAAGGCATGGGTGCAGTGGTGGGCGGCGCTACGTCCGGTTCGTCCAACACCGTGTACATCGACTCGGCGGCGGGCATCGGCGAAGGCGCACGGACCGGCCTGGCCTCGGTGGTCACCGGCCTGTTGTTCCTGGGCTCCATGTTCTTCACTCCGCTCACCTCGGTGGTCCCGTTGGAAGTTGCAGCAGCAGCCCTGGTGGTGGTGGGTGCGATGATGATGGCGCAGATCCGCGAGATCAAGTTCACCAAGTTCTCGATCGCCCTCCCGGCTTTCCTGACCATCGTGACCATGCCGCTGACGTACTCCATCGCCAATGGCATCGGCGTCGGGTTCATCTCCTTCGCGGTGATCAGCGCGGCGTCGGGTAAGGCCAAGAAAGTCCATCCCCTCATGTGGGTGGTCACGGCAGGCTTCATCATCTACTTCGCCCGCGGCCCCATCAACGCCCTGATGGGCGTCTAGCCGGAAGCCGCACCCGCGCCGGCGGATATCCCGGCACTTCGATCGGCGGTCCGCCGGTACCCACCGCACGAATAGGCGTCCGTCGTCGTCGTCCCCTTAATACAGGCACGACGGCGGGCGGCGGCTGGGCGGCCGACGCTCCGTCAGGGAACGGGGGCAGGGAGATGAAGCCCTTGCCCCCGTTCCTATGAACTCCCACTTTTACTGAATAACCGCGACTACCTCCTCTGGAAATGAGAATATGAGGCAAGATCGCGCACTGCTCCGGCCGGGCCACCCGGCTGGGACACCTGGAATAAGGATGTGTTGCCATGCTGGATCTGATGCCTTCACTGGGCAGCTGGCGGCCTGCGGTCTCCGGCCAACTGTGTGCGGTGGCCACGATCGTAGGGACCGGCGGTTCCGTGCCGCGGCCCATGGGAACCTCAATGCTGGTCTCCGAAAACGGCGAAATCCTGGGCAGCCTGTCCGGCGGTTGCGTGGAAGGTGCCGTGGTGGAAGCGGCTTTGGAAGCAATGCGCGACGGCGGCCCCCGCCTTGAGTCGTTCGGCTACAGTGCCGAGGACGCATTCGCCGTCGGCCTTACCTGTGGAGGGGAACTGGAAGTCCACATCCAGCCGCTCCGGGCAGGCTCGCCTGAACTGTCTGTTTTCACCGAAAGCCCGCGACCCGCGGCCCTGATCCGCCGGCTCGATGCCCACGGCGGAGTCATGGTGGTCAATGATCCCGTCCGGTTCCGTGCCATGGAGTCCGAGGAACTGGCCAAACTGCTGGGCGACCACCCCTCCACACTTTTCGCCGCAGCTGCCCAGGTGGAGCCACTGCTCCAAGGTGGCCGCGCCGGCTTGGTCCGCCTGGCACCGCCAGAGGGATGCATCGATGGCTGGGTCACCACCGAGAGGTTGGCCAGGCCCCCGCAGGAAGAAACCCAGCCGGAGCCGATCACCCTGTTGGTGGAGAGCCGCTTGCCGGCCGCCCGGATGCTGATCTTCGGCGCCAACGACTTCGGCGCAGCACTGCTGCCCGCCGGGCAACTCCTTGGCTACAACGTCACGCTATGCGACGCCCGGCCCGCCTTCGCCCAGCAAACACGGTTCGCAGCAGCGGACCAAGTGGTCACCCAGTGGCCGCACCGTTACCTTGAAGCAGAGGCAGCGGCAGGACGCATCGACGCCCGCACCGTGGTGTGCATCCTGACCCACGATCCCAAGTTCGACATCCCCTTGCTCCAGAGCGCGCTCCGTTTGAACCTTGCGTATCTCGGTGCCATGGGGTCCCGTCGCAGCCATCGTCAACGGATCGACGCCTTGCTCGAGGCGGGCACTTCCCCGGAATCCCTGGAGCGGCTGCATTCGCCCATCGGACTGAACCTTGGTGCTGTCACTCCTGCCGAAGTTGCCGTGTCCATCACCGCCGAAATCATCGCGGAGCGCGGCGCGGGCCAAAGGACTTCGGACGCACCCGGCTTCCCGTCCCTCAAAGACAGCGCCGGCCCGATTCACCCGGCCCCGGCTTATCCAGCTACCCAAAACCTCACTCAGGAGGACCCATGGACATGAACACCATCGAGGCCGTGGTACCCACCACGGACCCGGCACAATGGCGCGACGGCGATGCCTGGCTCGCCGGGGGAACTGTCCTTTTCTCCTACGGCAGCACCATTCTGAAGCGGCTCCTTGACCTGGGGCAAGCGGAGTGGCCCGCGATCACTGTCACTGACTCAGGAATCGAACTGGCCGCCACCTGCACAGTCGCCGAGCTCTATGCCCTGCCGCGGTCCGCGGAGATAGCCAACCGTGAATGGCCCGGACTGGCACTGATCCGCCCCTGCTGCGACTCCTTTGTGGCCTCGTTCAAGATCTGGAACATGTCCACGGTGGGCGGCAACATCTGCACGGGCCTGCCGGCGGGACCCATGACTTCCCTCTGTGCAGGACTAGACGCCATGGCCACCATCCTCAGCCCGGACGGCACCAGTCGGAACGTGCTGGTGGCCGACGTCGTCACAGGGGAGATGCAGACTGTCCTGGCCCCGGGGGAGTTGCTCCGCAGCATCCATCTGCCGGCCAACGCGCTCTCCGCCCGCGTCGCTTTCCGGCGCCTGTCGCTCAGCAACCTTGGACGCTCCGGCGTCCTGCTGATCGGCCGGCTGGACCCCGACGGCGGACTGGTCATCACCGTGACCGCCTCCACCAAAAGGCCGGTACAGCTCCGGTTCCCCGCCGGACAGGTTCCCGACGCCGGGACGCTGGCTGACGTCGTCGGCGATTCCATCCCGTGGCCGCTGTACCACGATGACATCCACGGGCTTCCTGCGTGGCGGCGTGACATGACGTTCAAGCTGGCGGAGGAGATCCGGGCCGAGCTGCTGGGCGAGTCGATGACCGTGTCCGGCGATTTCTGGCCACCGCACAACACCTCGCCCCAGCCGTCCACCCAGCCAACCGCATCGAGCACCCAGCAGAAGGAGGCCCGCAATGGCAATTGAAATCAACGGTTCTGCCTCGCAGGCCACACCCCGCCCTGGACAATGCCTCCGCACGTTCCTCCGCGAGGAAGGAAACTTCGGAGTCAAGAAGGGCTGCGACGGCGGCGATTGCGGTGCCTGCACCGTGCACGTCGACGGAACGCCGGTCCACAGCTGCATTTACCCGGCAGTCCGGGCCGAGGGCAAAGCAGTCACCACGATCGAGGGCCTGGCATCTGCAGAAGGTCTGCACCCTGTGCAGGAACAGTTCCTCGAGGCCCAGGGTTTCCAGTGCGGTTTCTGCACCGCCGGGATGATGATGACCGCGGCAACGTTCGACGACGAGCAACGCGCCAACCTGCCCCGCAACCTCAAGGGAAACCTGTGCCGCTGCACAGGCTACCGTTCCATTGCGGACGCGGTCTGCGGTCACG
>NZ_JABMCX010000250.1 GCF_013179505.1 Paenarthrobacter sp. CM16 | reverse complement strand
TGGCCCTTGGCAACGAGTCCCTCTTCCTGCCGTTGGTTCAATTGTTCCCAGGGAAACTTGGTGAAAGCACCCCAGGCCTCGTATTCCTGCATGGTGAAGGGAGCCCGGCCATCCGAGCGGACATGGGCAGCGAGTTCCCCCAGCGCTTCACGCACGTTGTACAGCTCAGGTTCCACAGTCCTGCCGCCTTCCACCGAGCCGGGCAGGTCCTGGCGGTAGTCCGGAAAGTTATCCAGGAATATGAACTTCAGCCCGCATTCCTCTTCGGTGAAGCGGAGCATGGTATCGCCGAAGTTCAGTGCCGCATCCAGGAGTTCGTCACGGCCCCGGCCGCGGGCAACAGCGCGGACGTACCGGGCAGCCGCTTCCTTGGAATCGCTCAGCCCCGCTGCGCGGGCATGGTGGTTGTCGGCCACCCACAACATGCCTCCTGAGACGGCAGATGTGCCGCCCAGCAATGCGGTTTTTTCAAGCACGACGACGGACTTGCCGCCACGCGCGGCCGTGGCCGCTGCGGTGAGGGCGCCGGCGCCGGAGCCGACAACCACCACGTCATAGGTATCGGAGGGTGTGCCGTTCAGGAATTTCATGGTGGAGCCTCTCATGGGTCGTGAAGAATCGGGCGTCTCAGACGGCCGTATAGCCGCCGTCGATGACCAACTCGGAGCCGGTGGTGAACCGGGATTCGTCGGAGGCCAAATAGAGCACGCCGTAGGCGATCTCGTCTGGTTCGCCTTGGCGTGGTAGCGGGTTTCCGCCCACCAGTTGCTGGTAGTAGGCCTCCGCGCCGATGTCCGACTGCTCGGCAGAATGCCGGCTCATCCTGGTGTTCATGGAGCCGGGGTGGATGGAGTTCACCCTCACCCCATAGGCGCCATAGGCCGCGGCATCGGACTTGCTCAGGAGCCGGACGGCTCCCTTGGTGGCGTGGTAGAGCGGGACGTTGCGCCCGCCGGTCAGTCCATGGATGGAAGAGAAATTGATGATGCTGCCGGACTGCTTGGCGATCATGCCCGGAACAACGTACTTGGTCAGGAGCCACACGCCTTTGACGTTGACGTCGAAAATGAGGTTGAAGTCATCCATGACGGCCGTGTGGCTGGCACCCGCGGGTCCGATGATTCCTGCCGCGTTGACCAGGATGTCCGGTGCGCCGAGGTCTGAGGTCAGTTGCTGCACGGTCCGGGCCACGCTGGCTTCACTGGTGACATCGACGTCGTACTCGGTGATATGTGGATGGCCGGCCATTGCGGATGTTCCTGCCCGGTCCAGGCTGGCAACGATCGCTCCGTGACGGGCCAGCAGGCGGGCCGTGGCACCGCCAAGATCTCCCCTGCCTCCAGTGACTACGGCGACCTTGCCGGCCACGCGCCGGCCGTGGGCCTCCTGGCCTGTGTCCGTTGTTTCTTCCATGGCCAACTCCTCCTGCCGCGGCGTTGCGGCTGCTGAATCCGGGGTACGACGCAGGGCAGCACTGAACAGGGCCCAAGGGCCGTGATGTGGTGGGTATCGGGCATGTTGTCCTGCTGGATTCCACTCTGCCAGTGCTCTTGTGAGCGGAACCACAGGGTTACCGATGATCGGGAATCAGATGCTTCCGTTGCTTTGCCGTACGGCGCCTTTGAGCTCGCCGCGCCATCCAAGCGCGCGTGAGATGCCGCGCGCCGAAGTCATCAGCACCGGCACGCGGGCGGCGACGTTTTCCTCATTTCGTGGAACCACCACGCTCAAGGCGGCCACCACGGTATTCGCTCGACCAAAGACCGGGACCGCAATTCCGCTGGATTCGGGAACGATGATCCCGGGCATGGAGGCAAAGCCTCGTTGCCGGATGTGCGCGAGGTGGCGGCGCAAGTCAGTGGGATGGGTCAGGGTGTCATCGGTGAATCTCGCCAGTGGACGGGAGAGGAACAGGTCCTGGTACGCAGGCTCCGAGTAGGCCAGCAGCACCAGTCCCGACGACGTTCCGTGAACCGGAAGACGGCCGGCAACTTTGGTGATGTCCACCAGGGAATCCCTGGAACCGATGCGTTCGATGTACAGCACCTCGTCTGAATCCAGGATTCCCAGGGTGGTGGAGTGCTGGACCACGGACTGCACGTCCTCCATGAAGGGCAGCGCCGCTTCCCGGAGGCCCAGCATGGGTGAGCTCCTGGACACCAGTTCCCACAGCCGGGTGCCGATCCGGACCTCGCCGCTGGCGTCACGCTCCATCAACCCTTCCGCAAGGAGCTCGTCCACCAGGCGGTAAGTGGTGGTGACCGGGAGTCCCGAGCGCCGGGCCAATGTTGCCACGCTCATGGTGAGGTGGACGTCGTCGAACGAACCCACCAAGCGGACCAGGCGCCGGATAATCGACTCCCCCGAGGACGAGTTGGCCATGTCAGCCTCCGGACTTCACGCGTGAGACGAACCGGAACCTGTCGCCGCGGAACGTACTGCGGGTCCATTCGACCGGAGTGCCCATGGCGTCCCGGGCCAGCCGGTGGACCACCAGGAGGGGCGCACCCATCTCCATCCCCAACAGCCTGACATCTTCCGGTCCGGCCAGGGCGGTTTCCACCGTGTCCTCGACGTCTGCAACACGAAGGCCATAAACCTCGGCCATCACGGCATAGAGTGATCCCGACGTGGCCAGATGGGACTTCAATCGAGGCAGCTTGCCTGGAAGCCACGCGACCTCGTGCGCCAAGGGCTCCTCGTCAATCAAACGGATGCGTTCCAGCCGTGTCACAGGATCGCCGGGTTCGAGGCCCAATCGTGCGGCAACGCCAGCATCAGAGGTGAAGACACCAAGGGCAAGCATCCTGGAATCGGGGCGCAGCCCCTGGCTGCGGGCGTCATCGGAGAAGGACGTCAACTGCCTCACGTGGGTCATCTTGGGAGGTGCCACGAAGGTTCCATGACCTTGGATGCGACCCAGCTTTCCCTCCGCCACGAGCTCGCTGATTGCCTGCCTGACAGTGGTACGGGACGTCGTGTATTTCTCTGCCAATGCACGTTCGGTGGGTATCAACGTTCCCGGCTTGAGGCCGGCGATAAGCCCAAGTACCTCGGTCTTGAGGAGGTAGTACTTAGGCGTTCCCGGAACGAGGTCTGGCGGCATATTGGACATCCTACTTGTAGACAACATTATTGGTCTATGCCAATCTGAACTGGGCTAAGGTGGACCACACCTGATCCTGCATGGCCAAAACGAAGGGGACGTCCGTTGGAGGAAGTACAACAGTCTGGCACGGAGGCTTTGGCGATGACGCCGGCAGTCCTCGGCCTGCACATCGGCGGTTCCAAGACCCATGCTCTCAGGTGGGACGGAACCCAGGCAGACGGGGAAGGCGTCGAAATCACCGAAGCGAGCGCCAACCTCTCCTCCGTAGGCCACCAAGGAGCCGACGCAGTCCTGCGCAGGATTGCGGCAAAGGTGGGCGGGGGCATCGAAGCCGTGTGCGCCGGTGCCGCGGGCGCGGACACTCCGGCCAGCCGGGCAGTGCTGTCCGCCCTGCTGACCGAACACTTCCCGGGCGCCCGCATTGAGGTGGTCCATGACACGCGCATCATTCTCGCTGCAGCAGGCTTGGACGCCGGCGTTGTCCTGGTTGCAGGTACCGGCTCAGTTGCCTGGGGCCGCAACGGCGACGGCATGGAAGCCCGCAGCGGCGGCTATGGCTACTTGCTGGGCGATGAAGGCGGTGGATACTCCGTGGTGCGTGACGCTGTCCGTGAGGCGCTGCGTGAGTACTACGCAGGGCTGGAGCCCGGCACGATGGTCCGCGCACTGATGACAGCCACCGCAAACGTGGACGCATTGCAACTGATGGATTCCTTCTACGCAAAGCCGGAGCCCGACCATTGGGCCGTTGTGGCCCCCTTAGTCCTGGAACTGGCAGCGGAAGGCGATCACGCCGCCGAGCGCATACAGGCTGAGGCCGCCCACCACTTGGCCGCTTTGGCACGGCAGGTCCTGGGAGAACTGGGCCTGGACCTGCCGCTGGTCATGGCCGGCAGCCTGTTGGTGAACCACACCCAACTGGCTGGCGCCGTGGCCAGGAAGGTCTCCATAGAGGATCCATCATCAATCCGTATTCTCTCCCAAGCCCCCGTTCACGGGGCGGTGGAGCTGGCCCGTCAACTGATCAAAGCTCCAGATGTGAACAGGTGATCCGCAAAGGTAACGGGAGTAGTCTGGAGCCATGCCTTTCACGATCGGTGGTTGGTGATGGTGACGCGGTCCAAGCAGCGGTGGCTGCCTGCCGTGGTGATCAGCGTGGTTGCAGCGCTGGCCGCGGCTTTTGGCTCCGTCCAGGCCGGGGCTGCCGCATCCCTGCCCAGCAAGACCGTTGACGAAATTCTGGCCATGATGGCATCCACCGAGGTCCGGGAGTTTTCCGGAACCGTGGAACAGTCGGCTGCTCTGGGCCTGCCGGAGTTGCCTGCGACCGGCCCCGCCCCGGGCGCCGTCTCTGCCATGGAGTTGTTGGCGGGAACACACACTGCCCGTGTCTTTGTTGATGGTCCGTCCAAGGCCCGTTTGCAGATCCTGGACCGCATGGCCGAACGCGACCTTGTCATTAATGGCCGCGACGCCTGGTTCTACAACTCGGCGGACAACAGCGCTGTCCATCTGAGGGCCCCTCTTCCCGCCGGACCCGGTGACCTGACGTCCAAGGACCTGCCCATGCCGGAAGCCATGGCAAGCCGCTTCCTGGCCGCCATAGATGACAGCACTGAGGTCTCCGTCGGTGATTCCACGTCAGTCGCCGGTCGCAGCGCATACCGTCTCAGCCTGAACCCCCGCAGCAATGCCACCTTGGTGGACTCCGTGGCGATCGACGTCGATGCCGAAACCGGACTTCCTCTGGGAGTTCAAGTGCGGGCGAAAGGTCAGGACGACCCCGCGTATTCGTTGGCCTTCACGGATGTGGATTTGTCCACTCCCGACCCATCGCTGTTCGACTTCACTCCGCCACCGGATTCGGCCGTGACCGAGAAGGAAGTCCCTGCCAAGCCTGCACCTGCCATGACTGCACCCGCTACCCCGCAGGACGCCCCGGAACCCAACCGGCCCCGCCCCACCACTTCCGGTGAGGGGTGGGATACGGTGATTGCCTATCCGGCGGGCTCTGCACCGGCAGAACTCTCAGCCAACCCGCAACTGTCCCAGGCTTTGGAACCTGTTCCCGGTGGCCGCGCGTTGACGACCTCGCTGTTAAGCGTCCTGATTCTTGACGACGGCCGCGTCTATGCGGGCATGGTGCCCCTGGAACGGCTTCAGTCAGCCGCTGCCGCCCTGTGAACGAAGCCGCCCTTACTGACTTCGCTATTCAAACGCGTGGCCTGGTTAAGCGCTTCGGCCACCGCTCGGCCGTGGACGGTATCGATCTGGCGGTCCCGAACGGTTCCGTGTATGGCTTCCTTGGGCCCAACGGTTCGGGAAAGACCACCACCATCCGGTTACTGTTGGGACTGGCTTCGGCCAGCAGCGGCGACATCCGCGTGCTGGGCCAGGAGATGCCGAGGTCGCTTGCGTCCGTCCTGCCCGAGGTCGGCGCCCTCGTGGAGGGCCCCGGGTTCTATCCGTTCCTCTCGGGTATGGGCAACCTGATGCGCTTGGATACCGCTGACCGCCATGCTGCCTCGTCCACGCGGCGCCAACGGGTCCACGACGCCTTGGAAAGGGTTGGACTCGGCCACGCTGCGGGCAAGAAGGTCCGCGCCTATTCTCTGGGCATGAAGCAGCGTCTTGGCCTTGCCAATGCCATGCTCAGGCCGCGGGAATTGCTGGTCCTGGATGAACCAACCAATGGACTGGACCCGCAGGGCACCCGTGAGGTGCGGGGCCTGGTACGTTCCCTGGCCGCGGGCGGGACCACAGTGTTCGTTTCCAGCCATCTGCTGGCGGAGGTGGAACAGATGTGCACGCACATTGGCGTGATGAGCGCGGGGCGTTTGGTGGCACAAGGCCCCTTGGAAGAGTTACGCTCCGCCGGGCAGGCCCATGTGGTGGTGCACACGCCCGACGTCGAACGTGCCGCCAGTGTCCTGGCGCGCCTCGGGTTGGTACCCGGCGAAGCTCCCGGCACCGGCAGCCGCTGGGGAACCACAGCCGTGTTGGGCACGGGCCTCAACGGCTTGGAACCTGAGGCGATCGTGGCCGCACTGGTAGCAGGCGGCGTCCGGGTCCGTGGATTCGCTGTGGAGAATGCCAGCCTGGAAGACCGCTTTGTGTCCTTGACCGGAGAGGGGTTCGACGTTGTCGGCTGAACCGGGCGCACAGCACGCCACTGCCACAGTCCGTCCCGAAGCGGGTTGGGCATTGCTGGGTTCGGAACTGTCAGTGCTGTTCCGACGCCTCCGCACCTGGGCCATGCTGATCGCACTTGCCGCCGTTCCCGTCCTGATCGCTGTGGCCGTGAGGTTGTCATCGCGCCCCGCAACCCCCGGACGAGGACCCCTGTTTTTGGATCGCATCACCCAGAACGGCCTCTTCGTTGCCGTGACCGCTTTGGTGGTTTGTGTTCCGCTGTTCCTGCCACTGACCGTTGGCGTAGTTGCCGGTGACACCATAGCCGGCGAAGCGAACGTTGGAACCCTGCGATATCTCCTGCTGGCTCCCGCGGGACGGATCCGCCTGCTGTTGGTGAAATATGCGGGGGCCGTCGCCTTCTGTTTCGCCGCCACGGCTGCCGTGGCAGTATCCGGCGCCTTGGCCGGCGTCGTACTTTTTCCTGTGGGGCCGGTGACGCTGTTGTCCGGTGACACCATCAGCGTGGGCGAGGCCGCCGTGAGATCACTGCTGATTGCTGCC
>NZ_JABMCX010000025.1 GCF_013179505.1 Paenarthrobacter sp. CM16 | reverse complement strand
CCGATGGTGGACTGGTCCTTCGATCAGCTGATCGAGTACTCCGAGGACAACATCCTTCCCGTCAACCCCCTCCTGAGCCAGGGCTACCCGTCCATCGGCTGCCAGCCCTGCACCCGCAAAGTGGCCCCGGGTGAAGACCCCCGAGCCGGCCGCTGGGCAGGTTCCGACAAGACAGAATGCGGACTACACACATGAGCACATACACAACCAACGCAACGCCGGATGCCGCCCAGGGAGTGGCATCGGGCCTGTCGGAGCCGCGCGCTGGGCTGATCGAAGATCAGCCGCGCGGCGAAGGGGCGGGGGCGGCATTCGGCGTTACGTCCACTCCCGGGGCGGCATCTGCTGCTTCGGCTCTGCAGTCGACTCGCCTTTCGTCGCTGGACACCCTCGAGTCCGAGGCCATCCATATCATCCGTGAAGTGGTTGCCGAGTTCGAGAAGCCTGCGCTGCTGTTCTCCGGCGGCAAGGACTCTGTGGTCATGCTGCACCTGGCCACCAAGGCGTTCTGGCCGGGCAAGGTTCCGTTCCCTGTCCTGCACGTGGACACGGGGCATAACTTCCCCGAGGTCATCGACTTCCGGGACCGCACTGTTGAGCGACTTGGTTTGAAACTGGTTGTTGGTTCGGTCCAGGAATTCATTGACAGCGGCGAGTTGGCCGAGCGTGCCGATGGCACCCGCAATCCGCTGCAGACTGTTCCGTTGCTTGATGCGATCCAGAAGAACAAGTTCGACGCCGTCTTCGGCGGCGGTCGCCGTGACGAGGACAAGGCCCGTGCCAAGGAGCGCATCCTGAGCCTCCGGGACGAATTCGGCCAGTGGGATCCGCGCAACCAGCGCCCCGAGCTGTGGAACCTGTACAACGGCCGCCACACGGTGGGCCAGCATGTCCGCGCGTTCCCCATCAGCAACTGGACCGAGTTGGACATCTGGCGTTACATCGAGCGCGAGAACATCGAGCTCCCGGGCCTCTACTACGCCCACGAGCGCGAAGTTTTCGCCCGCGACGGCATGTGGCGCGCGGTGGGCGAAGTCTCCCAGCCGCTGCCCAACGAGGAAGTCATCACCAAACTGGTGCGTTACCGCACAGTGGGTGACATGTCCTGCACAGGTGCCGTCGAGTCCGACGCCCGCACCGTGGCCGACGTCGTTGTTGAAGTCGCTGCCTCCACCCTGACCGAACGTGGCGCCACCCGAGCAGATGACCGCATCTCCGAGGCCGCCATGGAAGACCGCAAGAAGGACGGCTACTTCTAAATGAGCACCGAAACTTTGGCTGCCGGGCTCGAGACAGCCCTGCCCACAACACTGTTCCGTTTCGCCACCGCCGGATCGGTCGACGACGGCAAGTCCACTTTGGTGGGCCGCCTCCTTCACGATTCCAAGGCAATTCTTTCTGACACGCTCGACGCCGTTGCCCGCACCTCTGCGGATCGCGGCTTCGGCGGCGAGAAGGGCGGGATCGACCTCGCCCTCCTGACCGACGGCCTACGTGCCGAGCGTGAGCAGGGCATCACCATCGATGTGGCCTACCGCTACTTCGCTACCGACCGCCGCAGCTTCATCCTGGCGGACTGCCCCGGCCACGTTCAGTACACCAAGAACACGGTGACCGGCGCGTCCACTGCGGATGCCGTCGTCGTACTCATTGACGCCCGCAAGGGTGTGCTGGAGCAGACCCGTCGCCACCTTTCCGTTTTGCAGTTGCTGCGCGTTGCCCACGTGATTGTGGCCGTGAACAAGGTCGACCTCGTGGACTTCAGCGAGCAGGTGTTCCGCGACATTGAAGCGGATGTGCAAAAGGTTGCGCGTGAGCTTGGCCTCGGACGTGAAGATTCAAATGCTGGCGGGGTTACAGACCTTTTCGTGGTTCCTGTCTCCGCCCTTGACGGCGACAACGTGGTGGACCGCTCAGAGCGCACCCCCTGGTACACCGGTCCTGCGTTGCTGGAGGTCCTCGAATCGCTCCCGGCCGCTGACGAGCTCGAGGCCGAACTGGAGAGCTTCCGCTTCCCGGTCCAGCTGGTGATCCGTCCGCAGGGTGCCTTGGCTCCGGATGCTGTTGCTGCCGGGCTGGATGTGGAGGCGTACCGCGATTACCGCGCCTACGCAGGCCAGATCACGGAAGGTTCAGTCAAGGTTGGCGACGAAGTGAGTGTCATCAGCCCCGGCCACGAACCGCGCACCACCACGGTGATCGGCATCGACTTCGCCGGTCAGTCGCTTGACGAGGCCGCTGCTCCGCAGTCCGTGGCTGTCCGCCTGGCTGACGAGATCGACATCGCCCGTGGCGACACCATCGCCGCTGCCGGTACGGTCCGCGAAAGCACCGCTGACCTGTATGCGTCCTTGGCTTGGCTCTCGCCGAAGCCGCTGCGCGAAGGCCAGAAGGTCCTGGTGAAGCACGGTACGCGTACGGTCCAGGCACTGGTCCGCAACGTCACCGGCAAGCTGGATCTGGCCACCTTCAATGTGGAGCCGGCGTCCAACTTGGAACTCAACGACATCGGACACGCACAGCTCCGGCTCTCTGCTCCGCTGCCGTTGGAGAACTACCTGCACCACCGCCGCACCGGCGCTTTCCTGGTGATCGACCCCATCGACGGCAACACCCTTGCCGCCGGCTTGGTGAAGGACCACCCGGGCGACCACGAAGACGAACGTTACGTCATCTAGGGTCACACGTAGTCACAAAACCGCAGCTTGTTCGCGACTCCTCACGTTGTACGGCGGGAATTTCGGACAAGATGCGGTTTTCTTTTTGGGAAGGACCCATGCCACAGAACACCACGCTCAGCACTCTCCTCAACGCCGGCAAGGACCTGGTCCTGGACGGTGCGTTAGCCACCGAATTGGAGGCCCACGGCTGCGATCTGGAAGACGCTTTGTGGTCCGCCAAGGTCCTGCTGGAGCAGCCGCATCTGATCAAGCAGGTCCACCGCGACTACTTCGACGCCGGTGCCTCCGTAGCGATCACGGCCAGCTACCAGGCCACTCCGCAGGGTTTCGCGCGGCGCGGGCTGTCCGTGGAGGAGTCGTTGGAGTTGGTGGCGTTGAGCGTCCGTCTGGCCGACGAAGCCCGGCGCGAAGCCTTGGCGGAGGGGTCTGCGAGCGGCCCTTTGCTGGTGGCCGGATCCGTAGGTCCATACGGCGCATACCTCGCCGATGGCTCCGAATACCGCGGGGATTACACGCTTTCTACCGCGGAATTCCAGGATTTTCACCGCCCCCGTATTGCGGCGCTGGTGGAGGCCGGCGCGGATTTCCTGGCGTGCGAGACGCTGCCGTCGTTCGCCGAAGCCGAGGCGCTGTTGGCGCTCGTGGCAGAGTTCGACGTCGAATCCTGGTTTACGTTTACGCTGCGGGACAGCGGCCACATCAGCGACGGAACGCCCCTTGCGGACGTGGCAGCGCTGCTGCGCGCGGAACCGCGGGTGGCCGCCGTCGGGATCAACTGTGTGCCGCTGGAACTGGTGACTGACGCGCTGAGCACTCTGCAACAAGCCTCCGATAAGCCGTTGGTGGCCTACCCGAATTCCGGAGAGACCTACGACGCTGTGACCAAAACATGGAGTCCGTCGGAGGGCGTTCAGGGCACCGGTACCTTGGCCGGCAACGCAGCTGCTTGGCAGGACCGGGGCGCCCATCTCATAGGTGGCTGCTGCCGCACAACTCCGCGCGACATTGAAGCCCTCGCGGTGAATATGACGCCACATGAACCTGCGTGAACCTTGATTTCTACGGGATTGAAGCCGAAATATGACAGTCCCTACTGTGAAGGCATGACCTCTCCGGAATGGTCCTTGCTTGCCCTTGACGGGCGATGTCGCGGGGCCTGATCTTCGCCCCGCTCGCATCCCACATCTTCTAAGGACCCACCCTCATGGCTAACACTCCCGAGTCACGGAAACCGGATTCCGGCACCACCCGCATCGTCGCTGGTGAGGCCGCATCCAAGCCCAAGCGCCGCCGCACTGTAGAGATCGCCTTGGCCGTCGGCCTGGTGCTGCTGATCGGTGCAGGCGCCGCGGTTGCTTCCGCTGTTTCGCAGAACAACCAAGCCGCGCCGGCCCCGACCACGTCCCCGGCTGCTGAGCTGAAGCTCGGATACTTCAGCAACGTCACCCACGGCCCGGCGCTGGTGGGTACCAGCAAGGGCCTGATCGCCAAGGAGCTCGGCGATACCAAGCTGAGCACACAGGTCTTCAACGCCGGCCCCGCCGCGATCGAAGCCCTGAACGCCGGCGCCATCGACGCCACGTACATCGGCCCGAACCCGGCCATCAACTCCTTCGTCAAGAGCAAGGGCGAGTCCATCAGCATCATCGCCGGTGCAGCGTCCGGCGGTGCGCAGTTGGTGGTGAAGCCGGAGATCAACTCCGCGGCCGACCTCAAGGGCAAGATCCTCAGCTCTCCGCAGCTCGGTGGAACCCAGGACGTCGCGCTCCGGGCCTGGCTTGATGGCCAGGGCTTCAAGACCAGCACCGATGGCAGCGGTGATGTGAACATCAACCCGACCGAGAACGCGCAGTCGCTGAAGCTCTTCCAAGATGGAAAGCTCGACGGCGCGTGGTTGCCGGAGCCTTGGGCCTCCCGACTGGTGCTCGAAGCCGGGGCTAAGGTCCTTGTGGATGAGAAGGACCTGTGGGAAAACGGTGACTTCACCACCACCATCCTGATCGTGAACAAGAAGTTCGCCGCAGAACACCCGGAAACCGTGAAGGCCCTCCTGAAGGGCCATGTGGAATCCGTGAATTGGCTCAATAGCGCTTCGGCTGCGGAGAAGGCCACCACCATCAACGCGGTCCTTAAGGACACGGCAGGTAAGCCGCTTCCGGCCAACGTGATTGAGCGTGCGCTGCAGAACATCAAGTTCACCACCGACCCGCTCGCCGGAACGTACAACAAGTTGCTGGAGGACGGTGTCAAAGCCGGGACCACGCAGCAGGCCGACATCAACGGCATCTTCGATCTCCGCACCTTGAACGAGGTCGACAGCAAGAAAAACTCGGCTGCGGGTCTTGGCCAGGACTAAGCAGTAACGGGCTGGTCCGCTTCCCCTTATTGGTAGGGGAGCGGGCCGGCCTTTGGCCGCATCAGCTTTACCAATCAACATGAAGGACGGGACCATGCCAGTCGTACTCGAGAACCTGGGCAAGCGCTTCGGCGACGGCGCCCCGGTGCTGGACGACGTCAACGCCACCATCGCTCAAGGCGAGTTCGTCGCCCTCCTCGGTGCGTCCGGCTGCGGTAAGTCCACCTTGCTGAACATCATGGCGGGACTGGAACCGCCGACGTCGGGCGCTCTTGAAGTACCCAGCGACGGCGCTGCCTTCATGTTCCAGGACGCGGCCCTGTTCCCGTGGCTGACCGCGCGCGGCAACATTGAGTTGGCGTTGCAGTTGGCTGACAAGTCCAGCACGAAGGCGAGCCGGCGCGAACGCGCCACCGAACTGTTGGAACTGGTCCACCTTGGCGGCGCTGGCGACAAACGCCCGCACGAACTGTCCGGCGGCATGAGGCAGCGCGTTGCGTTGGCCCGTTCCCTGGCTCAGGACCGGCAGTTGCTGTTGATGGATGAGCCGTTTGCTGCCCTCGATGCGATCACCCGGGATCTTCTGCATGACGAGCTTGAGCGGATCTGGAAGGAAACGGGCCGGACCATCGTGTTCGTCACCCACAACGTGCGCGAAGCTGTTCGACTGGGTCAGCGCGTGCTGCTGTTGTCTTCGCGTCCTGGCCGTGTGGTGGCCGAGTGGGACGTCACCGAGGAACACCGTACCGATGCAGGCCGTGCCGGGGAGCTGACCGGAACCATCACCCGCCGTCTTCGCGAGGAGATCCGCCGCCATGCCAAGTAACCCCATCACCACCGAAGAGCGGACCCTTCCCGTGACTGAATCCAAAGAGCACATCACCTCGCCATCGCTGAAGGGCAATGCCTCGGAACTCCGGGACCTTGAAGCCGGCCTGGACAATTTGCAGTCAGACACAAGCCGTAAGCGCGGGATTGAATGGAATCGGGTGCTGCTGCCCGTGGCTGCCCTGGTGGTCCTGATCCTTGCTTGGCAATTTTACGTTTCGTTGGGGTTCAAGCGCCGGGACCTGGTACCGGGGCCGCTTGACGTGCTCACCCAGTTCGTGACGATGTGGGGCGAAGGAAAAGTCCAGGAAGCTGTGTGGACTTCGCTGCAGCGTGGTGTGATCGGCTTCCTGATCTCCGTGGTCATCGCCACCCCGGTGGGGTTGATCCTGGCTCAGGTGGCTCCTTTGCGCCGTGCGTTCGGGCCGCTCATTTCCGGCTTGCAGGTCCTCCCGTCCGTGGCGTGGGTTCCTGCCGCCATCATCTGGTTCGGCCTGTCCGAAGGCACCGTGTACTTCGTGGTCTTCATGGGTGCCATCCCGTCCATCATCAACGGGCTCATCTCCGGCGTGGACCAGATCCCGCCGCAGTACCGCAGCGTGGGCACCGTGCTTGGCGCAAACCGGCTCCAGATGGCGCTGCAGATTGTCCTGCCCGCAGCGCTTCCGGGCTACATAGGTGGTTTGAAGCAGGGCTGGGCTTTCTCTTGGCGCTCCCTCATGGCCGCCGAAATCATAGCGGTAGGTGGCACCATCGGCTTCGGGCTGGGCTCGTTGTTGGATCAGGGCCGTTTGCTCTCCGATATGACCATTGTGATGTCCGCGATCCTGCTCATCCTGTTCGTGGGCATCCTTATTGAGCTCCTGGTGTTCGGGCCGATCGAGAAGCGACTGCTCCAGCGCCGGGGTTTGCTGGCGGGCAGCAGCCGCTAGGTCCGCCGGGGTTTCCCGCACCTGTTTGCGCCGGGCGCACCACTTCTGCGTCGGGTTCGCACCCGTTCGCGCCGTGCGCATCAGTGGTTACAGGGGCATTTGGCGGAAAGGGGTGCGGCGGCTTCTGGCGGACCCCTTTTCACTTGGAGCACGTGTTTGCGCCGGGCGCACCACTTCGGCGTCGGGTTCGCACCCGTTCGCGCCGTGCGCATCAGTGGTTACAGGGGCATTTGGCGGAAAGGGGTGCGGGCAGGCCACGCGCGTACTCGTACAACGTGGCCGGATCTGGTTTCGACCCGGACCACATGCTACGTTGCCACCAGCCTTTGCATTTGGGGGAGGCGATTCCCGGGAGTCGTGTGAAGGGTGGCAGGTCATGACCATGCAGCAAAGAACACTGGTGTCGGTTGCTGTAGCTGCACTGCTTTCCGTGACGTCGTGTGCAGCGCCGGCCCCGCAGCCGTATGCGGAAGCGAAGGTCGCTGTTCAGACTCTTATCGAGCGGGCAATCGACCGCAGGAATCATCAAGTTGTCCCCGGCTTCTCCTCCACTCAGGAGGAGATCAGTCAGGATTTCGTGCCGGACGCAGCTGAGCGTATTGAGCTGGAGTACGGACAGCTCCACGAACGCAGGGACGCGATTGCTCCCCATGGCGTCCTTTTGACGGACAGCGGCTCGGAGATCACCGTCAAGAAATTCACCATTACCGATGCCGGCGCCAACGTAGAGATTTCGGAGCAGACACAGCTGGAACACGGTCCGGTGAACGGCGTGCAAGGCCCCAGCGAAGGCTACGTCTACGACCAAAAAGTTGAACTCGCAAAATCCGGGGAAGGCTGGAAGATCGTCAGTATCTCCCCTCTCAGGCCGGGCAAGCCTTACCCGACGACAATTGTTGATCCAGACACGCTTTAGGCGCTCGGCACTTCGAGTCGGCCGCTGCATAACAGTCGACTTCCGGACGGCGAGCAAAGGCTCGACGGCGACCTCCCGCCGTCGAGCCCTTGCGTCGCCAGACGGTGAGGTTAGAGTCCGGTCAGCAGATCCCGCATTTCCCGAATCTCTGCTTCCTGCGCCGTGACGATGTCCTTGCCTAGCTGGACGGCCTCCGGGTTCTTGCCCTGGGCTATCTCGGTTTTGGCCATGGTCACAGCACCTTCGTGATGCGCGATCATCTGCGTGAGGAAGAGCTTGGCCGCGTCCACACCCTGGGCATCCCTAAGCTTCTGCAGGTCCGCCTCGCTCAGCATGCCGTCCATGCCGTGGCCGCCATGCGCCGAGGATCCCATGACAGGCACGTTCCAGCTGTTCAGCCAGCCCGTCATCTTCTCTATTTCGGGTGCCTGCGCGTCTTTGATCTTCACGGCCAAGGCGGTTACTGCGGCCGGGATGTCAGCCTTTGCCAGCATGGCATCGGACATCTCCACCGCTTGGGAGTGATGGGGGATCATCATTTGGGCGAACATGGTGTCCGCTGCGTTGTGCCCGGCGTCGCCGCTGTTCGCAGAGGGGCTGATGGAGGTGCCGGAACTTCCATGCTCCATGCCTGGCATGGAACCGGAGCCGGGGTTTGAAGCGCAACCAGCCAGGGCAAGCAGAGCTGCGAGAGCCGCTCCGGTCACAGTGAAGTGAGTTCTGTTCATGAGTAAAAGTCCTTTGCATTTCGGGCGGCGGTGATAATCAGCCGCCCGGTAGTCAGCAGATGGTGAATGGATGTGCGGTCCCGGCTGTTATCGGCCATCCAGTGCTTACGTACGGCTGATGCAGAGTTGCCCGGGTGTAGGACCGTGGGGTTGGTAGGACCAGGACGGAAAGATGGTGGGCAGTTCCCACGATGCAGGGGTGACTTCGCCTGTCGTGCCGGGTGGGGGAGCGCTCAGGGAAGCTGTTGTGAGGGATGGGATGCAACTGGCAGCCTGAGTGCAGGAGCAGCTTCCAAATTCCGTGCCGTGATCGTCGCCAGCCGAGGCACCGCTCACCTCATGAGAAGGGCCGTGCGCGTGGTGGGATGAGGAGGTGCTCACTACAGGTGATGCCGCATGAGTCCCATGCGTTCCCCCTGCCCCATGGGAACCGCTGATGATGTGCATTCCGAATATGCCTGCAATGACGGCCGTTACCAGAAGTAGAAGCAACGCCCGCACGAGGGAGGCGGCAAGAGCTTGAGGGGACAGCAGTTTGCTCACGATGCTTCACCACCTTCATCTATTTCCGATGCCGACAGTATACCCCGGTAGGGTATAAATGAGCGATTCATTTTCTGCTGGCGCTGCCTGCCCTTGGCATTCCTCCGTTGTCCGCTGCGCCATTGCGATTCGCGGCCTAGAATCGTCGAATGGGCCTTCTAACGTTCAGCATCAACGTCACGCTCGATGGTTGCGTGGACCATCAGGAGGGCATCGCCGACGACGAGACGCACGCCCACTTCACGCGTCTCCTGGATCAGAGCGGCGCAATGCTCTGGGGCCGGACTACCTACGAAATGATGGAGGTTTACTGGCCCTTGGTTGCCCGTGGCGAAGTAGAAGCGCCGCCAGCCCTACGCGAGTGGGCGATCACCTTGGAGGGAAAACCCAAGTACGTCGTTTCCACAACGCGGAGCGACTTCCCCTGGACCAACAGTCATCGGCTGGTTGGCCAACTGGGTACGGCCGTTCAGGAGCTTAAGGACAGGACTCCCAAAGGGGTGCTTGTTGGCAGCGGGAAACTAGCAACAGAGTTGGACCGATTGGGCCTGATCGACGAGTACAAATTCCTCATCCACCCCATGATCACAGGCCACGGACCCACCCTTTACCAAGGCGGACTGCCCAGCACCCGGCATCTTGAGCTGATCTCAGCAGAGCCGCTCAGTAACGGAGCGGTGGCGATGCATTATCGCCGGGCTGAATGAGGAAGGAGCAGGCACCGGACGACGTGGAGTTTGTACCACTCCACGCGGAACTGCGCTTTAGAAGTCCCCACCCGGGTAGATGCCCTCGGGCAATGTGAAGCAAGGCGAACCTGAATCGATGTCTATCTGATTTGGGGCCAGGCCTTCGGCAACAATATAGCTCTCCCCGCTTCCGCTGAGAGCGATCATTTGAACTTCATAGGAACCCCTGATGTCAAGCCTGTTCCTGACTCCAAAGAGGCTGCTCTGATAGTGGGCTTCGATGTCCTTCACCACCGGCTCAATGTTCGTTCCTGCGGCAATCGTGATGGTGGTTGAACCCTTCCATTTGTGTTGGGTTTTGTTGCAAGACAGAAGCATGCCCTTCTTCTTCTGATCGATCGAGATAACAGCGTCTTTTGGGATTAGGGCGGCGAGCTTCACTTCCATGGCTTGGGCCTGGGTCTTTGCTTCCTGCCAGGTCAGTTCAGCTTTCATCGGTTCCTCTTGTGTTTTAACAGGCGTTGGCACGGTCGACTGGATTGAACCCGTGTTGGGGTTTCCAGCACAAGCGGCGAGCCCGATCGAACCTGCCACCAGCCACAACGCCATGGCACGGCGACGCGCCCTCATCTAGCCACAATTCCAAGCATGTCTTTGAGTACTTGCTCGTTGTTTTCGTTGTTTGAGTCGATGAGGTTGTGGTTGTTCATGAGGACCTAAAAATCCCCGCCCGGGTAGATGCCCTCGGGCAAAATGAAACACTCAGATCCCGAGGCGATACGGATTTCATTTGGGGCCAAGCCTTCTGCGACGATGTAGTTCTCCCCGCCTCCCAGATCGATTTGGAATCGATAGTCTTCGTCGACATTCGTGTCGGCGGATACTTTCGTTCCTTTCGCCCGGTAGTGGGCTTCGATGCCCTTCACGATCGGCTCGATGTTGGTTCCTCCAACGACCGTGATGGTAGTGGAACCTTTCCATTTGTGGTGTGTGCTGTTGCAGGACAGAAGCATGCCCGTCTCCTTCTGATCGATCGAGACAATGGTGTTGTTTGGGATCAGGGCGGCGATCTCCAGTTCCATAGCTTGAGTGTGGGCTTTGGCTCCCTGCCAGGTCAGTTCAGTTATCAACGGTTCCTCCTGTGTATCACTGGCAGTTGGCACGGTTGACTCGGTCGAACTCACGCTTGGGTTTCCGGCGCAACCGGCAAGCCCGATTGAAACGACCAGCATCAACGCCACGGCGCCGCTCCGAATCCTCACCGAATTGCACTTCCCAGCATGCACTTGGGCACGTGCACGTTGTCCTCGCTGTACGAGGCGAGGAGGTTCTGGTTTTTCATGAGGATCTAAAAATCCCCGCCCGGGTAAATACCTTCTGGCAACGTGAAACACTCAGAGCCCGAATCAATGCGGATCTGGTTGGGGGCTAACCCTTCGGCGACAATGTAGTTTTCATCGCTCGTATTGTGAGGGCTTATCTGGACTTCGTATGATCCTCTGATATCAAGCCTGTCCTCGACGACGTATTGTCCACTCTGATAGTGGGTTTTGATTTCTTTCAGGATCGGCTCGATTTTGGTTCCTTCGGTGACCGTGACGGTCGTCGAGCCATTCCAATTGTGCTGGGTCTTGGTGCAGGACAGCAGCACGCCCTTCCTTTTCTGATCGATCGAGACAACAGCATCTTTTGGAATCAGTGCGGCGATCTCCAATTCCATTGCCTGGGTGTGGGCTTTCGCCTCCTGCCAGGTCAGTTCAGCTTTCATCGGTTCCTCTTGTGTTTTAGTAGGTGTTGGCACAGTCGACTGGATTGAACCCGTGTTGGGGTTTCCAGCGCAAGCGGCGAGCCCGATCGAAGCTGCCACCAGCCACAACGCCATGGCACCGCGACGCGCCCTCATCGAGCCACAATTCCAAGCATGTCTTTGAGTACTTGCTCGTTGTTTTCACTGTTTGAGGCGATGAGGTTCTGGTTGTTCATGAGAATCTAGAAATCCCCACCCGGGTAGATGCCCTCGGGCAAAGTGAAGCAAGGCGAACCTGATGCAATGCGAATGACGCCGGGATCGTCCTCCCTGATGAGATACATTTCCGAGGTGGCCGGATCGCTTATCTCAACACGAAAGGTGCCTTGTATGGTCCGGTCGCTTGAGACCTCAAAACGATGATCCGTGTAGTGTGCCCGAGCAGCCGTCTCAAGTTCTTTCACGACAGATTCAGCTTCGCTTCCCTCAGTCAGCGTGATCGAAGTCGAACCGTTCCAGTTGTGTTCGGTATTGCTGCAGGATAGGAGAACGCCCGTCTCTTTCTGGACTATGGAAGTAATCTTGTCCTTTGGGATCAAGGCCGCGATCTCCAGCGCTTCCTTTTCCGTGCTTGCTTTAGCTTCCTGCCACCTCACTTGCGTAACCACGTTATGTTCCTCTCTTGGAATGTCCGAAGTTGCGCAGCTTGAGACGCCACCAATGGTCACGATCGCGGCGATGTAGGCTGCAAAGTTGGAAATTTTCATCGTTTCAACACCTCAGACACTTCATCCAAAACCCTCCGGTTGTCCTTGCCCACTCGCCCAGACACGAAACCCCTGCCGTGCAGTCTCCACGCTCACCACCGGACGGTCAGTCGCCTCCATCGACGGGCGCGGCCCCACATCCACTGCAAATCCGCCGCCAGCACGCGCCCAACCGGGGCAAGCGCCCACTCCCTCACCTGATCCAAGCGACGCTGCTCAACCTCCGCGGCGCTCTTCGCTTCCTGTACCCGACGGGCAACATCTTCCAACATATGGACCAGCTCCGAACGGGCCGCCCGTTCAGCGGCAACGTTCTCCCGGAAACAGTCAGCGAACACGCCCCGGAATTCCGTAAGAGCAGCAGTCGAGATCGATTCCCGCCCGCCGCGTTGATCCTGCAACGTACGCGCTGCGTCTCGACATGCACCGATCAAACGATCGGCAACCCCCGTGTCGAAATTCATTTTACTCCATCAAATAGATAAACCGCCGACGGCTCCACTATACCTAATGCGCTCGACGGATTCTGAATCACTTTCGGAAAGCGCTGAGCGCTGGACGAGCGGCTCCGTGGAATTCTCCGGGCCCTCGCGGAGTTGTCCCGAACATGCACAACAAACGGATCGGTTTCCTCTCCTTCGGTCACTGGGCCCGAGTCCCGGGTTCCCTCGTGCCAACGGCCGGCGAGGCCCTCAAACAGGGAATCGAACTGGCGGTAGCTGCCGAGGAACTGGGAATCGACGGAGCGTTCTTCCGGGTGCATCACTTCGCCCGGCAGCAAGCATCGCCCTTTCCACTGCTGAGTGCTATTGCGGCGCGGACCAGCCGGATCGAGATGGGCACCGGCGTCATCGATATGCGCTACGAAAACCCGCTCTACATGGCCGAGGAAGCAGCAGCCACAGACCTCATCAGTGATGGGCGGTTGCAGCTCGGAGTGAGCCGTGGTTCACCCGAACCCGCACGGAACGGAGCAGCGAACTTCGGCTACGTCCCCGAGGACGGTGAGGACGGCGGCGACATGGCCCGCCGCCACACTGCATTGTTCCGCAAAGCCATCGCCGGGCACGGGGTGGCCGAAGCGGACCCGCACTACGCCGGTGGGGCCACAGGTCTGCTGCCCATCCAACCCCAGTCACCCGGCCTCCCGCAGCGGATCTGGTGGGGCGCCGGAACCCGCAAAACGGCCGTGTGGGCTGCTGAGCAGGGGATGAACCTGATGAGCTCCACTCTCCTCACCGAGGACACGGGCGTGCCCTTCGATGAGTTACAGGCAGAGCAGATCCGGATGTTCCGCGAAGCCTGGGCCGCCGCAGGGCACGACTTTGAACCAAGGATCTCCGTCAGCCGCAGCGTGATCCCCATCGTGGACGACGTCGACAACCACTACTTCGGTCTGCGCGCCCAAGCGGACAGCCAAGACCAAGTGGGAATTCTCGACGGCGCGTTGTCCCGTTTCGGGAAGAGCTACATCGGCGAGCCGGATCAACTAGCAGACGAACTGGCGAACGACGCAGCAGTGCAAGCAGCCGACACGGTCCTGCTCACAGTGCCCAACCAGCTTGGCGTCGACTACAACGCCAAGCTGCTGGGCAACGTCGCCAAGCACGTCGCTCCTGCCTTCGGTTGGAGCGCCAAGCTATGACTTGGCCTGCGGCTTCCGCGAAACCCTAGGACGCCACAGCCACCAGCTCGAGAACAGAAGACGAAGCAGGCTCCGCGAACACCCGGTACCCCCGTTCATGATCGAACCCGTGTATTTCACGCGTATCCAAAGCAGCCATGAATTCGAGGGTTTGCCGGGTAATCACCTGCCCCGGGACCAGGATGGGGAACCCGGGCGGATACGGCGTAACGAACCCTGCCGAGACCACTTCCTGTCCTTCGGCCACCGCCGCAGCCACCTCAGGCGCGGACAAGTACGCCGTGGAATCGGGCTTGTAACTCTCAAAGTAGGCGGCCCGGATATCACCGTCCTCGCAGGAATCATCCACACGGAAGCGTGCGGCAAAGGTGCTGAAATCCGGGAGCGGGGGAGTCGGGCGGGAAGCGTCGGAGGCGGCAGGTAGCGTCCGAGCCAGCGACGAAGGATGTGGATTCTCAAAGCCCTCAGCGAGTTTCACCAGGACCTCGATCAGGTACGCCACGGAGCTGCGGGACGTGCCGATGTTGGTCATGAACAGCACAGTGTTCCGTGATGTCTTGTTCACCTGGATGCCGTGATCGTCCATGAGGTAGCTGTGGCGGAAAGTGTCGCCGTCGATCCCTGTTTTACTGATGTCCAGCGTGAGGCGGCTGGGATCGATGACGAACTCGTCCCGCTGCCAGGCGTCCTCCAGCTCCGACAGCCCATCCCGCAGCGGCATGCTGGAGCCGGTTTCCCTATAGCGCGAACCGATAAGGTCCCGCGAGGTCAGCACCCGGAAGTACTTCTTCAGCAGGGGATGCCGGGCCACGGCTTGGGCCACGGATACGGCAAGGTCGGATTGCCGTTGCACCAGGCCGAAACCTTCCAGTTCCACCTGTCGTCTGCCAATGTCCAGGGAAGCCAGAATTTGGTAGTTGGGGGAGGTGGACGTGTGGGTCATGTATGCCTCGCGGAAGGACTCCCGGTTGGAGCCGGCGAAGTCGTGGTCATACACGTGGATCATGGAACCCTGCCGCAGCGAGGTCAACGTTTTGTGGGTTGACTGCGTTGCGTAGACCCGCAGGCGTGCCTTGGCAGGATCCGGAATCAGCCTGGTGGAGAGCCAGGCTTCGTCATCAACAGGTTCGCCGGTGACCGGGTCATGAAGGGCGGCTGCCTGTTCCGCGTACCGGGTGGCGTAGGCAGGATCGCTGAAGGAAGCTTCCAGTGCCGCTGCAGCCGCCATACCGGTTCGACGGCGGTACACCGGATGGGAGCGGGCGAAGGCAAACCACGCCTCGTCCCACAGGAAAACCAGATCCGGTTTGATGGCCAGGCATTCCTCCATGACCCTTTCGACGTCGTAGACGACACCATCAAACGTGCAATTGGTGAGGGTCACCATTTTCACCTCGTGAAGCCTGCCTGCCCGCCGGTACTCCAGGAGCCTGCGCTTCAGGCTGGCCAAAGGGACAGCACCATAAAACGCGTACTTGTCCAGGGGATAGGCATCCAAGTAGGACACACGTGCACCGGCAAGCACAAAGGCGTAGTGGTGCGATTTGTGGCAGTTGCGGTCAACCAGCACAACATCGCCCGGGGCAAGCAGTGACTGGTGCACGATCTTGTTGGCCGTGGATGTGCCGTTGGTGACAAAGTAGGTTCGTTGCGCACCAAAGGCCCGCGCGGCGAGTTCCTGTGCGCGTTTGATGGACCCGTGCGGATCCAGCAAGGAGTCCAGACCGCCCGAGGTGGCGGAGGTTTCGGCCAGCAGCAGGTTGGTCCCGTAGAAATCGGCCATGTCCCGGATCCACGGTGACGTCCCCACCGACGCACCCCGGGAAATCGGAAGGGCATGGAAGACGCTGGCCGGGCGGCGGCTGTAGTCCTGCAACGCCGTGAAGAACGGTGTTTCGTAGCGTTCGGCCACCCCGGACAGCAGTGACAGATGCAGGTCCAGATGATCCTGTCGCCGGAAAATCCGCCGGAACTTCCTGGTGAGGGATCCCGCCAGGGACTCGATGGAGACCCCTGCCACCAAGTAGACGTCCAGTTCCGGCCGCAGCCCGGAAATTGCTTCGGCCAGCGCAAGGATCCGTCTGATGGGTCGCGAGTCCTGCAAGTCTGCGGAGGTATGCCGGGCCAGGAACCTCCGGAGGTCGCTGCCCAACAGATGGGAGCTGCGGAGGGAGAAACCCGGGCGAAGAACAACGGACTGGATATCGGGGTTCAGCATGATGGCCACCAAGGCATCCTCATAGCTGGGAACCACGTTGACCGTGTAGGTGAAAGCATCCGAAGGGCGGCGCTGCGCAGCCATGGTGTTCTTGAGCGCCTCGGCTTCTTCGGGCTGCACGGTGTCCACCACCAGGACCTCAAAGCGTGGCCGTTCCGCCGGCTCGGACTGGTCAACAACTTCCTCGTCCAGGATCTCCCCGCGCGGCACCGCAGCTGTTTCCCCGGCAGAGGCGAGCGGGAGGTGATCCAAACCGCCCAGAAGCTGGAGCGCGGCCTGGGGTTCGCCGTCGTCGATTAATTGGCGCAACTGGGCCACGGCGTTGACTCCGGGCTCTGCCCAATACGGTTCCACCGCTGCCAGGAGGGCAAAGGTCCTATCGATCTGGGACAGCAAACCGGACTCCTGGTGTCGGGCCGAGGCGAGCTGCCTGAGGGCGTATCCCAAAAACTCCCAAGCGTCGGCACGGGAACGCCAAGCCCTGCTGGGGGTGCCGATTCTGGGGGACGGGGAAGGGGTGCTCATGTGTTTCACTTTCAAACTGAAAAGGGGTCTAGGACGTCAGGGCAGTGCGAATACGGCCGCGATACGCATACCAGCCGGCTATCAGCAGCGGCGCCAACACCAGCAATGAGGCCAGCACCCAGCGGCCCGTTTCCGAGAACCCCATGGTGACCAGGACAAAGGCCAGGAATCCGAGCGTGATGTAAGAGGTAAAGGGTGCACCGAACAGCCGGAACGCTGGCCGGGCAACCTTGCCGCTGCGGACCCAGTGCTGGAGCTTGATGTGGCACAACATGATGGTGGCCCAGCCGCCGATGATGCCCACCGCCGAGACTTCCAGCACGATTTCAAAGACCTGGGATGGAACGACGGCGTTCAATCCAACACCCACCAAGGTGATGACCGCTGTCAGCAGGATGCCACCGTAGGGCACTCCGGACTTACTGATCCGTCCGGTGAATTGCGGAGCCGAGCCATTGACCGCCATGGAGCGGAGGATGCGGCCGGTGGAATAGAGGCCTGCGTTGAGGCTGGACAATGCCGCGGTGAGGACCACGAAGTTCATCACGGATGCGGAGATGGCTCCGGCCTGTGGATCACCGAGATGCGAGAAGAAGGTGACAAACGGAGATTCGCCGGCTTTGTAGGACGTGAAGGGAAGCAGGAGCGAGAGCAGCAGGACTGAGCCCACGTAGAAGACCCCGATGCGGATCACCACGGTGTTCACGGCCTTGGGCATCACCTTGTGGGGTTCGGCGGTTTCGCCGGCCGCGGTGCCCACCAGTTCCACAGCTGCATAGGCAAACACCACGCCGCTGATGGCCAGGAGCGGTGCCACTGAGCCCATGGGGAACATGCCACCGTTCTCAGCGATGACGTTGAAACCCGGAACGCCAACATCCGTCCGGCCGCCGAAAACAATGAAGCAGATTCCCACCACGAGGAACGTCACCAGGGCGCCCACCTTGATCATGGCGAACCAGAACTCCATCTCACCAAAGATCTTCACGGACACCAGGTTCAGGGAGAGCACCACTACCAAAGCGATCAATGCGATCAGCCATTGCGGGATGTCGTTGATGGGTGCCCAATATTGGCCCCAGAACTTCACATACAGGGCTACGGCGGTGACGTCCACAATGGAGGTCATGGCCCAGTTCAGGAAATAGAGCCAGCCCGCGGTGTAGGCCATTTTCTCGCCGTAGAACTCGCGGGCATAGGAAACGAACGAGCCGGAGGTGGGGCGGTACAGCACCAACTCGCCGAGTGCCCGCAGGATCAGGAACGCGAAGAATCCGCAGACGGCATAGACCAGCACCAGCGCAGGTCCGGATCCGTTCAGACGGCCTCCGGCGCCCATGAAGAGCCCGGTACCGATTGCCCCTCCGATGGCGATCATCTGGATCTGCCGGGGCTTGAGGGTCTTGCGGTAGCCGGCTTCTTCTTGGGCGAAAGCGGTCGACGGCGGACTGGCAGCCAGGTCTGTTGGGGAAGGAAGGGTTTGTGTGGACGCAGGGGTGGGTATCACTTCGGGGGTCTCCTTTGACTCCGTTGCCACCTCGGGTGGCTCAATACTCCACAACGTGGGGCTGGCTGCCTCGCAGTTGTGCCTGAAATTGGCCGCGCTGCAATCAGTCTTTGTGGTGTGTGGGACAGTCACCAACTCTAGGTCGCCGCCGTCGAAAACAAATTGGCTGGCGAACCAAATTCAGGGCCCGGCTCTTGTGCCGCGGGGACAACACTGGTGTTCTGAAGGGCCGGTAATGTTTCTCGCTGTGCGTGCCTGCGCACATGTACCGGCGGCGCCCTCAATGGCGAGGAAGCGTACTGCTGATGGAACTGATGTGGAGAGGAAGCGATAGCTTAGTTGAAAGCCCTGGAAATTGACGACGACGGCGTCGTCACCTTATTGAGCGATGTCCTGGAAGACCTGGGTGTCGGCAACGCCCGGTTGCTGCTGGCCCCGGCAGAGGACAACCGAACCGTTCGCGAAACTGTCATTGTTGATGCTGAAGACGACGACGAGATCCGCCCAGGGGCCCTGGTCATGTTGATCGGCGTTCGCGGGCGTGCGGCGCTCCCTGCGCTCCGCCGCATCATGGCGGGGCGTCCCACAGCAGTTGCTGTCAAGGGCAGTGAACGCGAGTTGGAAGCCGTGGCCGAGTTGCTCCACCCGACCGGCATTGGACTGGTGGCCGTTGCCCCAGGGCTCCGCTGGGATAAGTTCGAGAGCATCGCGCTGGACCGGGTCCGGGAGAACGATGTGCCCGGGGAAACCCCCACGTCAGTTCACCGCGACCTGTTCGCGATCGCCCAAACCACAGCCACGCTGACCAACGGCCACGTGGTGATCGAAGATCCCGGCAACAGGGTTCTTGCCTACTCGCCGGCGTCCAATGACGTTGACGAGCTCCGCAGGTTGTCCATCCTGGCGCGGCGAGGCCCTGAAAAGTACCAAAAACTCCTCAAGGAATCAGGAGTCTACAAGCACCTCCAAGCTACTGAAGCGCCTGTTCACGTAGAGGCCAACCTCGAGGCCGGGCTCCGGGAACGTGTGGCGATCGGCATTCACGCCGGCAGCCGGGTGATGGGATACATCTGGTTGCAGGAAGGTGCTGAACCTCTGGCGGCGAACACGGACCGCATCATGGTGGGTGCGGCCCGGCATGCGGCCATCGAACTGGTACGGCACCGCAATGAGCAGTCGCAGTCGATGCGCGAGGACCGGGTCTCCAGCCTGCTCAGTGGCACCGCCCAAGTCCATTCCCAGGCCCAATCCGCGGGCATCGATCCGTCGAAGCCAGCGGCTTTGGTCCTGATCTCGGCGGGCGGGCTCAGCCAGAGCGCGGCGGGGCTTCAACTCCGCAGGGGAGAGCTCTCCAAAGTGGCATCAATCCACGCCGCAGCCTACCGACCGGGCGCCGTAGTGGGGGCGTTGGGGATGGAAACGGCCATCATCCTTCCCGACGTGGACCCGCTGAAGTCCCTCCCCGCCATCAACCGGCTGGTCAACACCATCGTTCGTGATGCCACCACGCACCTTCACTTCCAGGTGCAGGCAGCAGTAGGTCCAATCGTTCCGCGCTTGGACGCACTGCATGCCACCCTTGATCACGTCCGCAGCGTCCTCAAAGTCATGGAAGCAACGCCGGACGTCCGTGTGGCCTCCTACAGCGACGTGGAAACAACAGTCCTGACCAGGGAACTGCTGGAGTTGCTGGAATCGCGAACCACCCTGCGTCATGCAGGAATCACCCGGCTGTGCGGCCGCTACCCGGAATTCGCGCTGACCCTCCTGACTTACCTGGAGTTCTTTGGCGACGTGAACCGGTGCGCCGAGGAATTGGCCGTCCACCGCAACACTGTTCATTACAGGCTCCGCCGCGCCTGCGAAGTGGCCGGCCTGGATCTGCAATCAGCGGATGAACGCTTACTGGCACACCTCCAGATCAGGCTCTGGACCTATGCAGGGACCAAGCGCTAGGAACCATGGATATCCAAAATCTCCTCGACGACATCGTCGGGGCCGTGCAGCCGCATGTCGGCCAAGGCAACGTAGCTGACTACATTCCCCAACTGGGAGCCGTGGACGCCCAACAATTCGGCATATCCGTCGCCACACGTGAGGGCGAGGTGTATTCAGCCGGAGATGCCCACGTGGACTTTTCCATCCAAAGCATCTCCAAGGTCTTCGCGCTGGCCCTGGTACTGGCATTCGACGGAGACAGTATTTGGAAACGGGTGTTCCGGGAGCCCTCCGGCAACCCCTTCAACTCCCTGGTCCAGTTGGAAAGCGAAGACGGGATTCCCCGGAATCCCTTCATCAACGCCGGTGCAATCGTGGTGACGGACCGCCTCCTGAGCCTGACCGGAAACGCAGCGTATGCCGTGCGTGATCTGATGCGTCAGGAAACCACCAAGGACAGCATCGACACCGATCAGCAGGTGGCCGGCTCCGAACTGGCCAACAGCCACCGCAACGCCTCTTTGGCTCACTTCCTGGCAAGCTGCGGCAATCTGGAAAACCCGGTGGAGGACGTCCTGGATTCCTATGCGAAGCAATGCGCGCTCGCCATGACGTGCGAAGACCTTGCACTCGCAACCCGGTTCCTTGCCTCCAACGGCTTGGGCGCGGACGGGACGCTGCTGCTCTCTCCGGCGCAGACCAAGAGAATCAACGCGGTCATGCTCACCTGCGGTACTTATGACGCCGCTGGAGAATTCGCATACCGGGTGGGGCTTCCGGGCAAGAGCGGCGTGGGCGGCGGGATCGTGGCCGTGGTCCCGAACAAGTGCTCCATCAGCGTGTGGAGCCCTGGTCTGGGAAGGTCCGGGAATTCCGTGGCCGGGGTTGCAGCGCTGGACGAATTTACCACGCGCACTGGCTGGTCGGTGTTTTAGGCGCATGATGGAGGAATGACAGGAACGGAGCCCACCGCCGTCGCGTTCTTGGAGCGCCTGAAAATCCGCCAGTCGGATGTCGAGCAAGCCAAATACCGGCGCTATTTCAAGACCGGCAAGGGCGACTATGCCGAGGGCGACTTCTTCATGGGCGTCCGCATGGGCGAGGTTTTCACACTGGCCAAGGAATTCGCGGCCATGTCCCTGGAAGATATCGAGATGCTCCTGGAGCAAGACATCCACGAGGCCAGGGCCGGTGCCGTGAAGATCATGGCTCTCCAGGCGCAGAAAAAGAAGACCCCGGAAGAACGGCGTCGGGAGCTTTACGGGTTGTACCTGCGGAGGCACGATCGCATCAACAACTGGGACCTGGTGGACCTCGGCGCTGGGAACGTGGTGGGCGGATGGCTGCTGAATAAGCCGCGCGACCCGCTCTACAGCCTGGCCCGGTCGCAGAACATGTGGGAGCGCCGGACGTCCATCGTTGCCACCTCGGCGTTCATTCGTGAAGGACAGTTGGATGACACCTTCGCCATTGCAGAGATCCTGCTCGGAGACAAGGAAGACCTGATCCACAAAGCAGTCGGCGGCTGGGTCCGCGACGCAGGGCGCAGCAGCCGCGAGCGACTCCTGGCGTTCCTTGACGAGCACGCTGCCACCATGCCCCGAACCACCCTTCGTTACGCCATCGAGCATCTGGGCAAGGAGCAGCGGGCCTACTACCTGACGCTTAAAGACAGGGTTTCTTCCGGCTAAGCCTGGAATTATGTGACGTTGGATTACCCAGCGTTACCGGGTGTTTCCGAGCCTTTGAAGCATGTTACGGAGCCGCCCTACAGTTTTTTCATGGCAATACAGGACATTTACCCCACCGCGCTGCGGCTGCTCGGCCGCCCGGTGCTGGTGGTCGGCGGCGGCCCGGTTGCGTCGCGCCGCGCCAAGGGACTGCTCGATGCGGGTGCGAAAGTCACCGTGGTCGCTCCCGTTGCCACCGAAACGCTTCGCGGACTCGCCGCTTCCGGCCTCCTTACCTGGGAGCAACGCGAGTACCGCACAACCGACGTCGACGGCGTCTGGTTCGTTCAGACTGCCACTGGCACTCCCGCCGTGGACACCCAGGTAGCAGCCGACGCCGAGGCGCAGCGTATCTGGTGCGTCAACGCCTCGGACCACGAAGCATCCGCAGCGTGGACACCCGCGGTTGCCGTAGTGGACGACGTCAAGATCGCCATCAACGCCGGGGGAGACCCGCGCCGTGCCATGGCCCTTCGGAACGCAGTTGCCACGGCCCTCGAAACCGGGGACCTTCCGCTGCGCCGGCACCGTAAGCCGGACGCAGCTGGAAAGACTCCGGCTGGTTCTGTTGCCTTGGTGGGCGGCGGGCCCGGCGACTCGGGTCTCATCACCGTCCGCGGCCGTCGCCTCCTGGGCCAGGCCGACGTCGTGGTTGCCGACCGTCTTGGCCCGCGGGAGCTGCTCAAGGAACTGGCGCCCGACGTCCGGGTGATCGAGGTCGGCAAGACCCCCGGGCACCATCCCGTTCCCCAGCTTGAGATCAACAGGATCCTCGTAGAGGAAGCCCTCAAGGGCAACCGGGTGGTCCGCCTCAAAGGTGGCGACCCCTATGTCCTGGGCCGCGGCGGTGAGGAAGCAGAATTCTGCCGGCAGAACGGCGTCGAGGTTGAAGTGGTGTCCGGGGTGACGTCGGCAATTTCCGTTCCCGCTGCCGCAGGAATCCCGGTGACACATCGCGGCCTGGCCAAGGGCTTCAGCGTGGTGACCGGCCACGAAGAGCTCTCCGAAGTCCCCGCTCGCCCGGATCACACTGTGGTGTTGCTCATGGGAGTGGCCCAATTGCGTGATTCCGCGGCTGAACTGGCAGGCTCGGGTCTGCCTTTGGACACACCAGTAGGTATCGTAGAGAACGGGTATTTGCCGGACCAGCGCGTCACCATCGGCACTCTGGGGACCATCGCGGACCAGGCCGAAGCCGTCGGCGTGGCCAACCCGGCGGTCATTGTGATCGGCGATGTCGTCCGGGTCAGCCCCTTTGCACCGCAGCACTTCAAGACCGCTGACTACAGCACTATTACCCCCAATCGTCCCCGCGTCCGCAGTAACTGAGAAGAAGAAGGAACACAGCCGTGTCAATTAGCACCCCCGTAGGTTCTGCGGACCGTCCGCTTCGCGTCGCCGTCATCGGCTCCGGCCCGGCCGGCGTTTACGCAGCTGACATCCTGACCAAGAGCGAGGCCGTCAAAAGCGGCGAACTCAACGTCAGCATCGACCTCTTCGACCGCTACCCGGCACCTTACGGCCTGATCCGCTACGGCGTGGCCCCGGACCACCCCCGCATCAAGGGCATCGTCAACGCCCTGCACAAGGTCCTGGACCGTGGCGACATCCGCTTCTTCGGCAACGTGGACTACGGCACGGACATCTCCATCGAGGACCTCCGCAAGCACTACGACGCCGTCATCTTCGCCACGGGCGCCATCAAGGACGCCGACCTGAACATCCCGGGCATCGAACTCGAGGGTTCCTTCGGCGGCGCAGACTTCGTCTCCTGGTACGACGGACACCCGGACGTTGCCCGCGAATGGCCGCTGGACGCCAAGGAAATCGCTGTCCTGGGCAACGGCAACGTCGCCCTGGACGTGGCCCGCGTGTTGTCCAAGCACGCCGATGACCTGCTGGTCACCGAAATCCCGGACAACGTTTACGCGGGCCTGAAGAACTCCCCGGTCACCGACGTCCACGTCTTCGGCCGCCGCGGCCCTGCACAGGTGAAGTTCACTCCGCTGGAACTGCGTGAACTCTCGCACTCCAAGGACGTAGACATCATCCTCTACGCCGAGGACTTCGAATTCGACGAAGAGTCTGATCGCCAGGTCCAGACAAACAACCAGACCAAGACCATGGTTGGCACGCTGACCAACTGGATCGCCGAGCAGCCCGAGGACCTCTCCGAGCTCACCGCTTCCCGCCGCCTGCACCTGCACTTCCTGCACAGCCCGGTGGAAATCGTGGACTCCCCGGAAACCCCGGGCAAGGTTGCCGGCATCAAGTTCGAGCGCACCGAGCTGGATGGCACGGGCAACGCCCGCGGCACCGGCGAGTTCATCGACTACCCGGTCCAGGCTGTGTACCGCTCCATCGGCTACTTCGGTTCGGCGCTGCCGGACGTTGAGTTCGACCACAAGAAGGGCGTCGTCACCAACGACGGCGGCCGCGTCCTTGACGCCGACGGCCAGCACGTTCCGGGCCTCTACGCAACGGGCTGGATCAAGCGCGGTCCGGTGGGCCTCATCGGCCACACCAAGGGCGATGCCCTCGAAACCGTCACGTACTTGTTGGAGGACCGCGAAAACCTGCCGGTCGCCGAGGTTCCCGCGGCAGACGCCGTCGTGGATCTTCTCGATTCCCGCGGCGTGAAGTTCACCAGCTGGGAAGGCTGGCTGGCCCTGGACGCCCACGAACTCGCCCTCGGCGCAGCAGCCACCGAGGCGGGCACGTCCCACGGTGTTGAGGTCAAGCGTGAACGCATCAAGGTGGTGCCGCGCGAGGACATGGTCAACATCTCCCGTGATGGCGTAGCCGCACAGGTCTAGTTTTCCGTTTTGCGGGGCGGGGTCACTCCTTGGGAGTGGCCCCGTTTCTGTTTTTAGTCCCCTTCATTGCGCCCGGCTGTACCCTGAAGCATGGACGTCGTGGTCATCGAAACTCCCCAGTTGGGGGACCGAAGTTACCTGGTGCACGACGACTCCGTTGCCTTGGTGATTGACCCTCAACGGGACATTGACCGGGTTGAAAAGGCTGCCCGTGACGCCGGTGTCCGGATCACGCATGTGGCCGAAACGCACCTGCACAATGACTACGTCACCGGCGGTTTGGTCCTGGCGGAGAAGCACGGTGCCGCGTACCTGGTGAACGCGGCGGATGAGGTTTCGTTTGTGAGGGTTCCCGTCACCGACGGCCAGGTCCTGCACGTCGGCAGGCTCGCGGTTTCGGTCGTTGCGACGCCGGGCCACACCCACACGCACCTCTCTTATGTGGTGCGGGATGACGGGTACGACGGCGGCACGGAGGCCGTGTTTTCCGGCGGCAGCTTGCTCTACGGTTCAGTAGGGCGGACGGACCTGGTCTCCCCTCGTGACACCGCCAAGCTGGCCCATGACCAGTATTCGTCCGTGCGGCGCCTGGTGGATGCTTCCCGTCCGGAGGCTGCGCTGTACCCAACCCATGGCTTCGGATCGTTCTGTTCGATCGGGCCCGCGAGCCATCAGGAATTTTCGACAATTGCTGAGCAGGCAGAGTCCAACCATGCCTTGACCGATTCCAGCGAGCACCACTTCGTCGCGGAATTGTTGGCGAACATCACCGCCTATCCTGCCTATTACGCCCACATGAGCCCGCTCAACGCTGCAGGGGTGGGGCCGGCGAACCTGGATGTGCCGGATTCAGTTGATCCTGAGGAACTGAGCCGGCGGCTGCGGCAAGGGGAGTGGGTGGTAGACCTGAGGCACCGCGTGGCGTTCGCGGAATCTCACCTGCAGGGCAGCGTGTGCTTCGAGTACGGTCGCGGGGACAACTTCACCAGCTACCTCGGTTGGGTGATCCCGTGGAACCAACCGCTCACACTGCTGGGGCCGCTCGAGGATCTTGAAAAGGCGATCCGTGACTTGGCGAGGATCGGTATCGACAGCCCGGATGCCGCCGTCGGGCCTGAAGCCGTTTTGTTGGCCGCCGACCATCCCCGGACGAGCTATGGGCACGGAGACTGGAACCTCTTTGCAAGCGAGCGGAAGCCGGAGGACCTGGTGTTGGACGTCCGGCGTCCGGACGAGTTCAACACTTCCCATATCAAGGGTGCGCTGAACGTGCCCGTCTACGAGCTCCTCGGGAGGATCACCGAACTGCCGGATCACAGGACCTGGGTGCACTGCGCCACGGGATACCGGGCGAGTGTCGCCGCAAGTCTCCTGGATCGGGCCGGGCATAAGGTGGTTCTGATCAATGCCAGGTTCAGGGACGCCGCCGGAGCCGGAATCGAGACAGTGCCGTAAACAGTGGCTGGGCTATCGCGGCCCTTGATCCGAGCAGTAGTCCAGGTTCCGGTAGACGCTGCTGACGGCGGCGTCGGGATCGTGGGCTTCGAGGGCATCCACCAGTTCGTCGTGCCCTTCGCGGGGGATGCCGTTGAAGCCGCCCTTGCGCTGCTGCCGCAGGAGGTCGTTGTGGAACACGCCACCAAACGAAACGTACAGCTGATGCAGCAGGGGATTGCCCGATGCCA
>NZ_JABMCX010000249.1 GCF_013179505.1 Paenarthrobacter sp. CM16 | reverse complement strand
ATTCCGATGCTTCCCCGGGCCGGGGACGCGTTGAGGGGCGTATCAGTTGTGCTCACGGCGGCAGTCACTCTGTTCTATGCTCTGGGGTTCTCGCAGCGGCTGCCGTCCCGGTCTTCGAAAGCTGACACAGGCGCATGAACCGCTGGTGGCCTCCAAATATCATACCGTGGCCGGAAGTGGCCCAATGTCCGCAAAATACGTCAATGTTTCCGAATCTTCACTCCCCTTCCGGGCCATCGTGATTCATATAAGGGAATTTCTGTCCAGTTAGTGGGATTCCCTGAGTTCCCTGACACGTTTAGGGCTAAGCTGTTGAGCAGATCAGCACACGTTGACCATCCGGGAAACCGCATTCTCGGATATCCGTGCGTCTGGATGAGAGATCAACGTTTCAATGGTGAACGGCTGGTAGACACATTGCAGCGGGCGCCATCCTGTGCTTCCTGCGTGCCGTGTCCGTACGCCTGCCGTCAGCACAGAGAGGGGCTCGGTTTTCGTGCCACATTTGGAAGAGCAAGAACTGTCATGGACCGATCTGGACAAGAAGGCAGTTGACACCGTTCGCGTGTTGGCCGCTGATGCCGTGGAGAAGGTCGGCAACGGCCACCCTGGTACGGCGATGAGCTTGGCTCCGGCAGCGTACCTGCTGTTCCAGAAGCTGATGCGCCACGATCCGAAGAACCCGGACTGGATCGGCCGCGACCGGTTCGTCCTGTCCCCCGGTCACACTTCGCTGACCCTTTACATCCAATTGTTCCTCTCCGGATACGGGTTGGAGCTGAAGGACCTTGAGGCGCTCCGCACGTGGGGTTCGCTGACCCCGGGGCACCCCGAGTACAAGCACACCGCCGGTGTGGAAATCACCACCGGCCCGTTGGGCCAGGGCCTGGCCTCGGCTGTGGGTTTCGCTTACTCGCAGCGTCGTCAGCGCGGATTGTTCGACGCCGATGCTCCCGCCGGCGAGTCGCCGTTCGACCACACCATCTGGGTTATCGCTTCCGACGGCGACCTCCAGGAAGGTGTAACCTCCGAGGCTTCATCGCTTGCGGGCCACCAGGAACTGGGCAACCTCGTAGTGATCTACGACGAGAACCACATCTCCATCGAAGACGACACCGACGTTGCTTTCACCGAGGACGTCCTCAAGCGCTACGAAGCCTACGGCTGGCACACCCAGCGCGTTGACTGGACCAAGACCGGCGACTACGTCGAAGACGTCCAGGAACTCTACGCAGCCCTGCTGGCAGCGAAGGCTGAGACGAACAAGCCGTCCATCATTTCGCTGCGCACCATCATCGGCTACCCGGCACCGAAGAAGCAGAACACCGGCAAGATCCACGGCTCGGCCCTGGGTGCCGAGGAAGTCGCGGCACTGAAGACCGTGCTGGGCTTTGATCCGGCCAAGTCCTTCGATGTTGACGAAGAAGTTCTGGCACACGCCCGCAAGGTCCTGGACCGCGGCGCTGAATCCCGCACTGCCTGGCAGAGCTCGTTCGAGGCATGGCAGTCCGCCAACCCGGACGCTGCTGCCCTGCTGGAACGTGTTGAAGCCAAGAAGCTGCCCGTGGGCATCGACGCCGCACTGCCGGTGTTCGAGGCCGGCAAGGACGTGTCCACCCGTGCGGCTTCGGGCAAGGTCCTGAACGCCATTGGCCCTGTCCTTCCGGAGCTGTGGGGCGGTTCGGCCGACCTCGCCGAGTCCAACAACACCACCATCGAGGGCTCGCCGTCGTTTATCCCGACGTCTCGTTCCACGGACGCCTGGAAGGGCAACCCGTACGGACGCGTACTGCACTTCGGTATCCGTGAGCACGCTGCGGCGTCGATCGTGAACGGCATCGCCCTGCACGGCCGCACCCGCGCATTCTCCGGCACGTTCCTGATCTTCTCCGATTACCAGCGCCCGGCCATCCGCCTCGGTGCGCTGATGGGTGTTCCTTCCCTGTATGTATGGACGCACGACTCCATCGGTCTGGGCGAAGACGGCCCCACCCACCAGCCGGTGGAGCAGCTCGCCTCGCTCCGCGCCATCCCCGGCCTGGACGTTGTCCGCCCCGGCGACGCCAACGAGGTCTCCGCAGCCTGGAAGGCCATGCTGGAGAACCACGAGAACCCGGCCGGCATTGTCCTGACCCGTCAGAACATCCCCACGTACGCCCGCGGCGAAGGTGAAGCGACCGGTGACACGTTCGGTTCCACCGCAGGTGTTGCCAAGGGCGGCTACGTCCTGGCCGAAGCCTCCAAGGACGGCGAAACCGTGGATGCGCAGGTCATCCTGATCGGCACCGGCTCGGAAGTCCAGCTCGCCGTCCAGGCCCGCGAAGCGCTCCAGGCCGAAGGCATCGCCGCCCGCGTTGTGTCCATGCCGTGTGTTGAGTGGTTCAACAAGCAGGACGAGGCCTACCGCGAATCCGTGCTCCCTGCCTCCGTGAAGGCCCGCGTCTCGGTTGAAGCCGGCCTCGCACTGGGCTGGCGCGAATTCGTCGGTGACGCCGGCCGCTCCATCTCCCTGGAACACTTCGGCGCCTCAGCTGACTACAAGCGGCTCTTCAACGAATTCGGCATCACCGCCGACGCCGTTGCAGCCGCTGCCAAAGACTCCCTCGCAGACGCCAACGCATAACAGTCTGCTTCCCTCTCACAAGGAGAAAAACACATGACCAGCACTCCCACGCAGCAGCTCTCCGACGCCGGCGTTTCCATCTGGCTCGATGACCTCTCCCGCACCCGCCTGGAAACGGGCACCCTGCAGAAGCTGATCGACGAGAAGAACGTGGTTGGTGTGACCACCAACCCGTCCATCTTCCATGCAGCCATCACCGCGGGCACGGACTACGACGCCACCATTGCAGCCCAGGCCGCCGCCGGTGCCAGCGTCGAAGAAACGATCTTCGAAATCACCACCACGGACGTCGCTGACGCCTGCGATCTGTTCGCCCCGGTCGCAACAGCGACCAACGGTGTTGACGGCCGCGTCTCCATCGAGGTGGACCCCCGCCTTGCCTGGGACACCGCCGGAACGATCGCCGAGGCAAAGCACCTCTACGCGAAGGTGAACAAGGACAACGTCCACATCAAGATCCCCGCAACCCTGGAGGGCCTTGAAGCAATCACCGCTACCCTGGCTGAGGGCATCAGCGTCAATGTGACCCTGATCTTCTCCCTGGAGCGGTACCGCGCGGTCATCAACGCTTTCCAGTCCGGCCTCGAGCAGGCCAAGGAGAACGGCCACGATCTCTCCAAGATCCACTCCGTGGCCTCGTTCTTCGTCTCCCGCGTTGACTCGGAGATCGACAAGCGCCTTGACGCCATCGGCACCGATGAAGCCAAGGCACTCAAGGGCAAAGCAGGCGTTGCCAATGCACGCCTGGCCTACCAGGTCTACGAAGAGCTCTTCTCCACCGAGCGCTGGGCAGTGCTGGCCGAAGCCGGCGCCCTCCCCCAGCGCCCCCTGTGGGCCTCCACCGGCGTGAAGGACCCGGCGTACCCGGACACCCTCTACGTGACCGAACTCGTCGCAGCAGGCGTGGTCAACACCATGCCGGAAAAGACCCTTGACGCCACGTTCGACCACGGCGTAGTCACCGGTGACACCATCTCCGGCACCTACGATGACGCGAACGAGACCCTCAACGCCCTCGAAGCCCTCGGCGTCTCCTACAACGACGTCGTCACCCTTCTCGAGACCGAAGGCCTTGAGAAGTTCGTGGGCTCCTGGAAGGAACTCCTCGCCGACGTCGAAGGCGCACTCGCCACCGCACGGAAGGCTTCCTAACAACTATGAGCACAATCAGCTACGACGCCAGCGGTGCCGCACAGCAGGCAATCGCCCAGCACATTGACAGCTTGGTGGAGGAGAAGATCGCCACGCGGATTTTCGCCAAGGACCACACACTGTGGGGTCCCGACGCAGAGTCCGAGTCAGCGATCAGGCTCGGCTGGGTAGAAGCCGCCACGGTGTCCCAGGCCTTGGTCGGGGACATTCTGGAACTTCGTGACGCCCTCCGTGCCGAAGGAGTCTCACGTATTGTCCTTTGCGGCATGGGTGGATCTTCTTTGGCCCCCGAGGTCATTGCCGGTACCGCCGGCGTCGAGCTGACTGTGCTTGACAGCACTGATCCTGAACAGGTCAGCGCTGCTTTGGCTGACCGTTTGGCGGAGACGGCGATCGTCGTTTCCTCCAAGTCCGGGTCCACCGTTGAGACCGACTCCCAGCGCCGCGTATTCGAGAAGGCGTTCAACGATGCCGGCATCGACGCCAAGACCAGGATCATCATTGTCACGGATCCGGGTTCACCGCTGGACAAGGCTTCCCGCGAGGCGGGATACCGTGCAGTGTTCAATGCCGACCCCAACGTGGGCGGCCGCTTCTCGGCTTTGACAGCCTTTGGCCTGGTCCCGTGTGGTCTGGCCGGCGTGGATATCCAGGCCTTCCTGGATGAGGCAGAAGAAGCCGCGGAGATCCTCAACGAGGACTCCGCTGACAACATCGGCCTGGCGCTGGGCATTGCCTTGGGCGGCACCACCCCGCTGCGGAACAAGATTGTCATCGCTGAGGACGGTTCAGGCATTGTCGGATTCGCTGATTGGGCCGAACAGCTCATCGCCGAGTCCACCGGCAAGCTGGGCACCGGTGTCCTGCCCGTCGTAGCCGGTCCTGACTCTCCCGAGGCGCTGACCGGCGCCGAGGACGTCCTGGTGGTGCGGCTTGTCAGTGCCGATGCCGACGTCGAGCTCCGCGAGAACGAGGTGGCCGTAGCCGGCGGCCTGGCTTCACAAATGTTTACCTGGGAGTTTGCCACCGCAGTGGCCGGCCGGCTGCTGGGCATCAACCCCTTCGACCAGCCCGACGTCGAGGCCGCAAAGGTAGCTGCGCGCGGTTTGCTCGACGCCCGCCCCGAACCGACTCCGGCAGCCTTTACCGACGGTGCTGTGGAGGTACGCGGGGGCGAGTGGCTTGGCTCCGCTTCCACGGTGTCCGAGGCTGTGCAGGCGCTCCTCGGCCAGCTCGGTACGGATGGGTACTTGAGCGTTCAGGCCTACTTGGACCGTATATCCCACGCGCCCCTTGAGGGAATTCGGGATGAACTTGCAGCCGTCAGTGCTCGCCCGGTGACTTTCGGTTGGGGCCCTCGGTTCCTCCACTCCACCGGCCAGTTCCACAAGGGCGGACCGGCTATCGGAGTTTTCCTGCAAGTCACTGCAGCATCCTCCACCGACCTGGAAATTCCGGAGCGGCCTTTCACCTTCGGGCAGCTCATTGCGGCTCAGGCCTCGGGCGACGCACAGGTACTGGAAGGCCACGGCCGCCCGGTATTGCGTCTGCACCTCACCGAACGTGCTGCGGGCGTAGCCCAACTCCAGGAAGTCGTCGCTGCGTTGGCCGGCCAGGCCAGCGCACTCGAAAGCTAAGGCACAGAACCAAACATGCCAGAAACTGAAAACGGCAGGAAGAACGCCGGTCTCCGGAACCCCTTGCGGGATCCTCGGGACCGGCGCCTGAACCGCATCGCCGGGCCGTCGTCGTTGGTGTTCTTCGGAGTCACCGGCGATCTCGCCCGCAAGAAGCTCATGCCGGCGGTCTATGACCTCGCCAACCGTGGCCTGTTGCCTCCCAGCTTCGCTCTGGTTGGCTTCGGCCGACGCGACTGGGACAACGCTGATTTTGCGGCTGAAGTGAAGGAAAACGTCAAGGCCCACGCCCGGACGAAGTTCGACGAAGCGGTGTGGGAGCAGCTTGCTTCCGGTATCCGCTTTGTTCAGGGCGAGTTCGACGACGACGACGCCTTCGAGCGTCTCGGCGACGTCCTTGATGAGCTGGATGAAACCCGCGGTACCCGGGGCAACCATGGCTTCTACCTCTCCATCCCGCCCAAGGCGTTCGAACAGGTCTGCCGACAACTGTCCAAGCACGGTCTCGCTCAGGCGAAGACGGGCCAGTGGCGCCGGGTGGTCATTGAAAAGCCGTTCGGGCACGACCTCGAGTCCGCCCGTCAGCTCAATGACATCGTCGAATCGGTGTTCCCGGCTGATGCAGTGTTCAGGATCGACCATTACCTGGGTAAGGAGACGGTGCAGAACATCCTGGCGTTGCGTTTCGCGAACCAGTTGTTTGAACCCCTCTGGAACGCCAACTATGTGGATCACGTTCAGATCACCATGGCCGAGGACATTGGCACCGGGGGGCGTGCAGGCTACTACGACGGCGTGGGCGCGGCCCGTGACGTCATTCAGAACCACTTGCTGCAGTTGCTGGCGTTGACGGCCATGGAGGAACCCATTTCCTTCAATGCCGATGACCTTCGGGCCGAGAAAGAAAAGGTCCTTGCTGCGGTCAAGCTGCCCGAAGACCTGTCCACCCACTCGGCGCGTGGTCAGTTCACCGGCGGTTGGCAGGGCGGCGAGGAAGTCCTCGGGTACCTTGATGAGGATGGCATCCCTGCCGACTCCAAGACCGAGACCTTTGCTGCGATCCGGGTTGACATCAACACCCGCCGTTGGAACGGTGTTCCGTTCTACCTGCGTGCAGGAAAGAGACTAGGCCGCCGCGTTACCGAAATTGCCGTGGTGTTCAAGCGCGCACCCAATCTGTTGTTCCGGGACCACGGTGAGGACGACTTCGGCCAGAACGCCGTGGTCATCCGTGTCCAGCCTGATGAGGGCGCCACTATCCGGTTTGGTTCCAAGGTTCCGGGCACCCAGATGGAAGTCCGCGATGTCACCATGGACTTCGGCTACGGACACTCCTTCACCGAGTCCAGCCCCGAGGCTTACGAGCGACTGATCCTGGACGTGCTCCTGGGTGAGCCGCCGCTCTTCCCGCGCCACCAGGAAGTGGAACTGTCCTGGAAGATCCTGGACCCGTTCGAGGAATACTGGGCCGGGCTCGATGAACAACCGCAACCCTACGCACCCG
>NZ_JABMCX010000248.1 GCF_013179505.1 Paenarthrobacter sp. CM16 | reverse complement strand
GTTCTTGCTCTCACGGATCTGGTGAGATCGATTGCTGAGATCGGTTGCATTTGAGCCTACGGATCGAATGTGATGCTTGTCAACGTTTGTGTCAGGAATGCGTGTGGACCGGAGGTCGGTTTACACATTCTCAGTCGGCAAGGGTGCTTCGTTGTTGAAGTCCACAAATTGAACTCCGGACCAGGCGCACTCCAGGCTGCCGTACACCGACCAGTATTCATCCCAATGGGCAAGTTTCCACCGGTCACGGTCCAGGTCGCGTTGGGTAAGCCGCGCGCGTAGAAGGTCTTGTGGGACCCGAACGCGGATTACTGTGATTTCGGATGACGGCCATTGGAAGTCGCCTGCGGAACGAGTGAGATAGTCCGCGTCCTGGAAGTAGGAGCCAAAGGGGGCGTCGAGGACGACGGACCGGCCGAGGCGTAGGTTCACCCCAGCCACATCCATGAGGGTTTCGTACTCGAGAGGCAGCAGATTGTCCCGATAGTAGTCGTTGGACTCACGGTCGGTGGGATCGTGTCCGGTAGTGGTCAGCGCGAATTCAACAAAGCGGCCGCAGACCCGGTCCTTGTCCAGATATGCAGCCTGTTGCTCTTTTGCCGTTTGCTGGGCAATGGTCGTTTTCCCTGACCCGGCTGGTCCAATAACAATGAAGACGCGCGGTGGCATTATCGGCGGGCTTCCGCTACTGCTGAAAGGAAAGCCCGGGCTGCCTCGGTGACGCGGCCAAAGTCCCCGTCCGGCTGCCATGCTTTTGTGACGTAGCTGCCCACGCCGACTCCGGCCACGCCCGCGGCGAACCATTCCCCGACATTTTCCAGGGTTACGCCACCTGCGGGCATGATGGGCAGATGGGCCAACGGGGCAAGCACGGATTTCACGTAGGCAATGCCGCCGGCCTCTGTGGGGAAGAGCTTGAGGATGTCTGCTCCCGCTTCGGCCGTTTCCACGAGCTCGGTGGGTGTGAAGGCTCCGCTGATTGTTGGTACTTGGTAACGGTTGGCTGTGCGGATCATCGCGGAGTTCAACTGCGGGCTGACCAGGAACTCTGCGCCGGCCCGGATGCACTCGTAGGCTGAGTGCTCGTCCAGCACTGTTCCGGCGCCGACGGCCACTCCGCTGGGTCCGTGCTTGGCGGCGAGTCGTCGTATCACCTCCACTGCGCCGGGAATGGACAGTGTGATTTCCAGGGCGCGGAAACCTCCGTCGATGGCCGCTTCCGCAGCACGCTCGGCGAGTCCAGCGTTCTCCAGTCGGACGATGAGGACCGCCCCGGATTCGTGGATGGTTTGCAGGGTGCGAAGTTTCTTTTGCATGCTTGCTTCTTTCTGGCTGGGTGGCGTCGTCGCCATGAGCGGCCCGGCGCTGATCGGTGTTCCGTTGACAAACTCTCCCACCATCCATAGTGTTATTGCAACCGATCTCAGCAACCGATCTCATACAAGGGGGTATTGCGGTTGACACACGTACGCACGCTTATTCTTGGGGCCTCCCATTGGCATGCTCCGCTCTACGCAAGAGCAATTGCCGAAGAGCACGACGTCATCGGTGTCAGTGACGACGATGTATCCCTGGTGCAGGAGCTGGCCGATGGATGGGGGGCGCCGGTTGAAGCTGACTGGAAGAAACTGGTTGATCTTCCCAACGTCGGTCTTGCCTATGTCTTTGGTCCTCATGAGGGAATGGCCGAAAAGTGTCATGCCCTGATCGAACGCGGCATTCCGTTCGTGGTCGAAAAGCCGTTGGGCACCTCCCTCGCCGAACTTTCGGCCGTACGTAAGGCAGCCGAGGCAGCCGGCGTTCCTGCCACTGTCCCCTTGGTCCAGCGGGACGGCCCGACCGACCGATGGTTGGCCAAAGCGGGACGGCCGAGGTATCAGAGAACCTCCTTCATTGTCGGTCCGCCGTCGCGCTATCTGGACAATGCCAATCCGTGGATGCTCGATCCGGTGAAAGCGGGCGGGGGTTGCTTGGCAAATCTGGGTCCCCATTTCGTTGACCTTTTCCTTCAGGGCTGCGATGAGTCAGAGGTCCAGGTGGAGTCCAGGCTTTCATCGCTTCTTCACAACCAGGCCGTTGAGGACCACGCCAGCCTCATCATCACCACCCCCCAGGGGCGCGAGGCCATCGTCGAGGTTGGCTACGCATTCCCCGGCTCCCCGCTCAAGCGCTACTGCAGCTTCACGTCGGTCGGTGAGGCGGGATTCGCCTCCGTCGATTCGGACGGCAAAGCTAGTTTTACGGCACTGAACGGCGCTACTGAGGTGGACACGATCGACGTGGACAGCGACCCTCTCTACGATCCGTTCGTACGGAACGTGGCCCGGACACTGGAAGATGGATTCCGGGGCCTGCCAACGCTGGCCCAGCTCGAAGATGTCATGCGCCCCATTTGGCAGGCGTATGACGACCAGCCCGGAGGAAACGAACATGCCTGACTTGAGTATCGACGTCGTTGCAAAAGCCGCCGGTGTCCACCGGTCAACGGTCTCCCGGGCGTTCTCACGCCCTGAGGCGGTGAAGAGCGAAACACGCGAGCACATCCTCCGGGTTGCCGAGGGACTTGGCTACACCATGAGTCCGCTGGCACAGGCGCTCCGTCGCAAGACCAGCACCATCATTCCTCTGATCGTCCCTGACATTACGAACCCGTTCTTCGCAGAACTGGCCAAGACGATGACACAAGCGGCCGACGAGCGCGGCTACCAACTCATGCTCTGCGTCACCAACGGCGACCCTGCCAAATCCGATGGATACTTCACGGCCATGCAGGCGATGTATGCCCCGTTCGGGATTGTGGCACCGTCGACGAAGGTGGATACCGAGACGCTGAAGCGATTCGCCTTCGGCCATAAGGTGGTGGTGATTGACCGCGTAGAAGGCGACGACTCCGTTCCTACAGTCACCGTCGACAGCCGCAAAGGAATCATGCTGGCGCTGGACCATCTGCATTCCTTGGGGCACACCTCGATCGGTTACGTATCCGGTATTGCCGGGACGCATACGGCCCAGGACCGGATGGACGCCTATCTGGAACTCACCGCACAAAGCGGGAGCACGCCTGTGGTGTTGGACAGCGGGTCAGACCTTGATGCGGGCACGCGCGGAGCGGAGCATTTCCTACAGATGGACAATCCGCCCACGGCGATCATTGCGGCCAATGACATGGTAGCTTTCGCAGTGATTTCGGCGCTGGGCCGAAGCGGCCTGCGGGTACCCGACGATGTTTCAGTTATCGGGTTCGATGGGCTTGCTCTTGGTGCCCGCTTCAACCCTCCCCTGACCACAGTGAGGCAGCCGATCGCTGACATGGGACATATCGCGATCGAACTGGCTGAAAAGCAGAATGTTGACAGCTCAGTGGACCATATCGTCCTCGAACCCGAGCTTCTGTTGCGCGGCTCCACCTCGGGGCCGCGAAAATGAGCGGGGGAGGGCAGTCCACGCTCCGGCGCCTGCCGGGGCTCCAGCACACGGACCACGTCGGCTTAACGGTTCCCAACCTTGAAGAAGGCATCCGCTTCTTCGTCGAAGTGCTCGGAGCTGAGGAGCTTTACCGCTCTGAACGTGGGCCCGACGAAGACTTCATGCCCACAAACTTCGAGGTCCCGGCTGATGCCAAGCTGACGCTCGCCATGCTGAGACTGCCTCCGAACCTCAATATTGAACTTTTCGAATGGAGCGGTGATGAGCGGCGGGAAACGCCACCACGTCATTGCGACGCCGGAGGGCACCACTTGTGCTTCGTCGTAGACGACGTTGATGAAGCGATTGAAGTGCTGCAGGAAACACCTGGGGTACGCGTGCTCGGCGAACGCAAGGAAGTCGCCGGCGATAGCCCGCGCGTAGCCGGCAACCGCTGGACCTACTTCGTCACCCCCTGGGGACTGCTGATGGAGATCGTAGATAGATCCCGCGTCCCGGCCCCTCCCCGGCTGGTCGGTCCCATGGACTGGACAGCAGCTCCAAACACTTCAGAAAGGACATAGAACAATGCGGCTAGCGGGTCATACACTCGGTACCCCGAACCACACGGTTCCCCAAGCGCTGAGTCTCTTCCGGGCCGCAGGGCTCGATGCGGCAGAAGTCATCTACCAGGATGACTACAAGTCCGGTTTGCCTTTGGGGGATCGGCACTCCGCGATGGAGGCGCTCAAATCGTCCGAAGGCGAAGGCATACCCATCGTGGGTCTCACGCCGTATACCACCGCCATCAACTCGCTGAACGATGTCGAATGGCACAAAGCCGTCGACGAATTCCGTGGAGCAATAGATACCGCACAACTGCTCGGCGCTGACCGGGTGCGTGTCTACGCCGGCTCCTGGCACCCTGGCGACACCGACCATGTGGCACGGTGGGGGCGGCTGCGAAAGGCGCTGGAGACCCTCGCGCCCGAGGCCGAGCAGGCCGGCGTCCGCCTTTGCGTGGAAAACCACTTCGGCACCATGACGCAGACTGCGGCGGACACCGCGGCCCTGGTCCGGGAGATTGCCCAGCCCTCCGTCCGCGTGCTCTATGACCAGGCCAACCTGACCTTCACCCACGACGAAAGCTACGAAGAAGCCTTCGCCGTCCAAGGTGACCTGATTGGCCACGTCCACGTAAAAGACCTTGTCTTCACCGACCCGACGGCGACCTTCCGAGCCTCGGAGACGGCTCGGGTGAACGCCTCCGAGCGGGCTGTCCGTTCCCGCGTCGTCGGAAGCGGTGTCGTTCCATGGTCCCCAATCCTTGCCGCACTGCTGGAACACGGTTACGACGATGTGCTGAGCATCGAGCTTGAATACCGTTGGCACCCCCAGGACCTGCCCGCGCCCGAGGACGGATTCCGGGAATCCGTCTCCGTCCTGCGCTCAATGCTTACTGATCTTGCTGAAGTTAGGAACGCTTGATGAACACCAACCGCCTCCGCGTCGGAGTTATCGGCGCCGGCAACATCGCCACGATTGCGCAGCTCCCTACCCTTGTACAGCGGGACGACGTCGAGTTGGCTGCCTTGGTTTCCCGGCGCGAAGATCCGAGCAGCCTGGTCCGGCGCTGGGGCTTCAACGCCGCCTACAAGACGGTGGAGGAGATGCTGGCCGCCCAGGAACTGGATGCAGTGTTCGTGCTGACCCCGCGCTCCGAGCACGCCCACGCCGTCGAGCTTTGCCTTAACCGCGACGTGGACGTGTTCTGCGAGAAGCCGCTTGCCCCAGCGACAGATGAGGCGGAACATCTGGCAGACCTCGCCGATGAGCGGGGACGGATACTCATGGTTGACTTCAACCGGCGCTATGCACCCGTCTACACGGCCGGCCGGGAGGCCTTTGGCGACAAAGGTGCCACCTTCTGCGTTGCCCAGAAGAACCGTCCTGGATCCGAATACCGTGCAACGTTCGAGAACGCCATCCACATGGTCGATCTCCTGCGCTGGTACTGCGGGGGCGAACCTGAGCATGTGGCCGCCCACGCTGCTGGTGAGGATCCTTGGGAAGAAGACGGAATCGCAGCGACCATCCGCTTCAGCACCGGTAACACCGGCGTCCTGATGGCAGCCCGAACAGCGGGAGCATGGAACGAGAAACTGGACGCCTATGGTGACGGGAAGACCGTCGAAGTCAGGGCGCCCGAGACAGTTTCCACCACCATCAACGGCGTCACCACTTCACGGGAACTAAGTGCCGAGGCATACGGCTGGGCTACCGCGACGGACACCCTCGGATTCTCAGCCGCCGTTCACCATTTCCTGGATCGGGTTGCCGACCGTGCCCAGCCGCTTACCTCAGGCCGTGAAGCTGTTCGTACCCAACGCCTGCTGGACCAGATCCTCGCCGCAGCCGGTCTGCCCACCGAGGAGCAAGCCGGTCGGGAATGGGCCAGCCATGCAGTAAACGGAAGCTGAACCGCCAGGGGAGCCACTCCAACCCCATGTCAGGTCTACATCGACGGTTTAGCGTTCATGTCGGTATTTTGCTGGTCGCTTTCAGCGCCAGACAAGCGGTTTCGGCGGCGTCGCCTCTCCTTGGCCCGATAGGCAAGGACCTTCCTCTCGATGCCGTATCAGCAGGGACGCTGGGGATGCTGCCGACCGCATGCTTCGCTTTGATGGGCTTGCTGGCTCTCCCGCTTGTAAGCCGCATCCCGCTTGAACACCTGCTGTTGGTTGCACTCCTGCTGACAACATTGGGTCAGGCCGGACGCGCACTTGGTTGGACCATCGTGGTCTTTTTGGGTTTCACCCTGGTCGCCATGCTGGGAATCGGACTGATCAACATCGTGGTTCCGCCGCTCCTGATGAAGTACTTTCCTGACAGAATCGGGCTTCTCTCGGCCCTTCATGTGACTCTCCTAGGCGTCAGCACGGCCGTTGCCGCCCAACTTGCCACACCGTTGGCCAATATTTATGGGTGGCGGCTTTCCGTTGGTGTTTGGGCGGGCTTCAGCGCGGTCGCGATCGTCCCTTGGTTGGTAATTGTTGCGGGCATTGTGAAAGCCAGGCGTCGGGCGCAGCCAGAAAGTCGTGGCACCGCAGCGCCCTCTGACAGAGCGATAAAGCCGTGGCGATCCTCTATCGGCTGGGGTACGGCCCTAATTTTCGCTGGCTGCTCGAGCAATACCTTTGCCGCGCTGATGTGGCTTCCCACGGTTTTTGTCGACCGGGGGATGAGCGGGGAAGCAGCTGGCTCTATGCTTGCTCTCTATTCTATTATCGGCCTACCTGTCGGTCTGATCGTGCCACTGGTGGTGGCGCGGATGCCCCGCCCCCTACCCATCGCGGTTCTGTTCGTTGTCGCATTCGCTCTCGGCTACACGGGCATTGCCTTTGGCCCGCCAGCCTTTGACATCGTGTGGGTTGTCATTGCTGGGCTGGGGCAGGGGGCGTATTCGTTTGCGTTCACGATGATCAACAAGCGCACCAGAACTGAGGCGGGTTCGGGGGCACTGTCGGGG
>NZ_JABMCX010000247.1 GCF_013179505.1 Paenarthrobacter sp. CM16 | reverse complement strand
AGAGATCTCTTTGGTTGTGGAAAGGGGCGAGTCTGTTGGCATCATCGGCCGTAATGGTTCCGGAAAAAGCACAATGATGAAGTTGATCAGCGGCCAAGTGGCGCCGACCCACGGTGCTGTTTATGCTTCAAGCACTCCCGTTCTCCTTGGCGTCAATGCCGCACTGGTCCCTGAACTTTCCGGCGATCAAAACGTTGTTCTGGGCTGCCTCGCTATGGGTATGACCAGGGAGCAGATCGATGCTCGTTTCGACAGTATCGTCGAAGTCTCAGGTCTGGATTCCGCCATCTTCCTTCCGATGAAAACGTACTCCTCGGGCATGGCGTCCCGACTACGCTTTGCCATTGCAGCATCTGTCAATCCTGAAATCCTCCTTGTCGATGAGGCGCTGAATACTGGAGACGCGCAGTTCAACAACCGGAGTAAAGCACGCATGGATGAGCTGCGGGCCCAAGCGGGCTGCGTCTTCATCGTCAGCCATGGCCTGGACACCATCCGGGACATGTGCAGCAGGGTGATCTGGCTTGATAAGGGTGAACTCATCATGGACGGGCCCGCTGAAGACGTGACAGCTACTTACAAAGACTTCTCATCCAACCTTTCCCGTGGGAACAACCTCACAGCCGCAGGTATCAAGGATGAAGCCCGCGCAAACCTTGTGGCTACACGTGTGCTCGAGCGAGCCAGCGGGCGTCGGATGGAAGGGCGCTGACATGCTAGTAATCGAGGACATTCGCAAAGCTGCCTGGCATTACCGACAGGGAGGACTGAACCAGCTCTTGGAGTGGCGCAGGAGACAAAAAGTCGAGAAGCGAATTAACAGTCCACGAGGCAACCGAAAGACGAGGGCTGGTTCTTCTGGCTCGGGGCCCGCTAATCTTGCATCCTTTGGGCCCTATCGCGTACCTGATCGTGATCCGCGACGCCAGGATCTCAGAGTCGGCGTGATTCTGGATGATTTTTCAAGTGCAGCGTACTCCTTTGAATGGAACTTGTTGCACCTCCGCAAAGACTCATGGCAGGAGCAGTTGGCGGAAACGTCCATCGATTTCCTGTTCGTAGAGTCTGCTTGGAGCGGCAACCAAGGCTCTTGGAAGTACCAACTCATGGGTACATCCGGACCAAAGCCGGAGTTCTTGGAATTGATGGCGTGGTGCCGTGCGCGGCAGATTCCCACAGTCTTTTGGAACAAGGAGGATCCGCCTCACTACGAGGACTTCCTCCCTGCAGCACGTGAGTTCGACGTGGTCTTCACGAGTGATTCAGACCGTATTCCCTCCTATCAAAGGGACTTGGGCCATGACCGCATAGCTCCGCTGCCGTTTGCTGCGCAGCCGGCAATCCATAATCCGGTTCGCATTGGAGAGGGTCGCCATTCAAGAGGAGTGGCCTTCGCCGGAATGTACTTTGCTCACAAGTACCCTGAACGCCGGCAGCAGATGGATCTACTGCTCAGTGCGGCAAGGGACGCCTCGTCCAAGTCAGGGCCAAGGCTGGACATATTTTCGCGCCAACTAGGTGGTGACTCCAGCTACCAGTTTCCAGTACCGTTCAACGAGAACGTAGTTGGTAGCCTGGACTACGCAAAAATGCTCACTGCGTACAGGGCATACAAGGTATTTCTTAACGTTAATTCCGTGGTTGGTTCGCCCAGCATGTGCGCGCGAAGGATTTTTGAGATCACCGCTTCGGGGACACCTATAGTCTCTACGCCGAGCGCGGCCATTGGTCACTTCTTCGAACCGGATGAGGTTTTCGTAGCGGGGTCACAGGAACAAGGTGAACATCAGATCAGAATGTTGGCCCGCAGCCCCGAACTCAATGATCGAGTAGTTCATAAGGGCCAACGACGAATCTGGAGCGAGCACACGTATGCCCACCGCGCGGAAACGATAATCGAAGCTGTTCTCCCGGAGCGTGTGCGTCGGGTTGCCCTGCCAACAGTCAGTGCTCTCGTGCCGACCATTCGGCCGCATCAACTGGAGCATGTCTTCGCCACCATCGGAAGCCAATCGGACGTTGACGTTGAGTTGGTCTTACTTACGCACGGCTTTGAAGTTCCCATGGACCGTGTGCAAGGTCTGGCCGAAAAGTACGGGGTTCAACGATTCAAGCTTCTGGCCGCGTCCCGGGACTTGACCTTGGGCGAGTGCCTGAACCTATGTGTCGCAGCATCATCGAGTGAAGTACTTACAAAGATGGATGATGATGACTACTACGGTCCTCAATATCTCGTGGACCTCCTGCATGCGCTTGACTACTCGAAGGCAGATGTAGTGGGTAAGCAAGCCCACTACATGCACTTTGCATCAACAAAGGCGACTGTTCTCCGGATTGCTCACATGGAACACCGGTTAACCCGTTTCGTCGTGGGACCAACTATCACGGCGCGTCGCGAGGTCTTCGAATCCCATCCTTTTGAAGCCGTTAACCGTGGAGAAGATACAGGTTTTCTTAAAGCCGTCACCACAGCGGGCGGCTCCATCTATTCTGCCGACAGATTCAACTTCTGCCAGTTCCGGCAGGGCGACGGTCATACCTGGAATGTCTCAGATGAGGAACTGGCCGCGTCCGGCGAAATCAGGTTCTTTGGAAATCCCAAAGAACTCATCACTGTTTAACAAAAAGGGGAAGTAAATGACAAACATCAAAACAGTAGCTGTTGTTGGCCTTGGATATATTGGGCTTCCGACTGCCGCCATCCTTGCGACCAATGGGATCAACGTCGTTGGTATCGACGTAAACCAAAACACGGTCGATGCAGTAAACCGAGGCGAGGTCCCATTTGTGGAACCCGACCTCGGTGTCCACGTGGCAGGTGCCGTGAGCCAGGGACACCTTAGGGCAACAACGGAGACTCCATCTGCAGAGGCCTACATTGTGGCTGTGCCGACCCCGTTCCGCGACGATCATTCTGCCGACTTGAGCTACATTGAGGCCGCCGCTCGCGGAATAGCACCCCAGCTCAAAGGCGACGAACTGGTTATTCTCGAGTCGACTTCGCCTCCTCGCGCCACGCGCCACATGGCTGACTATATTCTCGCTCTGAGGCCTGACCTCTCGCTTGACGGAGCCAATGGCGCCCCTGTTATTCACTTTGCTCACTGCCCCGAGCGAGTTCTGCCAGGCCGCGTAATGATCGAACTCGTCACGAATGACCGCATTGTGGGCGGCATCACGCCCGCCGCCGCAGAACTGGCGAAAGACCTCTATGCAGTCTTCTGCCAAGGGGAAATCTTGGTTACTGATGACGTGACTGCTGAAATGGCGAAGCTGGTTGAAAACTCCTACCGCGATGTGAACATTGCCTTTGCAAATGAGCTCTCCATCATCAGCGACAAGCTCGGAATCGATGTGTGGGAATTGATCCGGTTGGCAAACCACCACCCGCGGGTCAACATCCTGCAGCCGGGTCCAGGCGTGGGGGGTCACTGCATCGCTGTGGACCCGTGGTTCATTGTGGCGGCGGCCCCGGAGGAAGCTCAGCTCATCCGGCAAGCACGCATCACCAACGATGCCAAGCCCGAATGGGTTGTGGCCAAAGCGCGCAAGGCAGCCGAGGAAGTTGGAGCCGCACCCGTTATCGCCACGCTTGGCCTGGCGTTCAAGGCAAACATCGATGACCTGCGCGAGTCGCCGTCCATCGGCATCACAGCTGAACTGGCTGAACAGCTTCCTACGGCCAAGCTGTTGGTCGTGGAGCCGCACGTAGAGGCACTCCCCGCAGCTCTTCGGGACCGATCCAATGTGGAGCTCGTAGGCACCGAAGAGGCCATTTCCAAAGCCGACGTCATTGTAGTTTTGGTGGACCACGATGAATTCAAGTCCATCTCGCCGGCGGCTTACGCAGGCAAGACGGTAATTGACTCCCGCGGCATCTGGGGAACTGATCTCACCGTAGAAGCAGCTGCCACTGTAGTCCACGCCGTCAACTGACGGCACTTCGGCTACCACAGAGGAAGACTCACTACCTTATGGACCCTAACAACGGGGACGTCGAGCTGATTCGGCAGGGCATTAGCCGTGCGGCGCTTGCCCACAATGTCCAGATCGAAAAACTGCAGGCTGAGTTGCGCGACGCGTATCAGCGGGAAGTGGAGATGGCCTCTGTGGTAGCCGAAAGGCGGCAGTTCAGCCAGGAGCTTTTCACGGCCCGCCTGAAACTGGACATGTACCGGGAGAAATATGCTGCCAGCCAGCGGGAACTCGCGGAGCGCGAAAAGAAACTCGCAGCATTGTCCAACTCGGCGCTCGGTGCGCTGCAGCTGAAGTACTGGCGCCTGCGCAGGCGCCAAGGACGGGGGAAAGCCTGATGGGTGACACGGAGAATCGCCTGTGGCGGGCTAAGAAGCGATTGGAAGAACTCGAATACTGTGAAACTGTGTCGGACTCACGGCCGGGGTTTTACACTTCGAAGTTCTACATAGATTCAGTGCTCGCTGGCGAGCCCGCTATGCCTTCGACCACAAAACGAAAGTATCTCTCGCGACGGAATGCGTCACACATAGAGGGTTACATTGATGACCTCCGCCCTGTTTTGGATGAGATTCCCGAAACCTTGGGTTCGAGAAGTCTCCGTCCCCACCCGGTTGACGTTGCCATTATTGCCGATGAGTTTCTTTACAAGAGCTTCGACTCAACTGCCAATCTGAGCTATGTCACCCTGGAAAACTACCAGGACATCGCCGACAACGCCGGGCTATTGCTCATAGCGAGTACCTGGCGCGGACTCAGAGGTGAATGGAAAGGGCTTGCGACCCCCACGTCGAAGAAGAGGAAGTTCCTTCTCGAAGAGGTCGTCCCGTACTTCCGAGCCAAAGGGGTGCCAATTGCCTTCTACTCCAAAGAAGATCCGCCAAACTACAGCCAGTTCCTGAGCATCGCCAAGGCAGCCGACCATGTATTCACGTGTGCAGCAGAAAGCGTTGCTGACTACACAAGGGATTGCCCGGATGCGAGTTCAGTTGGAGTATTGAGTTTCGGCGTGAATCCATATCACCACTCACCGGTGTACTCCCGGAGACACCGTCTCCCGGATGTTTTGTTCGCTGGTTCATGGCATACACAGCGATACCCTGCACGCCGATCAGGAGCGAAAGCCATCTTCGATGGTGTCCTCGAATCGTCTAGAAACCTCGTGATCATTGACCGCAACTGGTCATTGGAGAACAGCAGGTACTTTTTCCCGGAAGAGTACCTTCAGCATGTGGTGCCCACCGTTGATCATGATCTGCTTTTGAAACTCCAGCGGATCTCCGACTTCAATATCAACCTCAACTCGGTTATCTCCAGTTCTTCGATGTACGCGAACCGGGTTGTTGAACTTCAGGCCATGGGGTCAATGGTGTTGTCGAACTATAACGTGGGAGTCAACAACAGATTCCCCAACGTGCTGACGGCCCAAACTACGTCAGATGTTCGGGACGTTCTCGACGGAATGTCCAAGAGCAGCCTCTACGAAGTGCAAATGGAAGGTCTAAGACGGGCCTACACCGATCACCTTGCTCACGATCGCATGGCAGAGATTTTGGAGGCGGCGGGCCTGTCAACGGGAGCTTCGCGGTCAAGGGTGTGCGCCGTCATGGAGTCACCTTCCGAGGAACTGCAGCGGGTGGTTCGGGAGCAGACTGTCAGGGGAATTGAAACAGTCAGCCCCGAGCAGTTGCGCCAACGGTACAGGGAGTTTGATATAGCCGTACCCGTTTCGGACAGGTTCAGATACAGCCCCACCTATGTTGAGGACCTGGTTAACGCGTTCAAGTACGCGGACGTTGATTTCGTCACGAAGTCAATGCCGAATGTCGGCATTGACACAGTCAAGATGCCCGAGCATGAGTCCTTTTCGACGTTGCCGGAACCTTCTGCCGGCGCATTGTGGCTCGAGTCCGACGCAGGCGAAATGTATCTCCGTAATGACCGCGTTCGAGGCAGCGGCTACGTACTCGATCCGCTGGGCATTGCCGGACGTGAAGAATCCCTGGTGCTATCAGACTCGATGCCGGCTTCGGACGAAGCGTTGCTCTCCGTCATCGTGCCCGTTCATAACAACGGCCCTTTCCTGCTTCACAAATGCATCAGGTCCCTTGAGCGTTCATCCATCTTCACCAAGATGGAGATCATCCTGGTTGATGATGGATCGACGGATCTGCGCACGCATCAAATACTTGACGAATTAGCGGAGCGGTACAACCAGGTCAGTGTCTTCAAGTTCGGGGATACGGGCTCCGGTAGTGCGTCCAGGCCACGAAATAAAGGCTTGGAACTGTCAACGGCGCCTTGGATAACGTATTTGGATCCAGATAATGAAGCGATCTATGACGGCTATGCGAAGCTCGTTCAGCTTGCTACTGATGAATCGCTGGACTTGGCACTGGGTGACATGCTCAGATATTCAGACGGAATCAGGAATTTCCATAACTCCCGAAAATTGGGCCGCCATTTGAATATCTCGCCCGTAGAGGGCGACGACGTCTCTGAAAGTCTCCTCAGTCGCTTGGACTTCTATCCGATGAGTATCCAAGCAGCTGTGATTAATTCCGCATGGGTTAAGAGCCTTAACCTTGAGCAGCCCGTGGGAGCACTGGGACAGGACTCATTCTTCTTCCAGCAGTTGGTACATTACGCCCGCAGGATCGACGTCCTCGAAGTACCAATCCACATCTATTACGGTGCCGTGGAGAACTCTGTAGTAAATACGCTCGGGCCACGGTTCTACCAAAAGTATTTTCCCCTGGAGAAGGCTCGTGCCGCCTGGCTTGAAGAAGTCGGACTGATGCCCGACTACAAAGCGGGACGTGCCCAGACATTCATGAAGCACTGGTTTATCCACAAACTGAAGCGCGTACCTGAGGCCGACGTCCCCGAATGCGTTGAGTTGATCCAGCAGCTAGGGCAGATATACGCGCCCATAGTCTGGGAGGATCCTGAGGTGTTGGCGATTATGG
>NZ_JABMCX010000246.1 GCF_013179505.1 Paenarthrobacter sp. CM16 | reverse complement strand
ACAGACGAATACCTTCCCCACCTCAGCCTACGAACCCCCATAGTCCCCGCCACCCTAAGGAACGAAGCCGGAATCTACGGAGCCGCCATGCAAGCAGCAACCGCCCGTCCCCTTCTTACCGCCATGGTCTAAACGGCCCACCTACCCGCCGTCGACCAGCGCTGGAGAGGAGGTGCACCATGGCCGATGTTGCGCCACCCAGCGCACGATGGGTACGTAGCTGCCCCAATTCTGAGGAGAGCAACACGACTTGAATAGCCCCGAATTTGTCATCTTCCTCAACGGATCCTACGGCGTTGGGAAGACGTCCACGTTGAACCACATTGGTGATCTCATGGTCGAAGCGCTCAAGCCGTTCAGCCTGATGGACGCCGATTGGTTCCACCGCTCTTGGCCACCGGCCGCTCATGATCCCGCAAACGTCGTCATCGAAGCCGTCAACATGGCGGCCGTCTGGCGGAACTACAAAAGCACAGGGCCGCGGCAGCTCATTGTTAGCGGTGTGATCTCCAGTCCGCAGGATTGCGCGCGGTACGAAGCTGCCTTTGAATTGCCAGTGCGTCCCGTTCGTCTCATTGCCGAGGAACGGGACATTGAGAGCCGTCTCCGTCGCCGCTATACACAGGAGCAGGATGCAAGTCTCTTGTGGCATCTCGATCGCTACCGCGAGCTCCAGTCAAGATTGGCGCAGGCGGATTTGGACGAGAACATCATCGAAACATCCGGATGCGGGCCCCGCGATGTCGCCGCAAAAGTGCTAGAGCATTTCTCCATAACGAAGCCTTAATTCTCCACCTCGATGTGTCCTGCATCCTTGGAAATGGAACAGCCTTGGCGGGACGCTTTCCTTCCGGCTAAGTTGCTTCCGTTCGAGACCCGTAAATCCCTCAGGCTTGTCATCGACTAGTCGTGAAGCTCCAACCTTCTGCAAGGGCATTGTCCTAGAGGGTCAATGTTGTTTTCGTCTGCACGTACCCAACATGCCTCCCCTCAGATCCCCCTCTGACCTATGAAGCCGAGTTCAAGGCACTACTGCTGACGGTAAGAAACCCCTCGTCATCCATACGGACAACTACTAGGTTCATTCGCGGCCGCTGCTTATGTGGATTTCGATCTCTGGGCGGTCCCATATAAGTCTGAACGCTTGGCGGCGCTGGTAAACGACCGGCTCGATTATTTTCAGATCGCATAGACGGTCCAATGCCAACCCTGTAGCGTCGTCAGTCGCCGCCGCGAGGTCTATCGTAGAAAGAAGGTCCACAATAGACCCTATGCTCCCGATCCTCCCGTAAGCGATATCGCGTAGACCATATCGATACAGGCTTCGATTGACGATGATTCCATCATCGCTGTCAATAGCCCGGTGTGGTCTTCCGGGTTCGCCATCCATCTCAATCGTTCTCTGGCTGTGGCTGCCGAAGTAGTCTGAGGATTCATCTCCGAGACGGTTCAGAGCTTCTTCCTGGACGTCGGGATTGTAAAGCGCCCGGAGGATTCGGCTGGCTTGCCTTTGGGCCATTGTGGATGCGAGGTAGCCGACACCGATGACGGAGACTGCTGCCCAAAAAAGTGGATAGAACCAGTCCGATGGGAGTTCCACGTCGCCAACGTTGAAGTAGGTTCTGAGTCCGTAGGCCGAGAGTATGAGCGCTCCGGCCCCAGCGAACGGTAATGAGCGTGCTTTCGTGAAATCTGCCGACGCCTGGGTTGATGTGGCTTTGACGTTTGTCCTCATAGTCAGAGTTGCATCTGGACGGGAGGGAGCGGCTGTCGGCTCTTCGGCCAAGTTTTTTTGAATGGCCTCCACCATCTGACTCACGAGTGAAATGGGTACTAGATCTGTAGATAGGGGCACCCCTGTCTGGCCAGTCCCAAGAAGTTCACCGCGGGCCTCAATGAGAGCAACTTGTCGTGCGTGTTGCGCTGCGGTTGGTAGCGGCACTTGCAGGTCTCTGAGTTCGACGTTGATAGCGCTCAGGAGATTTTCTTTGGTCGGCTCGACACCGGGGCCGAGACCGATTCCCAGTCGCGCAGCGAGGTCAGGTATTCCAGGGTGGGGCATCCCCAAAACTTACCCTGCCGAGTGCTCCCCCGGCTTGGCGGTCTAACAACAACTGCATGCCCTGAGCAGGTCTACGAACGAAATAGGCTGATTCCATGCGCGCTGATGAATTGTGGATCGATAATCCTCTGGAGGGGTACCGAATCCTGAATCGAGAGAAGATCGAAGGAATCCTGACTGGGTCCCTTGTCGGGATAACGGATGTTGACGCAGCCGTTGCCTTGGCTCGTCTCGTGCATGATGAGTTCGAGTCGTTCGGGACTGGCGGCAATCCCTACGCTGATGAGCGAATGGATGCCGAGGATTCTGCCAGGGCATTGCTGGCGCTCCGACAGGTTCTTAAGCGGCTCAGAATCGAGTTCGATCCGCCTTTCAGAGATTTCCGGACATTCCGTCAATTTTGGATCAGGGAGGGTGCCTCAAACAGCTATCAAGCACGCCGAAATATATTGAGCCGCTTGTTCGACGACATCCACGAACGCCTGGTCCAGCTGGAGCTCTCCATGATCGAGTCAACGCTCAGCAGTCCAATCTCTCCCCGAGGAACAACGGGGTGGCCCCGAGTCGATGAAGAACTCGCGGAACTGCGCCGACACTTCAGCCAAGCCCGAACAGAGCAAGACTTCCGCAATGTCGGGAATGACTGCGTCATCGTTCTCGAATGCCTGAGCGCGACCGTCTACAACCCGAGCCGGCACCTCCAGGAGGATGCAGTCGAGCCCCCGGTCGGAAACACAAAGCAACGTCTCGATCGTTACGTCGAAGTGGAGCTTCAGGGCGCGGCTAACGCCGAGCTCCGTAAACTTGCGCGAGCCACCATTGAGTTTGCCCAGGCGGTCAAGCACCGCGGGACTGGCTCCCGAAGAGATGCTGGTATCGCCGCCGATGGTGTAATTCAGCTGGTCAACATTATGCGGCGAATTCTGCCAGACCTCGTTTAGGAGGCCGTAGCTCTAGGCTAAGGCGCATGGAGACTCCGAGCACTGGCTACACCGCACAGTCTCGTCATGCCGATTGGCCTTTTGGCGAGTACTACCGCAAACATACGGATCTTGCGGCCCATCTTCACGAAGTAGGGCGGCGGCACGCGAAGCGCGCCCTGCTGCTGTACACGTCCCAAGACGAGTTCGACCAATTGGACGCGGCCTACAGCGTCGGCTCTTCTGTCGAACTGTTGGCGAAGTCGTTGCTTGCCTTCGTCGACCCTGTCCTACTGATCCCTAATAATGCTGACGCAACCACCATACTCAAGTACTCCGGAACGAAAATCAGTGGCGTCGAGTATCCCGATGCTTTCGCCATCAGGTCTTTGGAAGCCAGTAAAGCTCTGGATCGCTTAAAGCAGATCAAACTGCTCCCACCATTGTGGGTTATGGCTGATCCCTCAGTTTTGAGTGTGCGAAATGCAGCCGCGCACATGGGTGTGGTGCATCAGGACATGCTGCGGAGCGCCATACGTCCGATGGTTCGCTTCGCTGAACACGTCCGACTGCACCACAAAGCAACCGCTCTGAGCTGGTGGGGCAAGGAGCTCTCCACTATCGCTCCGGAAATGGTCGAAGCCGACGCCCTCGAATGGCAGCAAGTGGTGCGGGCGAAAATTGCTGCCGCCCGTGTTCGCGTGGCCGAGCTGCACGCCAGCCTGCCCGCCAGGGCCGCAAACGGAATACTGTCCTCAATGGAGGGTTACTGGAGAACTCACATAGACCACAACGAAAAAATGAAATGCCCTGCCTGCGGCTTCAACGGATGGGCGGCAGGCGAAGCGGACAGAGGCGCCGGTGAACCCGACTACGACGAAGGCGGACCAACCTACTGGAGCAAACTCCATGTCCTGCATTTCGAATGCAATGTGTGTGGCTTGGAGCTGACCGACGAAGTAGAAATCAGCATTGCAGGACTGGAAGTAGACATCGAATTTCAGGACGAGGAATATTCCCCTGAACCGGACTATTAGACACATCGTCCGCCTAATGGCGCCCGTCCCGCTCGCTTAGAAAGTGGGACACCCGAGATGGGCCGCTCCGCAACCCGCTTTCCCGGGGCGTCGTTTTGTGTAGTGCCAAACGTCAGTGTGCCGGAACGGACTTTCACGCATCCTGTTTGGATCACACAGTGTCGGCAGGGGGGTGGAGATTCTGACGCCGGAGTTGGAGGATTTGGCCGTGGGCGGCTGCTAGGGCAGCTTCTAGTTCGGCGATCCTTTTGCGGCTGGTTGATCGTTCGTGGGTGAGTTTGGCAGTGAGTGTTCTGACTACGCTGCTGGTGTCGTGGTGCAGCGGGTCGTTCCGTGGGGCCTCCCGCGTTGGCGCGGCGGTGGACATAGTCGCGGCGGTGGACATAGTTTGGCCGCGAAGGTCCATGATGCGTTCTCGTAGGTCTGTGGTGCGGTAGAGGAAGTCTTTGGAGACCCTTGCCTCTATCGCCACAGTTTGGAAAGTGATAGGACTGCCGGTTCTGAGGAGTCTCCGAAGTCCCTCCTCGGCGCGGGTGATGGCAGCTTCTCTTTTTGCCTGCGCGGCCCGGAGCAGGTTCTCGGTGTTGCCCTTGACCATTTAGCTAGAGACCTGACGCGGCGCCCTGTGAACGTCGGAATCTGTTCGCGCTGTGGTGCCTGCTCCCGCTACTGGAGCAGCGCCGCGTGAGGGATCTTTGATCGCTTCGACGATATTTTCCAAGGCGCGCTGTTCTCTGCGACGTAGGGTCAGCCACACATGGTTCTCGCTCATAGGCTCACCGGTCCGCTGCCGGTGGGCATCCTGGCGTTTCTCGACCAAGGTGTCCAGTGCGACCAGCTCGCCCTCATGGACCCCGAGGAAGCGTTCGTCCGTGACAAACAGATCGCAGGTCAGGCATGCGTTGCCCTTGCCGCAAGTCTGCGCGGGAGGGAGCGTGCACCAACCATTGGGCAGGACACGGTCCGTGCGGGCATCCAGGGCCATGAGGTCGTACAGATCCTCCGAGGGCATGAGCGATGAGTTCCCCTCCACTGTGAGCTTCCGGTACTTGATGAACTCTGCTTTGGCGGTCGCGTCCAGGGTCTGGGCATAGTGCATGGTCATTTCGGGGGTGGTGTGGCCAAGGTATCGCTGAACGACGTGAAGTGGAACGCCGGCATTGAGCAGATTCGTGGCCTTGGTGTGCCGGAAGTTGTGGGTTCGGGCGAGCTTGAGTGGTTGATCATTTTCGTCACGAATGTCGGCGAGATCGACCAGCTTGCGCAGCTGGGTGCGGAAGACGTGGCTGCTGTAGGGGCGTTGGCCGTGGAGGTTGTTATGGTTTCGAATGAACAGGTACTGCGGCAGCGGGCCCATGATCTGGTTCCGCTCAAGGTGGTCTCTAAGCCAGCGCTGCTGTTCGGCAACGATCTCGACGGCCTCCGAGTCAATGAAGATCGTTTCGGGTGCTCCGTCGATCTTGGTCTGCTGGTATCGCAATTTCGCGATTCGCTCCGATCCGGTGTCTTCGGCTCCGGGTACCGGGATCAGTGGATTCACGTCGATCATGCAGATTTCGCTGGCGCGGCGGCCGGTGGACAGAAGCAGAAGAAGGATCCGCATTGCTTGGGGATCTCCCAGCCCTCCGTCCGACCTCGACGCAGCCAGTAGCGGTGCGTGGAGGGCGATTTGGGATATGGTGTGCTCGGAATAGAGCCGGGTTTCGTCGAGCGGCTTTTTCTTCGACTTTCGGGGGAGGTCGCCTGGGCGTATGAGGCGAAGGTAGTCAGGGGTCACTGCTGCCCAGCGGCCATCGATTCCGGCCTGCGCCGCGTCGTCGGCGTGATCGATCATGAATTCATAAAGTCCGCGGACCGCAGCAACGATCGAGGAAGTGCCTGAGTGCTCGCGTCGGCTGCCGCTTTGTGTCCTAAAGGCACTTTCCGTAAGGAAGTTGAGCATCAGGGTCCGGCACTCCTGCGGGTTCTTTGCCAGCAGAGGTGTATCGACATTTCGCCCGGTCAGGAACCTGCCGAATATCTTGATTCCGTTGTGTCGCTGTAGCGCTGTTGCCCATGCGATGTCGCCTCGCTCGAGCTCGGTCTTGACGTAGAACATCGCGCCCAGCCTCAACCACGATGGTGCGACCTCATGCCAGTGAATTGCAGTCGTTTTGGGAGGATTGTCCCGCTCTCGCGGGATCCGGGAGTCCAATTCCAGAGACCAGACTTCACGTTTCCACCATGGGCCGTCGTCGTAGGCGAACCACAATAACTTCGCAGCTCGGTCCAGTGCCCCGGCCATAGTCCTCAAAGTTGAGGGATTTGGCAACGCCCGGGTTCTTTTCACCCAGGAAACGCTGAGCTCCTTCCTCCACTGGGTCGGCGTGCGGTCCATCAGACTCTCCCAGCCATGCCCTTCTGCCTTTAACCTGCGCGATGTCTCTGCCAGTTCCCGCATGAGCAGCCCTAGCCCGGCGCATGGAACACGGCCTCCACCTTTGACGATGGACCAGATCACGTACTGCATCTCCCGGTGCATCACCTGCGGGAGCCCATCCAGATGAATGTTTCCGATCTTGGGGTGGTAGAAGGCAAAGAACGGCAGATACTGGGCCGGGATCGTGCTCCGGGTGTAGTGAAGCAACCGCATATCCGACGGGACTTGGTCGATCAAGCCGTGGTTTGCCTCGAAAGTAAAGGGGTTTCTGTTGTTGAGGCTCAGCGCCTCCAGAGTTCGTGCGTCAGCCGACTTCATCCGGGCTCCTCCATCGATTCGTCAGTGTCCTCCAGTCCGCAAGAGACTGGAGTTCTTCGTCATCGGTGACCCAGGCATACAGATCCAGAGTTGTCTGGACGTCGGAGTGTCCGAGCCGTCGACTCACCACATGGAGCGGGGCGCCGGCCAGGAGCATTGCCGTGGCATGGGTGTGGCGGAACCAGTGAGGCGTCCAG
>NZ_JABMCX010000245.1 GCF_013179505.1 Paenarthrobacter sp. CM16 | reverse complement strand
GGTGCGCTGGCCATGTTGGACGATGGCTTGTGGGACAAGGCGCCCCGTCCCGAGGTGGTCTTTGGACAGCACGTCATGCCGCGGCCGGTTGGCACTATTGCCATTTCCAGCGGCCCGGTTGCTGCCATGGCGGATTCGTTGCGGGTAACAGTGCACGGCCAACAGTCCCATGGTTCCCAGCCGCAGGACTCCATCGATCCCATCGTCATGGCCGCGCACATGGTCACCCGGCTCCAGGGGATAGTGTCCCGTGAGCTGGATCCGCGGAAGTCCGCCGTCGTCACTGTGGGGACCTTCCACGCGGGACTCAAAGAGAACATCATCCCGGCCTCGGCCGAGTTCACCCTCAACATCCGCACCTTCGACGACGACGTCCGCGGGCAGGTCCTCTCTGCCGTTCGCCGCATCATCGAGGCAGAGGCGGCAGCGTCCGGGGCGGCCGTCCCGGTCATTGAGGAGATGTACCGCTTCCCGCAATGCTTCAACGACCCCGACGCCGTCCCAGCAGTTGTTGAGGCACTGCGGCTGGCGTTGGGGGCTGAGTCAGTTGAATCCACCCCGCCCATGATGGGCAGCGAGGACTTTGGACACCTGGGTACGGCGATCGGAGTGCCGTCGGTGTTTTGGATGTTCGGCGGCACTCCTGCGTCGGGTATTGAAGGTCCAATCCCCGTCAACCATTCGCCGTTCTTCGCGCCCGAGTTGGAAGGAACGCTTGCCGGGGGAGTCGCGGCCGCCGTCGCTGTGCTGATGTCCCGGCTGGGCAGATGATTCCCTTGGTCTGACGTTGAGGGGTCGCACAAACAGACTCGCCTAGGATGGGCCCATGGGGGATATCGAAGATCTTTTTGACGGGCCGGCATCAGGATTGCCAACCGCGCTTGCGAGCAAAGTTGTGCTAAATCGACGGACTGCCCAGTACATGCCGGCGGAGGAGGAAGAGGCCCCGGTCAGGCATCTTGCCGGATACGCGCCGTTCATGGCATTTTGCGAATGCGAGGGAATTCCGGCCGGCCGGCTTGCCGCAGACGTTGCCGCATTGCTGGAATTCCTTCGATCCCACATCGCTGACATCTCCGGCGAACCCGGTTTGAGCGAGGCCGCCACCATCTTCGTTGGGAACGTCATTGCGGCCATGCGTCCGGAGGCGCATTGGAGAATCATGCCGGACGGTTCCCGCGAAGTCGGAGACCGCGGCATGGTGATCACGGTGGACCGTTTGATCGACGGGCTGAGGCAGGCCGACGACGCAATGGTGGCCGGGCTGCTGACGCACCTTATGGAGTGGGCGGATGAAGAGCCGGACGGTCCTGCGCCCGCCGAATTGCGCCCGGTTCCCACGGGGCAAGCCCCTGAGCTTTTCATGCGGCCGGAGTTGCCGTCACGTGAATACCGCGACGCTGACGGCCAAGCGATCGGGTACGGGAGCAGATGGGGGTCGGAAAGCCCGCCGGAGGGCTCCTACAGCGTGGACACCCACGGCGAACGCTTCGAAGGGCTGCACTTGGTGGCCCGGTCCTTGATTGAGTACCTCAACAGAACTTATGACGTGGATGTCAGCATTGTCCCGGCCCACACGGCGGAGGTATCCGTGAACGCCGAGGAGATGGTGGACGTAGTTCGATTGGCGCCCCGGGACCCGCTAGCGGCGCCATTGACGTTCGTGCTGACCAGTCTTCCGTCAGTGGTGGTCCGTGCTGGAGTGCTGCACGACTTTCCATTTCCCATCTGCGGTTGCGACGCCTGTGACGAGACCGCAGAGAGCGAAGCGTCGCGCATGGAGGAGCTGGTCCTTGGCGTTGCAGCAGGTGGCTACGGCGAACGCTATCCCGTGGGCCGGAAGCGGTGGGCGGAATATGCGCTTTTTGCTCCCGATGGATCCGGCAGTCGCAGCCGTTCGGGCCCTCGGTCGGCCCCACCGGATCAACTCTCCGCTGCGGAAGAGCGGCTCCGAGCCGTCCCCAACGGCTGGAAGCCATGGCCGCTCAGGGGCAGCGGGACGTCAATTCGTACTGCGAGGCCTGGATCCGCCTAGCTCACGGCCGCACCTGCAGCTTGGAAAAGCGCGGTACCAAAGCCACATCGCGGCCCACCGCCCTGATGGCCTGCATGGCAACGACCACGGAGACTGCTCCGCCGGCTTCGAGACGCACGATGGTTCCGCGGGTGACGCCCAGTTTCATGGCGAGCTCCTGCTGCGTGATTGCGGCTTCTTTGCGCGCATCTGCGATGGACCGCCCAAGGGATGCAGCATCGACAGCCCGGTAGAACGGCGTGAGTTCATCGGAATGTTCCATAAATCGATCATACGGACTCCTGCGCAAAATGTCCTTTATTTCGAACATTTCGGAAAATTTGGCAGATGTTCGATATTTCCATCATCACGCCCGCCATCTACATGGCCCATCAGGGGAAAAGCCCGGACAAGAAAGCCCGGACAAAGGAAAAGCCCCGGACCCCCATAAGGGGATCCGAGGCTCCTACTCCGAGCTTCCTATCAGAATCGAACTGATGACCTTTTCATTACGAGTGAAACGCTCTACCGACTGAGCTAAGGAAGCACCGCGTTCATCCCCGGTTTCCCGGCGATCACGCAAGACATAACTGTAATAGAGGCACCGCACCCGGGTCAAAACGAAGGCGGTGGCGGCAGTTGCGGGGATGTTCACTCACGCGTCGGGCCGGGTTCAGGCGGGCGTTTCCCTGCCGCCGGAAGCTGGGGAATCAACTGTGGCGGGGTACACCCGCCACACAGACAAGCCAAAGGAGCCGCTCAATGACCGGGGACGCATTGACCAGGAACACCAGCCACACATTCAACCGGCTGAGGTTGGCGGTGGTGGACATGGTGGGTACCACCATCACCGATGATGGGCGCACCGAGCGTGCCATGTCCCGGGCGTTGGTGGAGCACGGCATCGAACCAGGAACCACCCGCTTCGAGAGCATGCTCGGCTACGCAAGAGGCACCATGGGTTACTCGAAAATGACCGTGTTCAGCCATCTTTTCGACGACGCAGCGGTGGCTGCCAGCGCCAACAAGGTCTTCGAGAAGGCCTACGACGACATGATTGCCGACGGCGGTGTCCGCGCCATTCCAGGGGCGGAGGAAGCCATCCTGTGGATGCGTGAGTCCGGGATGCAGGTGTGCCTGGCCACGGGCTTTGGCCGGCACACCCAGAACATGGTCTTGGAATCCTTGGGCTGGATGGGACTGGCGGACTTGAGCCTGTGCCCGGCGGATGCGGGGCGCGGACGTCCCTACCCTGACATGATCCTCACTGCCGTCCTCGCCCTGGATCTTGACGACGTCCGCGAGGTGGCCGTCGTGGGCGATACCAGCTCGGACATGCTCTCAGGTGTCCGCTCGGGAGCGTCCCTCGTGGCGGGTGTCCTGACAGGATCCCACTCGGAGGCGACGCTGCGCGCGGCGGGTGCCACCGTCGTCGTGGATTCGATCAAGCAACTGCCGCTCCTGGTGGAGAAGCGGGAAACCAGCCAGCTCTAGCAGGTGAGGCCGTCCTGCGGCAGCTTCCCGTCAACAAAATACTCGTCGACGGCGGTGCTGACGCAAGAGTTCGAGCGGCCGTAGGCGGTGTGTCCCTCACCCTCCCACGTGAGCAGTGCAGCGTTCTCCAACTGCTTTCGCAGCGTCTGGGACCATTCCAAGGGAGTGGCGGGATCTCCGGTGGTGCCAACCACCACGATGGGAGCGGAGCCCGTGTAGTCAACCGGTGCAGGGGTTCGGGTGTTCTTGTATGGCCAGTCTTTGCAATTCACCCCGCCGTAGGCAAAGAAGGCGCCAAAGGTGGGTGATTCCTGGATGAGTCGGGCTTCCTCTGCGCGCATCCCGGCGGTGTCAGTGACCATGGGGTAGTCCAGGCAGTTGATGGCTTGGAACGCAAAGGCAGAGTTGGAGCTGTAGGTGCCGTTGGGCTCGCGGTCGGCTCCAAGATCAGCCAGCCGCATCATCTGGGATACGTCCCCGGAGAAGGCGCTCTCCAATGCCTGGGTCAGCGCGGGCCAGCTTTGGTCATTGTAGAGAGGCAGGATCAAGCCGTTGACGAAGTCATTGCCGGTCACCAGCCGGCCATCCTTGGCTGTCTGGGGGTTCTGGTCCACGGCGTTGATGAGTTCTCGGATTTCCTGGACGCCGTTCTCCACGGACCCGCTGAGCGGGCACTGGTTCTGGCCCTGGCAGCTGGCCACATAGGTGCGGATTGCCCGTTCGAAAGCCCGTGCCTGTCCGGCGGTCAATTCCTCGTTGCTGATGGACGGATCAACGGCGCCGTCGAGCACCAGGCGGCCTACATTGTCAGGGAAAAGCGCGGCGTAGGTGGATCCGAGGAACGTGCCGTAGGAGAAGCCCAAGTAGTTGAGCTTGGCGTCGTTGACCACGGCGCGCAGGACATCCAGGTCCTTGGCCGCGCTGACGGTATCGATGTGCCCCAGGACGTCCCCGGTCTGCTCCGAGCACTGCTCGGCGAAGGACTTGTTGAACGCCAGGGCGGCTTCCAATCCTTCGTCGGTGTTTTTTCGGAACACCTTTTCGCGGGCAGCATCACGTTCGGCGTCGGTCATGCAGGTCACGGGAGCGGAGCGTTTCACACCGCGGGGATCGAAGCCCACCAGATCGAAGTAGTTCTTCAGCTTCTCGGTGAAATTGGTGTTGCCCGCATCCTTGATGTAATCCACGCCGGAGCCACCGGGACCGCCGGGGTTGACCAGGATTGACCCCTGCTTGTTGCCGGTACTGGGCAACTTGATGACGGCGAGGGCGATTTCGCCGTCCCCCGGATTGGCATAGTCCTTGGGTACTTGGACTTTGCCGCACTGGAAGCCGTTTTCGCAGGAGCTCCATTCCACCGGTTGTGAATAGAACTTTTCCAGACCCTTGGGCGCCGAGGCTGCGATGGATGGATCCACGGTGCTGGTGGACGGCTTGGCCGTGGGTGCAGGCAGGAAAGGTACCGTGCAGGCGCTCAGCACCAGCGCGGCAGCCAGGGCAACGCAGGTAGCCACGAAGCCGCGACGGACCCCACGCCGGGCGGACCGGTCCCTGGAAAGGTCGCCGGCGGACCGGACCTTCGAAGGGGCACCGGCGGACCGGCGGGGTGCGGACGTCATGGGTTCTCCTATTGCTGGATGAGGCTCGTGGCCATGGACTCGACCGCCAACAAGGGAGCTACGTTGGTGGTGGTGATTCGGACACGGGCTTTGTTGATGGCGTCCATCCGGGCCAAGGTGGTTTCCGGGGTTGAACTGCCGGCGTAGTCTTCCAGTTCGCTCTTGAGCTCAACGTTGACCAGGTCCACAGCGTTCCCCAACTGGATGATCAGGACGTCCCGGTAGAAGGACAGCAGGTCCGTCAGGGTACGGTCCAGGGAGTCTGTGATGGACCGCTTGGCGCGCCGTTTCTGGTCGTCCTCAAGCTGCTTGACCTGGCTGCGCATGGAGGGCGGCAGCGTGCCGGACTCCGGAGCGCCGAGGCTGGCCAGCAGGGCGATCTTCTCTGCTGCGTCGCGCTCGTCATTGGAGCTGTTGGCTTCTTCGGTAGCGATCTTCACCAGCTTTTCGGCCATCATTACTGCCGCCGTGACGCCGCGCAGACCCAGCGGAATCCTCACGGTATCCAGCCGGCGCTGCCTGGCGTCGGCGTCGCGGGCCAGCCGCCGGGCAATACCGATATGGCTCTGCGCGGCACGGGCGGCGCGATCAGCGAGTTGGCGTTCGACGCCGTCGCGCCTGACCAGAAGATCAGCGACGTCGGACGCCGGTGGAAGCCGCAGGCTCACCGGACGGCACCGGGAACGGATGGTGACCAGGACATCAGCGGGGGAGGGGGCGCACAGCATCCAAATGGTGCGGGGTGTAGGTTCCTCGATCGCTTTCAGGAGCACGTTGGTGGTCCGTTCGGCCATGCGGTCCGCGTCCTCCACCACGATGATCCGCCACCGGCCGGTGGCAGGCCGGTCGCCGGCCTTTGAGACCAGCCCGCGGGCTTCATCAATGGTGATGGTGACTTTCTCGGTCCGCACGAACGTCACGTCTGAGTGCGTTTCGCCAAGAATCGTGTGGCAGGCCGCGCATTCGCCGCAGCCGCGAAGGGCGACGTCGTCCTGCTCGCAGTTCAGCGCAGCCGCAAAGGCTTTGGCTGCATTGGAACGGCCGGATCCCGGAGGGCCGGTGAACAGCCAGGCATGGGTAAGGCCGGTTTCACCCTGCGCCGCCTGTTTCAATTGCGCTACAACCGGTGCCTGCCCCTGGAGGTCGTCCCAGACGCTCACGGACGGTCGCCCGGAACACGGTTACCCAGCAAAGACTCCACCCGCTCCAAAATCTGGGCGGCGAGGGTCTCAATGTCCGCACTCGCGGGCAGCACCAGGTAGCTGGAGGGGGCTGCCTCGGCCAGTTCCAGGAAGGCGTGCCGGATGGCCGAATGGAAGGCATCGGGCTCGGATTCCAGCCTGTCCTCAGTGGCGTCCCCGGCGGTGCGGCGCAGGCGGCCGTCGGAGGGGTCGACGTCGAGCAGTACCGTCAGGTCCGGATGCAGGCCTTCGGTGGCCCACTCATTGAGTGACAAAACGCCTTCGGCGCCCAAGCCTCGCCCGGCACCCTGATAGGCCACGGAGGAATCAATGTAGCGGTCAGTGATGACCACCCGTCCCTCGGCCAGGGCCGGACGGATCACCTGGCTTGCATGGGCGGCGCGGGCTGCAGCAAACATGAGGGCTTCGGTGCGGGCATCGATGATGCCGTGGCCGTGGTCCAAGACCAGGGAACGCAGCTTTTCGCCAATGGGAGTACCGCCGGGTTCGCGGGTGCGCAGCACGGAAAGTCCCCGGGACTGGAGGGCGTCAGAGAGCCGGGCGGCCTGCGTGGACTTGCCCGCTCCGTCCCCGCCTTCGAAGGCGATAAATAGACCTGGGCTCTGAATACTCACCCATCTAGCCTACCGA
>NZ_JABMCX010000244.1 GCF_013179505.1 Paenarthrobacter sp. CM16 | reverse complement strand
CGGACCAGTCCGCTGATGGCTACGGCGAGGACCAGTGCCAGGAAAACAAAACGCCAGCCCTGTTTCCGGGGCTGGCGTTCTGTTGTGTCCATGACTCGTATCCCTGTTGCGTTGCGGATTGCTCCGGAACTACCGGGCACGAATCCTGGACCCGTTGGTAAGTCGCAGGACTTACTTGGCGAAGTCGCGCTTTTCCTTGATCTTCGCAGCCTTACCGCGCAGTGCGCGCATGTAGTAAAGCTTGGCGCGGCGGACGTCACCCTTGGTGACGACCTCGATCTTGTCGATGATCGGGGAGTGTACCGGGAAGGTACGCTCTACGCCGACACCGAAGGAAACCTTGCGCACGGTGAAGGTTTCGCGAACGCCGTCACCCTGGCGGCCCAGGACGAAGCCCTGGAATACCTGGACACGGGAGTTCTTGCCTTCGATGATGTTGACGTGAACCTTGAGGGTGTCACCCGCGCGGAACTCGGGAACATCGTTACGCAGCGAGGCTGCATCTACGCTATCGAGGATATGCATTAATCCACTCCTGGTGAACGCCACAGGTCATTCACGTTGGGTTACGGCGGACAAGCCCGGGGCACGGAAGGCAACCGGAAATCTCCGCCGAAGTTTCTTAGTGTCCGGCTCCGCCACTGATTGGCGTCGCCGGGTTGTCCGACTGTTGGCTGAACTCCCCCTGTGGCAGGTGTCAGCCCAGTAGACACAAGGGTTAATTCTGCCATATGCGCTGCCATCGGGCCAACTGCCAGGACTGGTCCGGCCGTTTGGAACGCTCGACGACGGCAGCGGACCTCAATTTGCTGCCTCACCGCCGGGCCGGGGACGCAGGCGTCCGTCGACGACGTCGAAGCCAAGGTCAGAGAGAGCGTTGCGGTCAGCGCGACTCAACGCACCGGCGTCGAACGCTTCCAAGAGGTCGGGCCGGCGCTCGGCCGTCCGCCGGAACTGCTCGTGCCGCCGCCACTGGGCGATCTTTCCATGGTTGCCGCTCAACAAGATGGGAGGGACGTCATGGTCGCGCCACGCCGAAGGCTTGGTGTATACGGGGTACTCCAACAAGCCATCGGAATGGGACTCCTCAACGAGGGATTCCGGGTTGCCCACCACTCCGGGCAGGAGCCGTCCAATGGCCTCGACCATGGCAAGCACCGCCACCTCGCCACCATTGAGGACGTAGTCTCCGAGGCTTACCGGCCGGACAGTGAAGTGGTCCCGGGCCCAGTCGATGACGCGTTCGTCAATGCCTTCATAGCGGCCGCAGGCGAACACGAGTTGTTCTTCCTCGGCCAGCTCGTAAGCCAGCGCCTGGTTGAACCGCTCCCCCGCCGGCGACGGAACAATCAGTACCGGCTTGGCACCTTCACGCGCCCCCGCCACCGACTCGAGCGCCTGGGCCCAAGGCTCCGGCTTCATGACCATTCCGGCGCCACCGCCATAGGGGGTATCGTCCACGGTCCTGTGCTTATCCGTAGTGAAAGAGCGCAAGTCATGGACGTTGAGTTCCAGCAGACCGTCCTGGCGGGCTTTGCCTATGAGCGAGAGCTCCAGCGGTGCAAGGTACTCCGGGAAGATGCTGACAACATCAATCCTCATTCAGGCTTCATCCCCTGCGCCGTCCTTGGGCTCCTCGGAGGAGTCGTCATTGACCTCAAAGAGACCGGCCGGCGGAGTGATCAGGATGTAGCCGTCCTCAACATTGACCTCGGGGACAATCTCCTCGACGAAGGGCACCAGGATTTCCTTGCCGTCATCCGTCTTGACCATCAACAGGTCCTGGACCGGCATGGTGTTAAGGGCGGCAACCTTGCCAACTACCTGCGAGCCAACCCGGGCCTCGAGGCCCACCAGTTCATGCTCGTACCAGCCTTCGTCGTCGTCTTCGTCGTCAAGCTCTTCGGTCTCGATGAAGAGCTTGGCACCACGGATGACTTCGGCCGCGTTGCGGTCTGCGATCTCGTCGAAACCCAACAGCAGGATGTCCTTGTTCCACCTGGCACTGCGGATGGTCAACGGGCCTGCCGAGGCGGGCTCCACGATGAACTCGGTTCCTGGCACGAAGCGCTCGGCCGGTGCGTCGGTAAGTACCTGGACGGTCACCTCGCCGCGAATGCCATGGGGTTTGCCGATCCGGGCCACCTGGAGCTGCATGGGTTCCTCTGAATTCTTCTTATGCCCGCGCCCGCCGGGCAGCCACGGTTCTGAAATGGTGGATAAAGCAATCCGGCCCCTCCACCATATTCGGTGAAGGGGCCGGACTTAAGACAAGCAGTGCTGAGCGCGTTACCGGCGACGGTCGGTGTCGACGACGTCGACCCTGACCTGCTCGCCACCAGCCAAGGCTGCAACCACAGTGCGCAATGCGCGTGCGGTGCGTCCTTGACGGCCGATCACCCGTCCGAGGTCCTCCTGGTGAACACGCACCTCAAGGGATTCCCCGCGGCGGTTGTTCTTGGCACTGACCTTGACATCCTCAGGGCTGTCAACGATCCCACGGACCAAGTGCTCGAGCGCTTCTGCCAGCAACTTACTCAGCCTCGGTGGTCTCTGCTTCAGCCTCGGCCGGAGCTTCGGCTTCGTCCTTCTTGGCCTTCTTGGTGATGGCTTCCGGAATGATGACGGAACCCTTCTCCGGTGCTACGAAGGCTTCCTTCGGAGCTTTGGTCTTCAGGGTGCCTTCCTGGCCCGGGAGGCCCTTGAACTTCTGCCAGTCACCGGTGATCTTGAGGATCGCGGCAACCTGCTCGGTCGGCTGGGCGCCAACGGAGAGCCAGTACTGGGCGCGCTCGGAAGCGACCTCGATGTACGACGGCTCTTCGGTGGGGTGGTACTTGCCGATTTCTTCAATGGCACGGCCATCGCGCTTGGCGCGGGCATCCATGACGACAATGCGGTAGTACGGTGCGCGCATCTTACCGAAGCGCTTAAGGCGAATCTTTACGGCCACTTTTGTGGTCACTCCTGTTTCTGAAACGAGGTGAACCCGACGTTCTGCACCCGTGGGGCGGGCCATACTGGACGGTTCGAAGGACAAGATACGTGCACGGAGAGAGGGGCCGCACCGATCGAGTACCTGTCTATTGTGCCAGATGCCCGGAGCAAATACGACTTACGCCACGTGGGTCCGTGTGTTGTTGCTCACCCGAGGGGTGGAAACTGGGGCCCGAGCGCGGGCCCGGGTGCTATTCGGACCAGACGTAGAGGCCGGAACGTTCAACCTTCTCGACGTCGGTTGCCAGGGCAGCCAACTGCTGAACGTACTGGCGGGATTGGGCGGCATCAAAGGGCATGTCGTCCTGGGCAGCCCAGGCAGCAGCAACGTCGTCGAGGACGTTGGCGTCACCTTCGCTCTCATAGGTCAGCAGTTCGGCCAGCGCACGCACCATGGCCTCGGGGACTCCGAGGAGCGCGTCACTGGTGACATCAACCAGGGCAAGTTCATAATCAGCCCCCGCTGCGTGGACTGCCTGGCCCGCGAGGTCGCCCAACTGCTCCACTTCGAAGTCAGTGATGCCGTCAATCCTGACGGCGGGGCCGGCGACGTCGGCGCCCTTGTCCAGGGCAGCCGCCCTCTTGAGTGCTTCATCGTGGGTGGTAACAAAAATTTCGGCAAAGCCCATGGAAAGTACTCTCATTCCTTCGTGCTGACGGGGCGGCGGCACACAACCCGAATGGTTCCGTGCCGTCACTGCCCAGCCTAGTGCAGCACGCGCGCCGCAGCTTAGCGGATCGCTACCCGCAGCTTGTTCCGCCAAGGATCTTCGAAGCGAAGCTCGGCACCGGTGTGATGGTTCTGTACCCCGGCGGTTTTGAGTCGATCCGCAAGGGAAGCGATGTCGTCTGCGCCAGGAACCTCTATGAGCACTTCCCCCAGACCCAGAGTGTCCTTCCGGGGGCCGGCACCACGGCTGTTCCAGACATTCATGGCCATATGGTGGTGATAGCCGCCGGCGGAAACGAACAGCGCCTGACCATGCCAGCCCGCGGTCCGCTCAAAACCAAGGGTTTCCACATAGAAGCGCTGGGCAGTTGCGACGTCACCTACCTGCAAATGGACGTGGCCGATTCCCGCCGCGGCCTTGAGCTGTCCGGTCACCGCAGCTTCGTTGAGGTGCTGTTGGAGGAATCGCTGCGGCGGCAGGGCCACATTGTCCATCACCACGGTCTTGCCGTCCCACTGCCACAGCTCCCGCGGCTTGTCATAGTAGAGCTCAATGCCATTGCCCTCGGGGTCTGTGAAGTAGAACGCTTCGCTGACCAGGTGGTCGGCGCTGCCCGCAAAGGCGCGGGGCTCGTATTCGGCGGCGGTAGCGATCGTCGCGGCCAGGGACGGCTGGTCTTCGAACAGGATGGCCGTATGGAACAGACCCGCCTCCCCGCGCCCTGGAATCCGGAGGCCGGACGCCGGAGCGAGATGCACCACGGGCTTCCCGACGCGCCCAAGATACAAACCGCCGTCCTGCTCGGCCACGATTTCCAGGCCAAGGGCCCGCTGATAATAGTCACTCATGACCTTCATGTCGCCAACCTTGAGCATTACCGTGCCCATGGTGAGTTCAGCCGGCAGAAGATCCTGGCTCAATGGTGTGGTCATGCGAAGCTCCTGTTTCCGCGGTGCCGCCTATCGACACCTTCTACAGACTAAATTACTTGAAGCTTCAATTTATTCCTAACGAACCAGTGAACCACGAAGAACAATGTGTTGGAGGCGGGAAACACTCTCCAGCCGGAGCCGCGGATCCTCGGAACACAGCACGACGTCGGCGCTCGCCCCTTCGCTGATCCCTTCGGCTCCCAGCCACTCACGGGCGCCCCAGGTTGCGGCGTCCAGGACCGCCGCCGGCGGCAGGCCGGCGTCGTGCAGTTCTTTCATCTCATCGGCGATCCTGCCGTGCCTGATCACACTGCCGGCATCCGTGCCCGTGTAGATGGACACGCCCGCCTCAAAGGCCTCCAGCACACGCTCGCGCCGCCGCTCCCACAGACGCATCATATGGTCCGCGTAGTCGGGAAACTTCGGAGCAGCCTGGGCGGCAATATCGGGGAAGGTGGCGATATTGACCAGCGTGGGAACGATCGGCACGGACTGCTCCACCAAGCGGGGAATGTGCCGCGGCAGCAGGCCCGTTGCATGTTCAATGCAATCGATATCGGCATCTAGCATGTGGTCGATGGTGTCCTCGGCAAAGCAGTGCGCGGTTACCCTGGCGCCCTCATCGCGGGCGGCGGAGATGGCGTCCTTCACGATTTCGGCCGGGAACGAGGCGGCGAGATCGCCGTGGCCCCGGTCAATCCAGTCCCCCACCAACTTCACCCACCCGTCACCGTCCCGGGCTTCCTTCCGAACCGTCTCGACGAGATCGCCGGGTTCGATTTCGTGGCCCAACCCACGGATATACCGCCGGCTCCGGGCAATGTGCCGGCCCGCCCGGATCAGCCGGGGCAAGTCTGTACGCTGCTGGACCCATCTGGTGTCGCTGGGAGACCCGGCGTCGCGGATCAACAGCGTACCGGCGTCGAGGTCGGCCCGGGCCTGGGCAAAGGTGGCCTGCTCGCCAACGGCGCCGCCCACTCCCAGACCAATGTGGCAGTGGGCGTCAACAAAACCCGGGAGGACCCAGCCATCCAGTACACGGTCCGGCGCCTTCGCGGGACGGACAAAGGTCAGGATGCCGTCCACGGACCACATCCCGTGGCGTTCCTCGCTGCTCGAGACGAGCACGGGTCCGGAAAATTCGATGGTGGCCATGGAAAAAGCCTAGTCTGCCGCAGTGCCTTGAAGGTTGGTGCATGCATGTGACTGGGTGCCTGTTGGCAGCTGTGGTAGCTTCGTCTACGACCACACGGGTGCCCTTGCAGGGGCTGAGATCGGACTGAAGCAGTCTGCGACCGTTGAACCTGTCCGGGTAATGCCGGCGAAGGAAGTGAGTAATCCTTTGAGCACCACCAAAACACAGCACAGCCCTGCCCAAAATGCGGTTGGATCCGTGACCAAGGCCATGAAGTCCCATTCCTTGGCCTACCGCGAGGATAAGGAGAACGGAATCCGGGTTCCCTTCACGGAGATCGCGCTGGAACCTTCCCCGAACGGCAAAGCCAACCACCCGTTCCAGGTGTACCGCACGGCAGGTCCCGGCAGTGACCCCATCATGGGATTGGAACCATTCCGCGCTGCCTGGATCGAGGACCGCGCAGACACCGAGGCCTACTCCGGGCGGCAACGAAACTTGCTCGACGACGGAAGGTCCGCGGTTAGGCGTGGGGAAGCATCAGCGGAATGGAAGGGCGCGAAACCAGTGCCTCGACGCGCCGTCGAAGGTAGCACCGTCACGCAGATGCACTATGCCAGGCAGGGCATAGTGACTCCTGAGATGCAGTTCGTCGCACTGCGGGAAAACTGTGATGTTGAGCTGGTCAGAAGCGAAGTTGCCGCGGGGCGGGCCATCATTCCCAACAACATCAACCACCCCGAGTCAGAACCGATGATCATCGGCAAAGCCTTCCTGGTGAAGATCAATGCCAACATCGGTAACTCGGCAGTTACCAGCTCCATCGCAGAAGAAGTGGACAAGCTGCAGTGGGCCACACAATGGGGTGCCGATACCGTCATGGACCTTTCCACGGGTGATGACATCCACACCACGCGGGAGTGGCTGATCCGCAACTCCCCTGTCCCGATCGGGACCGTCCCCATCTACCAGGCCCTGGAAAAGGTCAACGGCGAAGCCAACAAGCTGACATGGGAGATCTTCCGGGACACCGTGATGGAGCAATGCGAGCAAGGCGTGGACTATATGACCATCCACGCCGGCGTGTTGCTGCGCTATGTGCCGCTGACGGCCAACCGGGTGACCGGAATCGTCTCCCGCGGCGGGTCGATCATGGCCGGCTGGTGCCTTGCGCACCACCAGGAAAACTTCCTGTACACCCACTTTGACGAGCTCTGCGAAATTTTCGCC
>NZ_JABMCX010000243.1 GCF_013179505.1 Paenarthrobacter sp. CM16 | reverse complement strand
CACTGCCCAACAGATCCGATCGTCCTTCATTAACGCCAGCCGCTCCGAGGCTGCCCGGCTCAACCTCCCCCGTGACTTCGAAACCATCAACTGGGACAACCTGGAATTTCTGGGTTGGCGTGATGAGAAGATGCCCCAGCGCGGATACCTCGTGGTTCCTCATCGGGGAAAGCTCACCGGAATCATGCTCCGGGCACCCGAAGGCGGGTCCGGGAAAAGGCGTGTAGTCCTTTGCGAACTGTGCCGCGACGTCTTTTCGAAGGACGACGTTTACCTGTGGGTTGCCAAAAAGGCCGGACAATCCGGCAAGGACGGGAACACCGTGGGGACCCTGATCTGCGCAGAATTCGGCTGCAGCGCCAATGTGCGCAAGGAACCACCCGCCAACGAGATCAACCCGGACCCGGCCGCCGTCGTGGTTCGGCAGATTGCGGGGCTGGAAGAACGGACAGCGCAGTTCCTGGACCGCGTGCAGGCCAAGTAACCCGCTGAGTGACTCCACGTGGCCAAAGTAGGTAGCAGCAGATGCCGTTTAGAACGCTCAAAACGGCATGATCTGCTACCTACTTGGGCGGGTCACCCACGGCGGGGGCGACCCACGGCGGGTCACCCACGGCAGGGCTAGCGCAGGACGATGTCCACCGGGTTCGCTTCGGAACGCCACGCTCCCGGCTCGCCTGGTCCGGCGATGACGGGAGCCGTGAGCACGCCCGAGCGGTTGGTGCGCTTATCCCGAAGGATCTCGGTAACTGATCCAAGGTGCCGGGACAGGTCGATCACGTTTTCCGGAGCCGCCAGCAACAGCTGGAACCCGAACTCGTGCAGCGCCTTGATGCCCGCACCCGCGAATTCCTCGGAAGCCAGTACGAAGGCTTCGTCCATCATGACGGTGCCGTACGTCGTGAAGCCTTGCTCGGCGATGCCCAGCTGGTAACTCAGGGCAGCGGCCATGATGAACGCCGTGAAACGCTGGCGCTCACCGCCGGACATGGATCCGGTGTCGGCGTGCATGAACACTTCGGTCTTCTTCTTGCCCGATTTACCGGGGGCCTTGCCCGATTTCGACGCAACCTCGCGGTGTTCCTTGCACTGGATAAACAGGTGACCGCGAACGTCCAGCACCTCGGCCCGCCAACGCCGATCCTCCGGCGCCTGTGATCCGAGCCGTTTCACCAGCGTTTCCAGTGACTTGTAGCGCGCGGTGAGCTCAGCGTCGTCGTCCATTTCCGTTGCTGAAGCAGCAGCACCACGCGTCGGCCGAGTGTGTTTAGCCTTCAGGGCGTTCTGGATCGCATCCTTGAACTGCTTGGCCGTGGCCGGAAGTGTCTGTTTGATATCGAGTTCCAGGAAGCTGCCCTCATGGAAGTTGACCTGCGACAGAATGCCGTTGAGGGGCAGGATGCGGCTGGTGATGCTGCGCCGTTCTTCATCCAGCAAGTGCAGGAGCGTACTGAACGACTCGTGCGTGCGTTGATTGAAGAACAGCCGGAATTCGGCCTCCTGAGCGGGCAAACCGTCACTGACGATCGCGTGGTACCGGGATTCGAAGTCCCCTGCGGCACCTATCGACGTGCCGTGGTCAACGCTGATGGCGCTCCCCCAGTCACGCACAAAAGCTTCAAACATGCGGGTCAGCCGCTCGGCCGTCGCCTGCCCGCGGGACTCAGCTGCGTGCAGTTCATCGAGCAACTTATTGCGGACGCTGTTGGCCAGGTTGTCCAGCTCGTACAGTTCGGAGACGTCAGCGACGCCGTCGAAGTACGGCTCCAGGGCCGTGACGGTGGAGCCCGACGGCGGTGCTTGCTCCAGCTTCAGCCTCGCGGCATCGAGCAGGCCGTCAGCTGTGGTCATCTTGTGGTCCAGCGCCTTGTATTCGCTCTGGAGCACAGCGGCCGAGCCTGTGGAAGACTGGTGCTTTTCTCGCACGGCTTCGATGTTGGCACGCAGCGGCTCCAGATCCGCCTGGGCCGCCAAGGCGTCCACCAGGCGCTGCTCGATCCGGGCCAGTTCCTCCGCAGCGACGGCTGCCGAGACCTGCTCCCACGGCCGCTCGTCTTCAGCGACCCGACGCAGGGCTTCCAGCTGCCGCGCCATGCCTTGGTGCGAATCCTCACGGCTCTGGGCAAGCTCCGCAGCCTTCACGAGCTCGTTTTCCAACTCGTCCACACGCGCTGCCACCAGCTCCAGCTTGGAAGCATTATCGAAACCGAGGACGTAATCCTGCCGGCTGGTGAAACGGTCGTCCTTTTCCACGGTGTGCCGGTTGCGCTTGACCACGCCACCCAGGCTCAGGCCCTTGTCCATCCCGGCCAGCTGGTCGGGGTCCTCGACGCACGGGTACGCAAAGTCCAGGGCGATCCGCTCACGGATCCATTCGCCGGCGTCGGCATTGGCACCCGAGGTGAGGATGCTCAACTTAGTCAAGAGGTCGCCGTCGGACACGTCCTCCACAGCCAGCGCGCCGCCGGCAAGCGGTTTGGACACGTCGACGGCGCGGAGTGCGCCCCGCACAGCGTTGTCGTTCAAGTACCGGGTCACGGCCGCGAAGTGTTCGCCGGGAACCAGCAGCGTGGTGGCGAGGTTACGGAGCGCGCGTTCCGCGGCCGGACGCCACTGGTCCTGGCCCTCAGCGAGATCGATCAGCTCGCCGCCAAACGGCATCCGCTCTTCCGGGATGCCGGTTGCGGCTGCGATCGCCGCCCGGTTTTCAATGCTCGACGGCGGCAGCAGCGACTTGCGCGACCGCAACGACAACAACTCCTGCTGGGCCGCCGCGAGTTCACGTTTCTTGGTCGCATGGCCGTCGAAGGCCTCAAAACGAAGTTCCTTGAGCGCCTCGGAATCGTCCTTCAACTCCGCAGAGCGGGCCGCCGCCTGCTCATGCGCCTGATCCCAGCCCTCGGCGGTCCACTCAAGATTCAGTCCCGCGTCAGCCAATGCCTTCTTGGCCGAATCCTCAACCTGCTGGCGCAATTTCAGGCCCACCCGGGCGTTCTCCAACGACTGCTCAATGGCCGATATCGCGTTGCCGCCACGGTTGTTGTAGTCCAGTTCAAGGTCGCGGAGCTCCTTGGCCCAGGCGTCCCGCACCGTACGCTCAGCGGCGAGCTCCTGTGCCTTGGTCTGCGCCAACTCCTTGAAACGAGCCAGGGTCTTGGCGTGCACCGTGACCGCAAGCTGCTGCTTGTAAGCCTCGAATTCCTCGCCCGCCAGCTCCCGGAGACGGTTCGCGTCCAGCAACGCCTGCGCGTACTCCTTGTTCAGCGCCGGAACCGGTGCCAACTGGTCCCGCTGCTGCCGAACGTCCTCCAACCGTTGCCGGATGGACATCAGGTTGCTGAATTCCTCCACCACGTCATCGGCGGCAGCCAGCGTGGCCGGAGCATCAAGCACCTGGTCCCGGAAGAACGTGTTCACGCTGCCGCCCAGGCCCTTGCCGGCCTGAATCACGCGAAGCAGCGGCAGCGCCTGGTCGGAATTAATGCCCAGAAGCCGCCGGAAGCGCTCCGCGAACGCCTTATGGACATCGAAAACCTGTCCGTCCGGAAAAATCGACTCCAGCGCGCCCTTGGTGAACCGCCTCTGCGCGATCCCCTCAATGGCCTCGAGGTCCAGCGGCTTGCTGTCGATCACATAGAAACGACCGACGCTCGACTCCGTGCCGTTCTTGGGAAGGTCGAACAGCGCCGACACCGTCACCTTCGTGCCGGCCGCGTTATCAAACGTCAGCGCGACGGCGGACCACGTGGCACCAGGGCGCTGGAAGGCACTGGCAGAGCTATCGCCCACCGCCTTATCACCCACCTTGCCGCGCATGTAAGTGAACGTGGTCCTCTTGTCCTCCACAGCGCCGCCGGACCGCTGGGCGGCGGCCTCATTCGAGCGTGGACGGGCATCGAAAACGCGCAGCATCGCATCAAAGAGAGTCGACTTGCCGACGCCTGAATTACCCGTAAGGAGTGTGCCCTTACGGTCCACGTGCATGGTGTGGGCGCCGTGGAACGTGCCCCAGTTGACCACTTGGACGAGCGCCAAACGCATCTGGCCGGGGTTGGTGAGCTCACCGAGCGGGAGCATGCTTGCGATGGTCACTTGCCAGCCTCCTCTGTTGCCGGGTCGCCTATCGTGGCGGTACCGGACACATGCTCTGCGGACCCGCCACCTTCGGAATCGTCGTCCAGCTCGTCACCCGTGGGGGCGGGGTGGTTGGAGTCGGAGTCGAGGTCCAAGAGTGGTTCTGTGCCGGATTCGTCCGCCGCTACTGCAACCAGGGCTTCGATTTGGGCCGGGATGTCGCCGATGTTTTCGAAGGGCAGGGCCAAGGGGAGCGCGTTGCTGATGGTGTAGGTGTCGTCCAGCGGGGTGGGGAGGAGGAGTTGGCGAGCCAGGAGTTTGGTGATGGTGCGGGTGACCACGTCAGAGTCGCGGAGGGCGTCTTGCTGGCCGGCCGGAGTGTAGTTGGCGACGAGGTCCGAGATCTCTTCGCGGGTGATCGTCGGGTCTGTTTGGGCCGTGATGTGGCGGTCCAGCAACAGCCGCAGGCGCAGCAGGACGATGGTTTCCACGCGGCTCAGTGCCCGCTGCTGCCGAAGGATGCTTGACCGGGAACCGGCACCGACGATTTCGGGGTCGACGGGGCGGAGCACCGCGATCTTGCGGTCGTGATCGAGCTGGAGCGTGAGGAACAGCTCGGACAGCCTGCTACGGAGGATCAGCTGGTTATCCAGGAGCGTGGTCCAAAGTTTCTCGTCCCGACCACCGTCGATGTACGGGCCCTTGAGCAGTTTCACCAGAGCATGCCGGACCTTCAGGGGAAGCACACCGGTGTCGCCGGGGAACAGCGCGGCGCCGTCCACGAACGAGTCGCGTGGTGTGACCCGGAACGGGTCAGCATGGTTTGCGTCAGCTGCAGCGGTCGGGTCACCGGCAGCGACCTCGGCCGCCTCCTTGGTGACCTCATCCGCTTCGGTGATGTCCGGCGTGGTGATTTCTTCAGTCATCAGAACCCTCATTCAGCGTGACGACCGGCAGGTACGCGGTGCGGATGCTGCCGTCGATTTGTTCGAAGTCGATGTGTTCCCAGGCGGCCCGATCGAAGGCCGCGCCCGTCTGCAGTGCCATGGACAGCAAGGTGCGCACAGTGTTGATGTGCCGTTCCTCGGCCGGCAGGTTCTCCCAGGCTTCACCCAAAGTTGCGGCTCCGGCCATGGCTGCCCGGACCACGGCTGGCCGCGCCTTGCCGGTACGGGCAGACCGAACCCTGTCCGAGTCGCTGAAGGCGATGGGGTCCGCGAGGCGGGGTGGCGTGGCGAATTCGTCGGGGTCGAAGAGCTTGACCATGGCCAACGATTCGAACCCGGCGTTGAACAGCACCGGCCCCGGCACCAAACCCGGCCTGTCACGTTCGTAGGGCATGGAGCGGATGGCTTGCTCGGCCTCGGCCAGAACCTTGCGGAGGCTGACGGACTGCCGGACGTCGTCGCTCTGGATGTACGTGTTCAGGCTTTCAGAAAGCTTGCCGTAGATCCGTTGGATCTGGCTGTGCTGATACCGCAGCTCTGCCACCAGGTTCTTAAGCGTTTCGCGGTCTTCCTGGGAGAGGTCGTCCGCGAACTGCCGGCTGAGCACTTCACCGATCGCCGAACGGAACCGCAATTGCTGCTGCGGATCCTCCAGGAAAGCGGTGAAGGATCGGAAGGTTCGGCCTTCAGGGCTTTGCCGCAGCCGCTTGTCGGCTTCCAGGACCTGGGCCATCGTGGCGCCCTTGCTCAGGGATTCCTCGATGATCTGGTTGCGGAGCTCGCCCACAAGGTCTTCGATGCGGTCGCGCATCTTCTTGTAGTCCGCGGGCAGGCTGGCTGCGAGGTCAAGGATGTTGCCGGCGGCTTCCACGGCTTCTTCGTCATCCAACAGGCCATCGAACTCGCCCGAGCTGATGTCCTCCACCAGCTGCCGGCGTTCCTGGATTTCTTCCTCCAGGGCCTCCAGGCGGGCGCTCTGGTCCGGGTTGGTTTCGTTGGCGAGTTTCTCCACATCGCCCAGCAGCGTGCCGAGCCGCGATCCGTTCAGCGTGGAACGCTCGCTGGAAAGGCTGTCCAGGAAAGCGAGCACACGGGCAGCCGGTTCGGTAACTTCGTAAACGATCCGGCCCGACTGGTTTCGGCGCGTCAGGAACTGCTTCCTTGTCCATTCGTCGCCGAACAGCTTGCCGTTCTGCTGACCGCCCAGCGTGGGGTCCTGGCGGCGGAGCTGCTCAAGGAAGGCGTCGACGTCGGCATGGAATTCTTCCAGCGGAAGCTGCGGACGGGTTCGGGTAAAGGATGCCTGCAACACCGCGATCACCCATGGTGCCGAACGCGTCAGGGCCCATGCGGGCCCCTTGGTCAGCTGTTCGAGGTCACGGAGCCTGGCGCTGATGGCATCGGCGGAGGACATGGCTGAACGGGACAATTACTCTCCTTCAGCTGCTGCGAAACCTGGCTGGCAGCGAAAACTGCCCCGTACAAGGTTAACGCAGAGCATCAGGACCTCCCCACCGCAACCATTTCGTAACCTACCGTGCGGTATGGTTTCGATCCCATATCAACGCGACTCCGGGGCGTTTCCGCTCTGGCCGGAACGCACCCCCACCCCTAGTGTCAGAACATCGACGCAGCCACGCCGCGCCGACCCACGCACCGTCGCTCCGGGGGGAACCATGGATTTCGATTTCACTGCGCTGGAAACAGGCACGTACGTAGTTATTGGAACGCTGGTATTTGCTGCGCTTTTGGTGGCATTCATCGCAGCAGCAGCTATGGCAACAATCATTCTTATTGGCACCATGGGGATGGTCTGGTATGCCGTCAAAGGCATTCTGGGCGGCCTTGTCCATGGCATTAACTTTGCGTGGGACCGTGTGGTCCACCACGCCGGACAAGTGGAAATTCCGGCTGAATTCCAGCCGCAGATTTCCACTGGCACGGGTAGCTACCCGCGGGTAGCATTGAGGGACAGCTGAAGGGTTCCCACCCGAGGCGGACCCTGGC
>NZ_JABMCX010000242.1 GCF_013179505.1 Paenarthrobacter sp. CM16 | reverse complement strand
CGCCGAATGTGCTTCCAGTCCTGAAACGCTGCGCTGTCCCGGAGGCTGCGAAGCCGCGTAGCGGCGGATTCAGAGCCTGCTGACCCTGTAGGCGAAGTTGGCATCGGACCTGGAGCCGACCCTGATGGAGAGGACCGCGTCCTTTTCCAGTTGCACAACGCTCACCCGCGCGTTGGCGCACCCCAAGGTCAGGTCCACCAGGGCTACCTCGTTCAGCGTGACGTCGAAAGAGACCCGACGCGTACCTCGGCATGCCAGCGTCACCGCGTAGGTTCCTGCCGGCAATTGCACTGTTTGCTCGGATTTGGATTCACCCGGGTTCAGGTACCCGCTGCTGGAGTAGAACGACTGTCCCTGGGATTCGGGCAGTGCAGCCTTGGCCCACTCCTCCAGAGCCTCTCCGCTGACGGTTTCTTCCAACGCCGGATCGGGCGGAAGGGCAACATTTCCGGCTGTGGAGGTGGCGGTTGCCTCAGGCCTGCCACTGTCTTCATAGGTATATTCGCATCCCGCCACACCGCCGCACAGGACAACCAAAAGCACGACGGCGGACCTCGCCAGCCGCCGTGGCAACACCGAGCAAGCTGCCTTGCTGCCCATGCACTGACTTTACGCCCGGCCGGCCGCTCTCCAAAGGCCTGGGCGTGGAAGGATGCGGGGAGTTTTCAGCCTGCGGCCGGAACCAGGTGGTAACCGTAGATCAGCGGAGCATCGACGCTGCTGGTTGAGATGCTAAGGGGAACGGCGGCAGGTACTTTGATCTTCACCACATCAAGGCTTCCGTTGCAGGCAGCAGCCGCATCGGCGATCTTGCTTCCGTTGGAGGAGACTGCGAAGTAGGCCTTGCCGCCGCCATCGCATGCCATGGTCAGCGTGTAGGTTCCTGCGGGGACGCCGGATGATTCCTTGACCAGCGCATCCCGGTTGAGGATCTTGCCTGAGTCCTCCAGGACTGCGCCGTTAGCTGCCGGGAGGACCTTTTCCTTCCAGGCGGGAACGTCTGCATCTGCGATGTTGACCGGTGCCTGGCAGGCACTGGCCCCCAGCAGGACGGCAGCAGCCAAGGTAACAAGGCCCGCCCGGCGCCTTGTGGAGGAGAAGTTGAGCATGATTCCACGCTACCGGGTTCCAGGGGTGTCCTTTGTCCACATAGCCCGGATGTCCACATAGCCCGGAACGAGGCGGTCTGGCCCGGCCTGCCGCACCTACACTTGCAGGGTGACTGACACAGCATTCTTGTTTACCGCCGGCAACACTGACGATGCCCCCCGAAGCGACCAGCCAGCGCTGCTCCAGCTACTTGCCGGGGACCTCCGTGCCATCTCCTACACGGTGGACGGCGTGGCGGCCCTGCTGGGGGAGCAGGCCTCAGCAGCGCTCGGCAGGGACCAGGTGGTTCCCGCTCTCCTGGCCACCGAACGGCTGACGGACTCGCACGATCCTGCTGTCCGGGCCCTGGCAGTAGTGGTGCGTCTGTGGCTGCTGGCCGTTCCGCAGTCCGTGGCTGACGTTGACTCCGCCCTGCCCGGAATCGGCACACAAGGTCTCGTGGATCTCGGCCTCGCCTTCGTGGATGCCGGGGTTGTCCGGGTCGTGGTGGATTTGCGCCCCTATGGATGGGATGCCAACGCTGACGGCACCGGTGGTGCCGAACTGTGGGTCGCCAGCGACCTCGCAGCCCACCAGCAGCCGGGAGTCCTGCGCCATGACCACGTCCTGGGCATTGGCCGCGCCTCCACAACACTGGTCCAAACAACCTTCAGGCAGCACACCAAACGCGCATTGGACCTGGGGACCGGATGCGGGATTCAAACATTCCACCTCCTGCACCACTGCGAGCATGTCACGGCTACGGACATCTCCGCTCGTGCACTGGCATTTACCCGGTTCAACCTGCTGCTGAACGCAGCGGAACTTGAACTGGATCCGGAGGATCTGGAAAGCCGGGTAAGCCTGCGGCTGGGATCACTCCTGGACCCGGTAGCCGGCGAACAATTTGGCCTCGTGGTGTCCAACCCTCCTTTCGTTATCACACCCCGCAGAGGCGGGGAATCCTCATCTGACCAGTTCACGTACCGTGACGGCGGGCTTCCCGGCGACGGGATCGTGGCGGCGCTGGTGCAGTCAATCGCTGGGGTACTGGAACCCGGTGGCACTGCGCAGATGCTGGGAAACTGGGAGGTTACCGCGGGAACGGACTGGAAGGACCGTCCCAAAGACTGGCTCAAGGATTCCGGTCTTGATGTCTGGTTCATTCAACGCGAGCAGGTGGATCCGGAACAGTATGCCGAGACCTGGCTGCAGGATGCTTCACAGAACCGTGACCGTGAGCAATACAAGGATTCCTATGCCGCCTACCTTGATGACTTCGCCTCAAGGAACGTGCAGGGGGTGGGCTTCGGCATGATCTTGTTGCGGCGGCCCCTGTCCGGGCACCAGCCCGTCTTCAGCCGTTTCGAAGAGATCACCTATCCCATTGAGCAACCGATCGGACCGCATCTGGGTGCCGCCGTGGAGCGGGCAGATTGGGTGGCTGCCAACTCCGTTCCCGAGGCGCATCTGGTGGTCGCTGAGGACGTCACCGAAGAACGGCACCAGCGTCCTGGAGCTGCCCACCCGGGCGTCATCCTCCTCAGGCAGGGTGCAGGACTCCGGAGGACCAACCTGCTCAGTACGGAGCTTGCAGGGTTCGCTTCTGCTTGCGATGGGCAGCTGTCTGTCCGGCAGATCGTCGCGGCCCTGGTATCGCTGCTGGGAGGCGGCGAGGACTTTGATGAGGATGCCTTCAGGGAGGGTTTGTACCGCGATGTCACCAACCTTGTCCTGGAGGGCTTCCTGCTTCCGGACCCCGTGCAGAGCGGCGCATGAGCAGCGACGCGACGCCGTCGGCAAAGAACACCGGCGGTCCCGCAAGTGACCCTGACTACACTGATCAAGTGATTGCGAACAACGAGACATCCCAAACGTCAGGCGACGTTCCGCGGCGGAAGCGGGCCGAGAAGACGGTTGAGATCACCGATCCCAAGGCTATCCGGGCCTTGGCTCACGCTGCCCGCATCGAGGTTATCTCCGAGCTGTACGCCACCCAGGTGAGCCATACGGCCACCGAACTCGCAGCGCGGACCGGCCTCACCCCAAGCGCCATGAGTTACCACCTCCGCGCCCTCCAGAAATGGGGAATCGTGGCACCGGCCGAAAATGCCGGGGACGCACGCGAACGGCGTTGGAAAGCGGCCGGAACCGACTTCACCATCTCGGGAGGCAGCGTTGCCAGCCCCGAGATCGCTGTGGTTGATCTGGAACTTGATGCGTTCCGCCGCCGTGCCTCGGCTTTTGCCAAAGCCCGGGGAGAACGCCGCCAGCGGGGCGAAGGGAAGGAAGAACCTGTCTCGGTGGTCCTCTCCAGCAACCTGCTCTACCTGACCAATCCGCAACGCAAGGAACTCGCGGACAGGATCCGCGAGGTCGTCCGGGAGTACGAGCTCGAAGATCCCACGCAGATTCCCGAGGGCGCCGAACGTGTGGCAACCTTGTGGTCAATGATCCCGGATGACCGCGTGGCACCCGGGCAGTAACCCTCACGGCCGGGTCACCGAATGACCGCCCTGGTTTCCCTACCAAAACGCAGGATTCTGCAATCTATGGTGAACTAGGCCAATATGGGCACCAGCCCAATTACACATTTTTTCTGTAGGAGCACCGTGCCCAGCAAGGCAAAAACCGGCAAGAAACTCGTGATCGTGGAGTCTCCCGCCAAGAGTAAGACCATCGCCAAGTACCTTGGCGAAGGCTTCATCGTCGAGGCTTCCATCGGCCACATCCGGGACCTCCCGCAGCCGTCCGACCTCCCTGCAGAACTGAAGAAGACCTCGCTGGGCAAGTTCGCCGTCGACGTCGAAAACGACTTCAAGCCGTACTACGTTGTCTCCCCGGACAAAAAGAAAAAGGTTGCCGAGCTCAAGGCCCAGCTCAAAGACGCTGATGCGCTCTATCTCGCAACCGATGGGGACCGCGAAGGCGAAGCCATCGCGTGGCACCTCCTGGAGGTCCTGAAACCCAAGGTTCCCGTATACCGCATGACCTTCGGTGAAATCACCAAAGAAGCCATCCACCGTGCCATGGACAATCTGCGCGATGTAGATACCGCGCTGGTGGACGCCCAGGAAACCCGCCGTATCCTTGACCGCCTGTACGGTTATGAGATCTCTCCTGTCCTGTGGCGCAAGGTTGCCCGCGGGCTCTCGGCCGGCCGCGTGCAGTCCGTGGTGACCCGCATGGTGGTGGACCGCGAACGCGAACGTATGGCCTTCCGTGCTGCGTCTTATTGGGACCTCACGGGCCAGTTCGGTGCCGACTCGGGTTCCTTCAAAGCCAAGCTTGCTGCCGTGGACGGTTCCAAGGTTGCCAGTGGCCGGGACTTCAATGACAACGGCCAGCTCACCTCCTCCACCGTGGTGCACCTCAATGAGGAACTCGCCACGTCCTTGGCGGCGGGCCTGGAGAACGCAAACTTCCAAGTTCGCTCCGTTGATACCAAGCCGTACACCCGCCGTCCGGCCGCGCCGTTCACCACCTCGACGCTGCAGCAGGAAGCCGGCCGCAAGCTGCGCTTCTCCTCCAAGAGCACCATGCAGGTAGCCCAGCGCCTGTATGAAAACGGCTATATCACCTATATGCGTACCGACTCCTCGGCATTGAGCGATGAGGCACTCACGGCCTCCCGTCGTCAGGCCGCTGAGCTTTATGGTCCCGAGTACGTACCCCAGAGCCCGCGTGTGTACGCCAACAAGGCTGCCAACGCCCAGGAAGCGCACGAGGCCATCCGTCCCGCAGGAGACTCCTTCCGCACCCCGGCACAAGTGGCCAAGCAGCTAAGCGGCGATGAGTTCCGGCTGTACGAGCTCATCTGGAAGCGCACGGTTGCCTCGCAGATGGCCGATGCCAAGGGCTCCACCGCCACCATCCGCCTCGGTGCGGTGGCTGCTGACGGGCGCGACGCCGAATTCTCGGCTTCCGGTACCGTCATCACCTTCCCCGGCTTCCTGGCCGCCTATGAAGAAGGCAAGGACGAGAGCCGCGGGGACGAAGACTCCGATGAAGCCCGGCGTCTGCCGAACGTGGCCAAGGGTGATTCCCTGAAGGCCTCGGACATCCTGGCCGTCGGCCACGAAACCTCACCGCCGCCGCGGTACACCGAAGCGTCGCTGACAGCGGAACTGGAAAAGCGCGGCATCGGCCGCCCATCCACCTACGCCTCCACCATCTCCACCATCCAGGACCGCGGCTACGTCCGGAAGCAAGGGTCCGCCCTTGTTCCGAGCTGGATCGCATTCTCCGTGATCCGTTTGCTCGAACAGCACTTCACGGACTATGTGGACTACGAATTCACCGCGGACATGGAAGGCGACCTCGATAAGATCGCCAACGGCCAGGCTGCGGGCGCAGCGTGGCTCAAGCACTTTTACTACGGTGAAGACGCCGATCCGGGCCTGTTGAGCATCGTCAACAACCTGGGCGAAATTGATGCACGCGAGATCAACTCCGTGCCCATCGCCGAAGGCATCACCCTCCGCGTTGGCAAGTTCGGGCCGTACCTGGAAAGTTCCATCCCTACCGTGGATGAGAAGACCGGAGAGGTAGTCGAGTCCGCCCGGGCCAACGTCCCTGAGGAACTGGCTCCGGATGAACTGACGGCCGCCAAAGCCAAAGAGCTCATGGAGACAGCAGCGCCGGAGGAACGGGTTCTGGGAACCGACCCGCATACCGGCCACACCATCGTTGCCAAAAATGGCCGCTATGGTGCTTACGTCACCGAGATCATCCCCGAAATGACCGAGGAACAGTTGGCCAACCAGCCGGTTGAGTATTACAAGAACGGCAAGCCGAAGCCGCCCAAGAAGCCCGTGAAGGCCAAACCGCGTACCGGTTCACTGTTCAAGTCCATGACCGTGGACACGGTCACCTTGGACGAGGCCCTCGCGCTCATGAGCCTGCCCCGGGTCCTCGGCGAGGACGCGGAGGGCAACCCCATCACCGTGCAGAACGGCCGCTTCGGTCCTTACCTGAAGAAGGGGACAGACTCCCGGTCCATCGGATCTGAAGAGGAGATCTTCACGATCACCTTGGAGCAGGCACTGGAGATCTATTCGCAGCCCAAGCAGCGGGGTGCCCGTGCAGCTGTGCCCCCGCTTGCCGAGTTCGGCCCGGATCCTGTTTCGGAAAAGAACATTGTGGTGAAGGAAGGCCGCTTCGGTCCGTACATCACCGACGGCATCACCAACATCACGGTCCCGCGCACAACGTCCCTCGAGGAGCTGACCCGGGAACGCGCCGTCGAACTTTTGGCGGAAAAGCGGGCGAAGGGCCCGGTCAAGCGGACCACCACCCGCAAGGCGCCGGCCAAGAAGAAGGCCGCAGCCAAGAAGTAGGCGCCGGCCAGGAAGTAGCCACCATGGAGGCCGGGACAGCAAGCGCGAATTGCGTCCCGGCCGGCATCGTGGTCGAGTAGAACCATGACTGAACAGACCGTTTCACCGGACAACGAACCCTTGAACGACCTCGAGGCGAAGCTCGCCTCGGCCGAGCAGCCGGACGCCAACCCGGTGGATGTCATCCTCGCTTTCTTGAACAACGAGGTCTACCTGGTCAGTTCCGAAGCCGTGGACGGCCCGGATTCTTCGGTGGAGCCGCTGGTGCTCTCCAACGCTGACGGCCAGCCCGTCCTGGCGGTATTCAGCCACCCCAGCCGCGTTGATGAGCGGTTCCTCGAAGCAGCCCCGCACGTCCTGGGCACCATGGGCTCGGCGATCCTGGGAAACATCGGTGATGAACTCGGCATGGTCATCAACCCGGGCAGCGAGTTCGGCTTCGAAATCGACCCCGAAGGCATCGCCAACATCCGCCGCGACTTCAAGCGTGCAGATGAAGCAGGGGAGCCCACGGAATAGCGGGTGCCCAAACCGCCGGACACCAATCCGACGGCGAAACGTCGCCGCCAAGTTGCTTCACGGCCTTGGAATCGGTGAATAATGGCAGAAT